>DATHUE010000076.1:0-3446 GCA_035462545.1 Solirubrobacterales bacterium
CGAGCCGCTGCGCCCGCGCCGGCCCCACGCCGACCTGGCCGAGCGGGTCGAGCTGCCGGAGGGGGTCGCCGGGCGCCAGCTCGACCGTGCCCTGGCGCTGCTCGTCGACCGGCTGCTGGCGCTCCCTCAACGCCGCGGCCGCACTCTGCTGGGGGTGCGGCTCGGTGCCCGCCTCTGCGCCGGCGGCAGCTGGAGCGTCGAGCAGGGCCTGGGGCAGCCGACCGCCTCGGCCCGGGTCCTGCGCTCGCTGCTGGCGCCGCGGCTGGAGGCGCTGCCGGGGCCGGCCTCGGCGCTGGGCCTGCGGGCGCTGGCGCTGGGGCCGCCGGAGGGAGACCAGCTGTCGCTGGCGGTAGGCGGCGAGGAGCCGCGCCGACGGCGGCTCGGCGAAGCGGTGCGCGAGGTACGGGCCGCGCAGGGGGCGCGGGCGCTGCTGCGGGTGCTGCCGGTCGACTCCGCCTCGCGGGTGCCGGAGCGCTGGGCCGTCCTCACTCCCTTTCCGGAGATCTAGGCCATGGCCGTGGCGACAGAGACCCGCCGCCTCTACGCGCCCCGGCCGGTCGAGGTCGAGGCCGACGGCGACGGCCCGCCGCGGACGGTGGGGGGCGTCGAAGTCGCCGCGGTCCGCGAGGAGTGGGCGGTGGAAGACCGCTGGTGGACGCCGCGACCGCTGGGGCGCCGCTACTTCGAGCTGGCGCTCGTCGACGGGCGCGCCGCCGTCGTCTTCCGCAGCATCTTCAGCGGGCGCTGGTATAGGCAGCGGGCGTGAGCGGGTGAGCGATGACCGGCAGCGCTCCATACGTCGAGCTCCACTCGCACTCGGCCTTCTCCTTCCTCGACGGAGCCTCGACGCCGCTGGAGCTGGCGGCGGCGGCCGAGCAGCGCGGCTACGAGGCGATCGCCCTTACCGACCACGATGGGGTCTGGGGTTCGCGCGAGCTCGCCGAGGCCTGCAAGGGCCGGGCCCTGCGGCCGATCGTCGGCGCCGAGCTGACCGTCGCGCTGCCTACGGGCCGGGGGAAAGAAGGCGTCCATATAGAGGACGGAATCGGCCCGCCGACGGGGGAGCTGGCTCACCTGACGTTGCTGGTCGAAGAGGCAGGCGGGTACCGCAACCTCTGCCGGTTGCTGACCGCGGCCCACTCCCACACCCGCGACGATCCGCAGCGCCGGGCCAGCCGGCCCTGGGTCGCTCTGGAGCAGGTCGAAGAGCGGGCCGAGGGGCTGGTCTGCCTCTCCGGCTGCGCTCGCGACGGCGTCCTTGCCGGTGCCTGGGAGCGGCAGCGGACCGAGCGGGCCGAGCACTTGGGGCGGCGGTTGCGGGACGCCTTCGGCCGCGATCGGTTCCGGGTCGAGCTGCAGCGGCCCTTCTGGCGGCACGACCGCGCCCGCAACCGCTGGCTCGAGCAGCTCGCCGACCGCCTTGGCGTCCCCAGCGTCGCGACCGGCAACGTCCACGCCCACACCAAGGCCCGCGCCCGGGTCCAGGACGCGCTCGTCGCGATCGGGATGGGGATGACGCTGGCGGAGTCCGAGCCGCAGCGGCGCGGCAACCTCGCTTCGGTCCTGCGCTCGCCGCAGCGGATGGCCGAACGCTTCGCCGAGCACCCGCAGGCGGTGGCGGAGACGGTGCGGCTCGCCGACCGCCTCCGCTTCGATCTGACCACCGAGCTGGGCTACCGTTACCCGCGCGCCGAGGATGCCGGGGCGGACCGCGAGCTCGCCCGGCTCAGCCGCGACCTGCTCGCCCACCGCTACGCCGGCAGCCGGCACCGTTCCGCGGCTGAAGCGCGGCTGGAGGAAGAGCTGAAGACGATCCGCCACCTTCGTCTCTCCGGCTTTTTCCTCCTCCACCATGAGCTGCTGGAGCTGGCCCGCGAGGTTGCCGCCGAGGTGCGGGGGAACTCGGTCCGCGGGGTGCTGCCGCCGGGCCGCGGCCGCGGCTCCAGCGTCAGCTCGATCGTCTGTTTCCTCACCGGCCTCTCCCACATCGATCCGCTCGAGGCCGAACTCTTCTCCGGCCGCTTCCTCAACGAGGAATCGCAGACGATGCCGGACATCGACCTCGACTTCCCGCGTGACATCCGCGAGGCCCTGATCCCGCGCGTGCACGAGGTCTACGCCGCCGACCGCTCAGCCCTGGTCGCCGCCTTCCCGACCTACCGGCCGCGTGGCGTCGTCCGCGACCTCGGCAAGGCGCTGGGCCTGTGGCCGCAGGAGGTCGACGCGGTCGCGAAGACCGCCGCGCTCCACGAGTCCGGCGGCGAGATGGCACTCGACGTCGCCGCCGCGATCGGCCCCGCCCGCGCCGCCTCGCCAGGCTGGCGGCAGCTGGTCCAGCTCGCCGACGAGATGATGGGCCTGCCCCGCCACGCCTCCCAGCACTCGGGGGGGATGGTGATCTCGACCGAGCCGCTCCTCGACGTCTGCCCGGTCGTGCCGGCGGCGATGGAGGGTCGCCAGATCCTGCAGTGGGACAAGGACTCCTGCTCCGATGCGCGGCTGCTGAAGATCGACCTGCTGGGGCTGGGGATGCTCTCCGCGGTCGAGCGCTGCGTGGTCGAGATCGAGCGAACGCGGAACGAACGGCTCGACCTGTCGCGGATCCCGCTCGACGACGAGATGACCTACGAATCGATCCACCAGGCGGAGACCACCGGCGTCTTCCAGATCGAGAGCCGGGCGCAGATGCAGATGCTGCCGCGGACCCTGCCCCGCAACCTCGACGATCTCACCGTGCAGGTGGCGCTGGTCCGGCCGGGGCCGATTCAGGGTGGCGCCGTCCACCCCTACATCGAGCGCCGCCGGCGCCAACGCCAGTGCGAAGACGAAGGCCGCGAGTACGAGATCCCCTACCAGCACCCCTCGCTGGAGGGGGCGCTGAAGGCCACCCTGGGGACGATCGTCTATCAGGAGCAGGTGCTCGAGGTGGCCGTCGACTTCGCCGGCTTCACCCACGCCAAGGCCGAGCAGCTGCGGCGGGCGATGAGCCGCAAGCGCTCTTCGGAAGAGATCGAGAAGAGCCACCGCGACTTCATCGAGGGAGCGATGGCCAAGCACGACGACGTCGCCGCCGAGCTGGCCGAGCGGGTCTGGGAGCAGATCCAGGGGTTCGCCGGCTTCGGCTTCCCGAAGGCGCACTCGGCCGCTTTCGGGCTGCTCGCCTACCACTCTGCCTGGCTGCGAGTCCACCGCGGCCCGGAGTTCCTGGCGGCCTTGCTGAACGAGCAGCCGATGGGCTTCTACCCGCCCGACGCCTTGGTCCAGGACGCGCGCCGGCGAGGGATCCGGGTGGCGGGCCCGGACGTCCACCACAGCGGTGTCGAGTGTCACGTCGAACGGGCGCGCGGGGGGTTGCGGGTGCGGATCGGGCTCGGTTACGTAAAAGGGGTGAAGGTGGAGGGGATGGCGGCGCTGGTCGCCGAGCGCGAGCGCGGCGGCCCCTACCG
>DATHUE010000077.1:0-6612 GCA_035462545.1 Solirubrobacterales bacterium
GCCTGATCCAGGGTGGGGCGGACCTGCTGATCATCGAGACCGCGCAGGACATCCTCGAGGTCAAGGCGGCGATCTTCGGCGCCCGCGAGGCGTTCGAGACGACCGGCCGCAGGCTGCCGATCCAGTGCTCGGTCTCGCTGCTGCCCAACGGCGGCAAGATGCTGCTCGGCACCGACATCCAGGCGGTGCTGACGACGCTGACCGCGCTCGACGTCGACGTGGTCGGGCTCAACTGCTCGACCGGCCCCGAGGACATGCGCGACGCGATCCGCTTCCTCGGCGAGCACAGCCCGCTGCCGGTCCACTGCATCCCCAACGCCGGTCTGCCCCTGCAGGGGCCCGACGGCGAGACGATCTTTCCGGAAGAGCCGGAGCCACTGGCGGCGAGCCTGGGCGAGTTCGTCGAGCGCTACGGCGTCGGCATCGTCGGCGGTTGCTGCGGGACGACCCCCGAGCACATCGCCGCGATCCGCGCGCGCTGCGGCGAGCTGCAGCCGAGCGAGCGCCCCGCCCCGGGTCCGATCGAGGTCTCCTCGATGATGACCTCGACGCCGCTGGTGCAGGAGCCGCGGCCGACCCTGGTCGGCGAGCGGGTCAACTCGCAGGGCTCGAAAAAGGCGAAGCAGCTGCTGCTCGCCGACGCCTACGACGGGCTCGTCCAGGTTGCCGAAGACCAGGTCGAAGGCGGCGCCCACGTGCTCGACGTCTGCGTGGCGCTGACCGAGCGCCAGGACGAGGACGAGCAGATGAGCGCCGTGGTCAAGCGGGTCTCGCTGACCCAGCCCTCGCCGATCCAGGTCGACTCGACCGAGCCCGAGGTGATCCAGGCCGCGCTGGAGACGATCCCCGGCCGGGCGATCGTCAACTCGGTCAACCTCGAGGCGGGCCGCGCCAAGGCCGACACCGTGATCCCGCTGGCGAAGGCGCACGGGGCGGCGCTGATCGCCCTGACGATCGACGAGGTGGGGATGGCGAAGACGGCCGAGCGCAAGGTCGAGATCGCGCAGCGGATCAAGCAGATCGCCTGCGACGAGCACGGCCTCGACCCCGAGGCGCTGATCTTCGACCTGCTCACCTTCACCCTGACCACCGGCGACGAGGAGTGGCGCCCGTCGGCGGTGGAGACGATCGAGGGGATCCGCCGGGTCAAGGCGGAGATCCCCGGGGTGAAGACCTCGCTCGGGGTCTCCAACGTCAGCTTCGGCGTCTCGCCGCGGCCGCGCGCGGTCCTCAACTCGGTCTTCCTCCACCACTGCGTCGAGGCCGGGCTCGACCTGGCGATGGTCAACCCGAACCACATCACCCCCTACGGCGAGATTCCCGACGAGGAGCGTGAGCTGACCGACGACCTCGTCTTCAACCGCCGCGACGACGCGCTCGAGCGCTTCATCTCCCACTTCGAGTCGAAGGGCGAGGAGAGCGAGGCCGAGGCCGCCGACCCGACCGCGGGGATGGAGCCGGAGGAGGCCCTGCACTGGCACATCCTGCGCCGCAAGAAGGACGGCGTCGAGGACCAGATCGAGCGCTCGGTGGAGAAGATCGGCGCCGTCCCGACCCTGAACGAGGTGCTGCTGCCGGCGATGAAGGAGGTCGGCGACAAATTCGGCGCCGGCGAACTGATCCTGCCCTTCGTCCTGCAGTCGGCCGAAGTGATGAAGCGCGCCGTGGCGCAGCTGGAGAACCACCTCGACCGGATCGAGGGCCACGCCAAGGGCAAGGTCGTGATCGCGACCGTGTTCGGCGACGTCCACGACATCGGCAAGTCGCTGGTCAACACGATCCTCACCAACAACGGCTACACGGTGATCGACCTCGGCAAGCAGGTCCCGGTCGACGCGATCATCGAGGCCGCGGTCGAGAACGAGGCCGACGCGATCGGCCTCTCCGCCCTGCTCGTCTCGACCTCGAAGCAGATGCCGATCTGCGTCCAGGAGCTGCACCAGCGCGGGCTCGAGTTCCCGGTGCTGATCGGCGGCGCCGCGATCAACCGCGACTTCGGCCGCCGCACGCTCTACCCGCACGGCAAGGAGTCCGACGACGTCTACGAGCCCGGGGTCTTCTACTGCAAGTACGCCTTCCAGGGGCTCGACACGATGGACGCCCTGGTCGACTCCGAGGCGCGGGCGGCGCTGGTCGAGAAGATCCGTGGCGAGGCGCAGCAGCTGCGCGAGAAGCCGGTCGTGGTCGACGACTCGCCGCCGGTGACCGACGACAGCGTCCGCTCGAAGGCCGCGACCGACGCGCCGATCCCGGAGCCGCCGTACTGGGGCGCCCGCGAGGTCGACACCGACCTCGCCGAGGTCTTCCCTTATCTGGACCGCCACGTGCTGTTCAAGCTGCACTGGGGCGGCAAAGGGGTGAAGGGCGAGGCCTGGCGCCAGCTGATCGAGGGCACCGACGAGGAGGAGGGCTTCGCGGCGCGGCTGGAGCGGATGTGGCGCGAGCAGGACTACCTCCACCCGCGGGCCAAGCTCGGCTACTTCCCCTGCAACGCCGACGGCAACGAGCTGGTCGTCTTCGACCCCGAGGACCCCGAGCGCGAGCTGGAGCGGCTGGTCTTCCCGCGCCAGCCCAAGCACGACCGGATCTGCCTCGCCGACTTCTTCCGGCCGCTCGACTCCGGCGAGCGCGACGTGGTCGCGCTGCAGGGGGTGACCGTGGGCCCCGAAGTGACCGAGCTGATCGAGCGGCTGGAGCGCGAAGGCGAGTTCGCCGAACAGCTCTTCGTGCACGGCCTCGGCGTCCAGTCGGCCGAGGGCCTGGCGGAGTGGCTGCACTCGCAGGTGCGCCGGGAGCTCGGGATCGACGCCGACCAGGGCCGCCGCTACTCCTGGGGCTACCCGGCCTGCCCGGACCAGTCAGAGCACGAGAAGGTCTGGCGCCTGCTCGGGCTCGAAGAGATCGGGATGACCCTCTCCGACGGCTTCGCCGTGATGCCGGAGCAGTCGACCGTGGCGATCGTCGCCCACCATCCCCAGGCGGTCTACTTCGGCATGAAGTCCGGCTTCGTCCCCGAGGGCAAGGCGCCCGACGAGCTGATCGCCGGCACCGAGCGCGGCGGCGAGCTCAGCGCCTCGCGCTAGGCCCGGCACCGCCGCAGTTCGCCGCGTGGTTCCTTAGTCGCCTATCTCGCGACAAAGGAACCGCAACTCGGGCGGAGGGGGGAGAGATTTGCCGCGCGGTTCCTTAGACGCGCATGGGGCGACAAAAGAACCGCGCGAGCGAGAAGCGCCGGGACGCGCTTGTCGGAGACCAGGCAACGCAACAACAGGGGGTGATGTCCCTGGATCAGCTTCGCGAGGCGGGAGTGACTCGCAACGCCGCGTCGAAACGGGCCGAAACGGGTCGGCTGCACCGGGTGCATCGGGGGGTGTATGCGGTTGGGCATCGGTCGCTTGGGCGGGTTGGCCTGTTGAAGGCGGCGGTATTCGCCTGCGGGGACGAAGCGGTGGTCTCGCACGCGACCGCTGCGGCGTTCTGGGGACTGCGAGACAAGTGGCCGGTGACGATCGACGTGATCGTGCCCTGCGAGCAGGGGCGGAAGATCGACGGGATCCGGGCGCACCGGTGTCGCTATCCCGCACCGGAGGAGATAACGGAGGTTGCCGGCATTTCCTGCACGACGCCGGCGCGGACGCTGGTCGACATGGCCGGGACGTTTGGCACCTACTCGCTGCGGCTTGCGGTCGAGCAGGCGGCCGTGCGGAAGCTGCTCGACCTCGATGACCTCGACCGGGCGATGCAGCGCGGCAGAGGTCGCCGTGGCCTCCCCGTCCTGCGCGCGATCGCCGACGACTGGCGGGCGCCGGATGGTCAGGTACCGGACGTGCGCAGCATCTTCGAGGCACGGGTCCTGCCGCGACTCCTCGCCCTGGGCTTCGAGCGACCCGCCTGCAACCGCACCCTTCACATCGACGGCCACAGGCTGACGCCGGACTTCTACTGGGAGCGCCAGCGCCTGATCGTCGAAACCGACGGCGCCGAGACGCACGCCACGCCGCCCGCCTTTCGCCACGACCGCTGGCGAGACCAGGTGCTGATGGCGAATGGCTACCGTGCCACCAGGGTTGCCTGGGAGCACATCCGGGACGAACTCGACGAGACCGTGGGGCGAATCCGGCGCATGCTCGAACAGCCCGTGCCGGGCTCCGCCGAGGGCCGGGCCTAGCGCTCCAGGCCCTCGCCCTCCCTGCCAACCTCGCCTTCCTTGCCGACCTCGCCCTCGTCGAAGCCCTCCGGAAAGTCGCCGCCGGCTTCGATCTCGCGGGCGAGCATCTCGGTCTGGAAGGCTTTGGCGCCGGCAATCCAGGCGCGGGAGAGGAAGGGGCCGAAGCGCAGAACCTCGCCGACGGTCATCTCGAGCTGGGTCGCCATCTCGTCGATCAGCCTCCTGAGGTCGGCCTGACCCGCAAGGCCGATGTTTCGCACCAACTCGTCTCGTTCGGACACGCAACCCCCCGTTCCTCGACTTTGCTGTGTGCCACCGATGGTCGGCACCGGCCACGGCGAGGAAAGGGCCGCCGCGGCCGGGGCCGGCCGATCAGGATCTGAGTGGAGCGCCTGCCACCCTTGGCGCTTCCCCCCCTTGACCCTCCCGGGTAGATCACTACACAAGTACCTAAACAGAACCCCGCGCGCAAGACCGAAAGGCGCGCGCGCAAATCCGCGCAGGCGGTGGAAGCGGACCGCCGCCGGGGTTGCGCCCGGCGGCGGTCCTTCCCGAATGAGGCTGCGGCTCGCCTAGCGGCGGGCGAAGGGGTCGATGTAGAGGTCATCGACCTGCCACTGACCCTTGCTGTCCAGCGGCGTGATGCGAATCTGAATCGAACTCGGAATCAAGGTCCCGACGATCGTCGAGAGACCGAGCACCGTCGACATCTTCTGGGTCGGGGCCCATTCGGGGCCGGCGGTGACGGTGTTGACCACGTTGGTGCGGACGAGGCCGAGCAGCTTGAAGGTGGCCTCGACCCGGAGCTTCGAGGAGGGGTCGCCGGTGTTGCGGGCGAGCATCCGGAAGACCGGGGTGTCGAGTGACATGCAGATCGGCGGGCTCCAGGCCGAGCTGCCGGCAGGCAGCGAGAGCGAGGAGTCGTCGGCGGCATCGTTGAGGTAGTAACTCTCGTTGCCGGCGACCGCCGTGGCACCGCGGTTCAGCGTCCAGCCGGAACCGCCGGCCTCGAAGCCGCCGTCGGGAGCGAGCACGTAGTTGAGCGAGTCACCCCACGGTTTGAAGACCTGCTCGGCGCCGGTGTAGCCGCACGAGGCGGCAGACGCGGGGCCGGCAAAGACAGCCAAACCGAGAACAGCACTGGCAAGGGCGATGGGAAGGCGCTTCATTCGGGACAAACCTCCGTAATAGCAGGCGAAAAAGCCTGGTTGGTTAAACCAAGCTGGCAGTTGAGCCATCTCCGGAGGAGACCTCTGACTTTGCGTCCCTGCCTCGCGACAGGTTTGCCCTTATTCAGCTGTGAACTGCTTGTGCGGAGACATCGGCACCCGGATCGCCTACTTAAACGCTTTCGAACAAGCGTTTACTAATTTTTAGGTTGAGCCGATGCGTGGGAGTTTGTGACGGGGCTTGTGCGGGACTGGAGAGTCGCGCCCAGGCGGCCGATAGAAACATCGGGTCGCACCATTTCGACGATCCACCAGCCATGGCATCCGTCACCTCAACTCCAGAAGTCGAGCGTCTCTTCGCGCGCGGGCGCGAGCGGGAGAAAACCCGGGCCGAAGGGCGCGAGCGCACGGTCGAAGCCTGGACCGCTCTGTCCTTCCTCGTCGTCGCCCTGGCGATGGCGCTGCTGTTCACCTCGCCCCGCGAGCTCGACGCCCCCACCCTGCTGGTCCTGGTCGTCGCCTACATCGCCACCTGCTTCGCCAAGTTCGAGATCGCCGACGGCTACACGGTGCCGACCGAGCTGGTGCTGGTGCCGATGCTGTTCCTCCTCCCCACCCCGATCGTGCCCTTCGTGGTCAGCCTCAGCTGGGCGCTGGGGCGCCTGCTCGACTACACCAGCGGCGCCACCAGCGTCCACCGCGCCTTCCATGTCTTCGGCGACTGCTGGCACGCGGTCGGGCCGGCCCTGGTCCTGGTCGTCGCCGGCGCCCAGGTGTTCGGCTGGGACGAGTGGCCCATATATGTAGTGGCGCTGGCGGCCCAGCTCGGGTTCGACTTCGCCGCCACCACGGTCCGCAGCTGGTTGATCGACGGCACCTCGCCGCGGGCGGAGCTGCGCCTTGTCGCCCCCGTCTACGCGCTCGACGCCGCCCTCGCCCCGGTCGGGCTGCTGGCGGCCTTCGCCGCGGTCGAGCTCGGCGCCGGCGTCGTCCTGCTCGTGATCCCGCTGGCGGCGGTGCTGGCGGTGCTCTCCGGCGAGCGCAAAGCCCGCGTCGACCACGCGGTCGAGCTGAGCGAGGCCTACCAGGGGACGGCGATGCTGCTCGGCGACGTGGTCGAGGCCGACGACGAGTACACCGGCAGCCACAGCCGCGGCGTGGTCGAACTCTCGCTCGCGGTCAGCGACGCGCTCGGGCTCGACTCGCGCCAGCGCCGCAACGTCGAGTTCGGCGCCCTCCTGCACGACGTCGGCAAGATCGCGGTGCCGAAGGAGA
>DATHUE010000078.1:0-8342 GCA_035462545.1 Solirubrobacterales bacterium
AGCCCTGCTGACCGCATGTCGCGGTCGCGCAGGGCTTCACAGGTGCCGCCCTCGGAACATCGCGGTCTTCTGAGGGATCCTGCCTATCGGGGCGCCGAGATTTGAACTCGGGACCTCACCGACCCGAACGGTGCGCGCTACCAGGCTGCGCCACGCCCCGAGAGGGGGCGATTATCTCAGAGGGGGCGGGTCGGGGCGGTCATCGTCCGCGTGAGGCCGCTACTTTGCGCTGCGTGGGGGGTCGAAGCAGGCGATGACGAGCAAGCTCGCACTGGTCGTGGCGCTGGCGGCACTGGCGCTGCCGGGGACGGCGGCGGCCAACCTGCCGGCGCGCCTGATCGGGATCTCGCCGCAGAACGCGGCCAACGCCAAGGACTACCGGCTGATGCGGGAAGCGGGGATCGTCAACGCGCGGCTGCCGATGGCCTGGAGCAGCATCCAGCGCGACAACCGGGCGGCGGTGAAACCGGACTGGACCGCGTTCGACCACGACGTCCGCCTCGCCGCCGAAAACGGGATCCAGATCATGCCCTTCCTCTGGGGGACGCCCGACTGGGTCGCCGGCGACATCGCCGACATGCCGATCCGCAACGGCTGGGAGCGCTGGGCCTGGACGCGCTTCCTGCAGGACGCGGTGCGGCGCTACGGCCCCGGCGGCGGCTTCTGGCGCGGGGAAGAGGAGCTGCCCTACCTGCCGATCCGGCGCTGGGAGATCTGGAACGAGCAGAACATCATCAGCTTCGCCAACGATCCCAGTCCCGCCCGGTTCGGGGCGCTGATCCGCCTCTCGGGCCGGGTCATCAAACGGGAGGACCCCCGGGCCGAGGTGGTCGTCGGCGGCTTCTTCGGGGTGCCGCTGCAGATCCCGCCCAACATCGCCACCGGCGACTTCCTCAACCGGATGTACAGGGTGCGTGGGGTGAAGCGGTTCTTCGACGGCGTCGCCCTCCACCCCTACGTCGGCGAGGCGACGGCGATGCGCGCCCAGATCCTCAACATGCGGCGGATCATGCGCGCTCACGGCGACGCCGCGACGCCGCTCTACGTGACCGAGATCGGCTGGGGATCGGATCCCGGCCCGACCCGCTGGGAGCGCGGCCTGCGGGGTCAGGCGACCCAGCTCTCGCGCTCCTTCGCGATGCTCTCGGCCAACCGCCGGCGCTGGCGGATCGGGGGCGTCTGGTGGTTCAGCTGGGCTGATGAGCCCAACACCTGCCAGTTCTGCAGCAGCGCCGGGCTGCTCACCGGCTCGCGCGAGGCGAAGCCGGCCTGGTACCGGTTCGTCGCCTGGACCGGAGGTGACCCGGAAGCGGTGCCGCGCGCCCAGTTCGGCGCGGCCGAATAGCGCGGCGCCCGAAGGGCGACCGCCGCTAGGCTGCGGTCGAGTTTCGAAATCGACCAGTTGAAGGAGATGCCAGATGGCTTTCTCGGTTCCCGACCTTCCCTATGCCTACGACGCGCTCGAGCCTCACATCGACGAGGCGACGATGCGGGTCCACCACGACAAGCACCACCAGGCCTACGTCGACAAAGCCAACGCCGCCCTCGAGGGGACGGAGTGGGCCGACCGCGACGTCGAGGACGTGCTCAAGAACCTCTCCAGCCTGCCGGCCGACAAGCAGGCGCCGGTCCGCAACAACGGCGGCGGCCACTACAACCACAGCCTCTTCTGGCAGATGCTGAGCCCCGACGGCGGCGGCGAGCCGGGCGGCGAGGTCGGCTCCGCGATCGCCGACGCGTTCGGCTCCTTCGACGCCTTCAAGAGCGAGTTCAAGGAAGCCGGCATCACCCAGTTCGGCTCCGGCTGGGCCTGGCTGGTCAAGGACGATTCCGGCCTCGCCGTGGTCAAAACCGCCAACCAGGACTCGCCGATCTCCGACGGCAAGACGCCGCTGCTGGGCTGCGACGTCTGGGAGCACGCCTACTACCTGAAGTACCAGAACAAGCGCCCCGACTACATCGACGCGTTCTGGAACGTCGTCAACTGGGACTACGTCGGCGAGCGCCTGGCCTCGGCCTAGGCGCCCGACCCGGCCGCGGCCCGCTCCGGGGTCGCGGCCTCGCCCGCCGGCGGCACGTGGCTGATCGCGTGCTCGGCCAGGGCGGTGATCGTCAGGCTCGGGTTGACGCCGACGTTGGCCGGCACCGCGGCGCCGTCGCAGACCAGCAGGTTCTCGTAGCCGAAGACGCGCTGGCGGCTGTCGACCACCCCGTCCTCGGGACCGTGGCCGATCACCGCGCCGCCGAGGATGTGGGCGGTGGTCGGCACGTTCATCAGCGCCTCCTGGATCGAGCTCTGGGCGATGCCGCCGGTGCGCTCCGCCAGCCATTCGGCCGCCTGGTTGGCGACCGGGATGAAGGTCGGGTTCGGTTTGTCGGGGTTCTGTTCGGTCTGCAGCCGCACGTCGCCGGAGCGCTTCAGCTTCGGCCGTAGGGCGATCGCGTTGTCGAGCGCCTGCATCACCAGCACGATGATCGTCCGCCGCGACCACCCCTTCGGCCACATCACCTGGGCGAAGCGCTTCGGGTGGCGGACGATCTGCGCCAGCAGCTTCAGGGGCCGCGTGACCCGGGTGCCGTCGCCGACCAGCAGCGTGTAGAGCGCGTTCATCGAGTCGCCGGCTTTGCCGTAGGTGACGGTCTCGATGTGGGTGTAGGGGTCGGGGTAGATGCTGCCGCTGATCGCGACCCGTTTGGTCAGGTCGTCGGGGTAGTCGTCGGGGACGGTGACGGCGAGGACCATCTCGCTGTTGGTCCGGACCAGCTCGCCGAGCCTGGAGGAGATGCGCGGCAGGGCACCGCCGAGACGGCAGCGCTGCAGCAGCTTGTTGGTGCCGAGGGCGCCGGCGGCGACGACCACGCCGCGGGCGGTGACGGTGCGGCGGTCGCGGCCCCGCAGCATCCCCGAGCGCTCGCTCGTCACCGCGTAGCCCTCGCTGCCGTCGGCGGCGCCGAGCGGCCGGATCTCGGTCACGGTGCGGTCGGCGCTCACCTCGGCGCCGCGACGTTCGGCCAGCCAGAGGTAGTTCTTGACCAGCGTGTTCTTGGCGCCGTGGGGGCAGCCGACCATGCAGCGGCCGCAGAGCTGGCAGCCGGTGCGGTCGGGCCCCTCGCCGCCGAAGTAGGGGTCGGGAACGGTCTCGCCCGGCTCGCCCATGAAGATCCCGACCGGGGTCTTGCGGTAGGTGTCGCCGACGCCGAGGTGCTCGCCGAACTCGCGCAGCAGCGTGTCGGCGGGGTCGTCGTGCTCGTGGACAGCGACGCCGAGCATCCGCTGCGCCTCGGCGTAGTGCGGCGCGAGCTTCGCCTCCCAGTCGTCGAGGTCCGCCCACTGCCGGTCCTGGAAGAAGGCCTTGGGGGGGACGTAGAGCGTGTTCGCGTAGCCGAGGCTGCCGCCGCCGACTCCGCAGCCGCTGACCACGGAGACGTCCTTGAAGGTGCTGAGGCGGAAGATCCCGCGCAGCCCGAGCCGGGGCGCCCAGAAGTAGCGGCGCAGGTCCCAGGTCGATTTCGGGAAGTCCTCGTCGCGGAAGCGCTTGCCGCACTCCAGCACCCCGACCTCGTAGCCCTTCTCGGCCAGGCGCAGAGCGGAGACCGAGCCGCCGAACCCCGACCCGATCACCAGCCAGTCGTAGTCGAAGCGGCTCATCGGGTTCCCAGGGCCGGGCCGGGGCGGGCGGGGCTCAGGCCTCGCCCGGCTCGAGCGGCCTGAAGTCGCTGGTGCGGGCGCCGCAGACCGGGCAGAACCAGTCTTTGGGGATGTCCTCGAAGGCGGTTCCCGGCGGGATGCCGCCGTCGGGGTCGCCGACGGCGGGGTCGTAGATGAACCCGCAGCTCTCGCAGATCCAGAGCGTCGCTGATCCGGTCGCGGTCATGCCCTCAAGTGTAGATCGGCCCCAGCGATCTATTTGTCGAAGCTGACCGCCACCGGCTCGCGCTCGGCCGCGTCGATCTCGAAGAACTCGCGCTCGGTGAAGCCGCCCTGGTTGGCGATGATCGAGCCGGGGAACTGCTGGATGTCCGTGTTGTAGGACTGGACGTTGGAGTTGTAGATCCGGCGCGAAGCCTGGATCTCGTCCTCGAGCTCGGACAGATTGCGGCTCAGCTGCTGGAAGTTCTCGGTTGCCCGCAGGGTCGGGTAGTTCTCGGCGACGGCGCGGAGGTCGGTCAGCGCCCCGGTCAGCTGCGACTCGGCTTTGGAGGTGTCGCCGACGCTGTGGGCGGACATCGCCTCGGCCCGGGCTTTGGTCGCCTTCTCGAACACCTCGCTCTCGTGCGCGGCGTAGCCTTTGACCGTCTCGACCAGGTTGGGGACGAGGTCGTGGCGGCGCTTCAGCTGCACGTCGATCCCGCTCCAAGACTCGTCGACCCGGTTGCGCGCGGCGATGATCGAGTTGCGCTTCGCGATGTAGTAGATGACCGCGATCACGAGAATCGCGACGACGACGATGATGGCGATGGTCAATTGAGGCTCCTGTTGGGTCGACCGGGGCGGGAAGCCAATCCTAGCCGCGAATAGGATCGGGAACAATGGGCGCCAAGCAGGAAGCCGAAGACTGGGCCGGGATCGTCAGCGGTTACGGCCAGCGGCACGGGCTCACCTACGAGCCGGTCGGCGGTATCAACCCCAAAGACGGGCCGGTGGCGCTCTGCGTCGGCGGCACGAACCGCCTCACCGGTCAGCTCGCCGAAGGCTTCTGGGGCTCCTCCTGCGATGCCGACGAGCGCGAGGCCGGCAGCCTCTTCAACAAGGCGGTGCTGCCGGGGGCGGTGCTCGCCAAGGCCCATATGCCGGACCTGGCGCAGGTGGTGCCGGCCTTCAACGTCGAATCGATCGAGGGGCACGAGGTCGTCACCCAGCGTTTCCAACGCAAGGTCGAGTTCGAGTCGCTCGATTTCAACAAGCGCTTCCTGGCGACGGTGCCGAAGGAGTACGACCCGGTGGCGCTGCGAGAGCTGTTCGGTCCCGGCTTCCTCGACTGGGCGACGACGATGTCGGGCGAGCTCGACTTCGGGATCAACGACCGTCAGCTCTGGTTCCTCTGGCGGCTGCGCGAGCGCAGCGAGGAGGAACTGGCGGGGGTGCTGCGCCACGCCGGCGAGCTGTTCCGGCGCCTGCAGGGGGAGATGGACGAGAGCGGCATCCACACCTACCCGCCCGGCCCCTGGCACGCGGGGCTGGAGCCGTTTCCGGACGCGCCGACGACGGCTCAGGCGGGGTAGTCGGGATCGCCCGGCAGGGCGAGGCGCTGTTCCTCCCCTTCGCCGGTCAGCTTCGGCAGGATTGGCTCGACGGTCGCTTCGCGGTGGGCGGCGATCGCCTCCTCGGCGCTGCCGAACTCGCGCAGCGCCTGCAACTGGCGGATCGTCGGGAAGGCGATCGCCATGCCGCCGGTCTCCAGCGCCCGCAGGGCGACCTCGGGCGAGTACCAGTTGCCTTCGTTCGTCTCCACTCCGTCCGGCTGTGGCTCCGCGTGGGGTGGGGCGAGGGCGAGGAAGAACCAGGCGTCGAAGCGGGTGCTGATGATCTCCGGCGTGATCCAGCGCGAGAACAGGACCAGCTCGGAGTCGGCGGGCAGCTCGATCCCGGCCTCCTCTTTCAGCTCGCGGACCGCGCAGGCGCTGTAGCAGGCTTCGCCTTCGCCGTCGCACGGGTCGACCGAGCCGCCCGGGAAGACCCAGACGCCGGGCATGAAGCGGGCCTCCTGGGTGCGCCGCAGCAGCAGCACCTCGAGCCCGCGATCCTGGTGACGGCCGCCGTGCCGCAGCAGCACGACCGAGGCGGCCGGCCGCGGCGTCGCCGGCTCGCCGTCGTTAGGCGCCTCCGCCGGCCCACGTCTCCTCGCCTCCATCGGCTCACCCTAGCGCCGTAGCTCAAGAGTTTTGGGCCCTATGGGGACCACAATGCTTGAACTACGACCCGAGCTCAGCCGAGCGCGCGTTGGCGGGCGCGGCGGACGCCGGTGCGGCGGGCGAGCCAGGCGAGCGTTATGAGGAGGGCGACCGGGGCGAGGATCGCGAGGGCGATCAGGAGGACGCCGGCGGCGACCTCGAGGATCTGGCCGGCATCGCCGAGCGCGTCGCCGAGGCCCCAGGTCCCGTCCTCCTCGGTGGGCGCCGTCCCGGTCTCGCCGGTCTCGATCTCGAGCGAGACGCGGGAGAGGTTGGCCCGGCGCTCGAGGTCGGTGAGCCGGGAGCGGAGGGCGGCGGCGCGGAAGCGCTCGTCGCGCAGCTCCGTTTCGGCCGCGACCCGCTCGGCGTCGGTGTCGGCGGCGGCGAGCTGGGCGAGCAGGCCCTGGATCGTCGCGCGCGAATCCTGCAGCCGTTCGCCGAGGCCGATCGTCTTCGCGGTGACGTCGGCGGTCGCCTCCTGGCGCGAGCGCACCTCGGCGATCTCCGAGAAGGAGGCGAGCGCGTCGCCGAGCCTGGCGCTGGGGATCAGCAGCTCGAAGCTGGCGCCGGCCTCGCCAGCCGACCCGTCCTCGATCGCCGAGCGCAGCACGATCCCGTCGTAGGCGTGGACCGACTCGAACACCTTGCCGGCGGCGCGGCGCACGTTCTCGGGCTCCGTGCCGAGCGTCAGCTGCGCCGAGCGTTCGATCGCCCGCTTGTCGGTTTGCGAGGCGAAGGGGCCGGAGGCGGGGTTAGCGCTGCTGGGGACGCTGGACCGGATTTCGGCCCCGCCAGCCGATGCCCCCCCGTCGGTGCTGGGCTGCGCCATGCCTGCGGCGGCCTCTCCCGCTGGCGTGCGCCGCGGGTCTCCAGCGTCGAAGAGGTGCACTTCAGACAGCACGCTTCCTCTTTCAGAGGTCGAGCTGTCGGACCCAGTCTCACTGCCAATCACAACCACGGTGGCGACGAGGACCGTCGCGAGGGCGAGGCCACCGGCGGGGGCGAGCAGCCGCCGGGGGGCGATCTGGAAGCGCTCGGTGAGACGGCTGAACGCGCCGCCGCGCCGGCGGCGCGGGAAGCCGGCGGCGGCGCGGTCGTCGAGCTCGGCGGCGAACTCGGCGCGGGGCGTGGGGCGCAGGGCGCGCAGCTCGGCGGCCAGGGCCAGATCGTCAGGCGACTTCATCGCATGCCTCCCTCAGCTTGTCCAGAACCCGGTGCAGCCGGGTGCCGGCGTTGGACTCGGAGATCCCGAGCACCCCGGCGATCTCCCCGTTGGAGAGGCCGGCGAAGAACTTGAGCGCGACCAGCTCGCGCTCGCGGGGCGCCAGCAGTCGCAGCGCCCCGGCGAGGGCGAGGCGGCGCTCGGCGCCCTCGGCGGGGTGAGCGGCGAGGCTCTCGGCGTCGGCCGGCTCGCTCGTCAGCGCAGCGTGCTTGCCGCGGCGGCGCAGCTCGTCGAGCGCCGCGTTGCGGGCGATCCCGAACAGCCAGGCGCGGGCGCTGCCGCGCTCCGGGTCGAAGCGGGAGCGCTTGCGATAGGCGCGCTCGAAGGCGGTCGCGGTGACGTCCTCGGCCGCCGCCGGGTCGCGCAACAGCCCGGCGGCATAGGCGTAGACGTCGTCGCGGCTGGAGCGGTATAGCTGGTCGAATTCCATACCGTCCTCGCGGGGCAGGTCCTGGGGGGCGGTCGCGACCAGAGTCTCGCTCATGCCCGTACTACGGGGCTAGCGAGGATCCATCACAGAATTTCTCAGGCGGCTTTGGCGAAGCGGGCGAGCCGCGTCAGCGGGCCGGCTCGCCTGATCGTCGGCACGCAGACTGCTTCCACGGACTCCCTGACGATCTCGAGCAGCCGGCGCAGCTCCGCTTCGGAGATCGCCAGCGGCGGCATCAGCACGACGGTGTCGCCCAGCGGGCGCACGATCGCGCCGCGGCGACGCGCCTCCAGCGTCACCTGGTGGCCGAGCCGCTTGTCCGGGTCGTGTTCGCCGAGGTCGATTCCCACCATGAAGCCGCGGCCCCGCACCTCGGCGACCTCGGGCATCGCCTCGATCCCTTCCAGCAATCCCCAGAGCAGCGAGATCTTCGGCTGCAGCCGCTCGATCGTCCGCTCGCTCTCGAACAGGTCGAGGTTGGCGAGCGCCGCCGCGCAGGCGAGCGGGTTGCCGGTGTAGGTGTGGCCGTGGAAGAAGGTGCGCTGGTCGGTCGGGGCGCCGAGGAACGCCTCGTAGACCGCCTCGGTGGTGAGGGTCGCGGCGAGCGGCATGTAGCCGCCGGTGATCCCCTTGGCGACGCAGAGGAAGTCGGGGGCGACGGCTTCCTGCTCGCAGGCGAACATCGTCCCGGTTCGTCCGAAACCGACAGCGACCTCGTCGGCGATGAGCGGAATGTCGAAGGCGCGGGTGATCTCGCGGACCCGTTTCAGATATCCCGGCGGGTGGACGAGAATTCCC
>DATHUE010000079.1:0-10792 GCA_035462545.1 Solirubrobacterales bacterium
GACGCCGGGAGCCCGAATAGCAGCGATATTCGGGCGACTGAGGACGCCGCATCGCGCCGGTCCGCCGCCGCCTGGCATGCCGGAGGTGGGACTCGAACCCACAAGCCCATAAAGGGCAATCGATTTTGAGCCGATCGCGTATGCCAATTCCGCCACTCCGGCGCGGGCCGCGAACGATAGAGCGCCGCGGCCCGGTAGGTCTCTTTAGACTCGCCGCCGGGTTATGCGGATCCACCACCTCAGCTGCGGATCGCTCTGTCCCCACGGAGGGCGGCTGTTCGGCGGCGAGGGCGGGGTCCGCAGCCGCGTGCCGATCTGCTGCCACTGCCTGCTGATCGAGGCTGCCGCCGGCCTGGTTCTGGTCGACACCGGCTTCGGCAGCGGCGATGCCCGCAACCCCGCTCAGCTCGGCCAGCCGTTCCGAGCCCTGCTGGCGCCGCGCCCGCGCCTCGAGGAGACCGCCATCGCCCAGGTCCAGGGGCTCGGCTTCTCCGCCGGCGACGTCCGTCAGATCGTCGCCACCCACCTCGACCCCGACCACGCCGGCGGTCTGCCCGACTTTCCGCAGGCCGAGGTTCACGTGCTGGAGGCAGAGCGGGACGCGGCGGTGGACCCGAGCCTGCG
The DNA here is from genome assembly GCA_035462545.1 of Solirubrobacterales bacterium. Taxonomy (GTDB): domain Bacteria; phylum Actinomycetota; class Thermoleophilia; order Solirubrobacterales; family 70-9; genus VAYN01. The sequence goes on from DATHUE010000079.1 coordinate 625, forward strand.
CGACCGCTCCCGCTACCTGCGCGCCCATCTCGGCCACGGCCCGCGCTGGGTGACCCACAGCGAGGGCGGCGAGAGCTGGTTCGGGTTCGAGGGCATCCGCGTCCTCCCCGGTCTCGACGCCGAGCTGCTGCTGATCCCGCTGCACGGCCACTCGCGCGGCCACACCGGGGTCGCCGTCCGCGACGGCGGGCGCTGGCTGCTGCACTGCGGCGACGCCTACTTCAACCGCGCCCAGGTCGCGAGCCCACCGAGCTGCCCCGGCGGGCTGGCGTTCTTCCAGCGGCTGACGGCCGCCGATCACCAGGCGCGTATCGCCAACACCGAACGGCTGCGCGAGCTCGCCGAGCGCCACGGCGACGAGGTGACGCTGTTCTGCTCCCACGACCGGCACGAGCTCGAGCGCGAGCAGCGGGCGAGCGCCGCTGCCGCCGCCCCGGGCGCCGCATGAACGCGGGCGCTCCCGAGAAGCTCTGGGAGCCGCCGGTGGAGCTCGCCGAGCGCTCGCGGATGCGCGCCTACATGGGTTGGCTCGCCGCCGAGCGCGGCCACGAGTTCGCCGGCTACGACGAGCTCTGGCGCTGGTCGGTCGACCACCTCGACGGCTTCTGGAGCTCGATCTGGGACTACTTCGACGTCCAGGCCGACGGCGAGGCCTCCCCCGTCCTCGCCGAGCGCGAGATGCCGGGCGCCCGCTGGTTCCCGAACGCCAGCCTCAACTACGCCGAGCACGTCTTCCGCGGCAAAGCCGACGCCGCGACGGCGATCCTCCACGCCTCCGAGCTGCGCGAGCTGGACGAGCTCTCCTGGGGCGAGCTGCGCGCCCAGGTCGCCGCCGTCGCGGCGGGTCTGCGCGGGCTCGGGGTCGAGAAAGGCGACCGGGTCGTCGCCTACCTGCCCAACGTCCCCGAGGCGATCGTCGCCTTCCTCGCCACCGCCTCGATCGGCGCCGTCTGGTCGAGCTGCTCACCCGACTTCGGCCCCGCCAGCGTGATCGACCGCTTCGCCCAGATCGAGCCGAAGGTGCTGTTCGCGGTCGATGGCTACCGCTACGGCGGCAAGGACTTCGACCGGCGCCAGACCGTCGCCGCGCTGCAGGAGGCGATGCCGAGCCTCGCCGCCACCGTCGTCCTCCCCTACCTCGACCCCGAGCCGGACCTCGCGTCGCTGCGCGGCGCCCGCACCTGGGCGGAGCTGCTCGCCGCCGGCGAGGGCGCCGAACTGCGCTTCGAGCGCGTCCCCTTCGACCACCCGCTCTGGGTCCTCTACTCCTCCGGCACCACGGGACTCCCGAAGGCGATCGTCCAGGGCCAGGGCGGGATCCTGCTCGAGCACCTGAAGAAGCTCCACCTCCACGTCGACTCCCATCCCGGCGACCGGCTCTTCTGGTTCACCACGACCGGCTGGATGATGTGGAACTTCCTCGTCTCCGGCCTGCTGACCGAGGCGGCGATCGTCCTCTACGACGGCAACCCCGGCTCGCCCGACATGGGCGTGCTCTGGGACCTGGCGGAGCGCGCCGAGGTGACGATGTTCGGCACCTCGGCCGCCTACATCGCCGCCTGCATGAAGGCTGGCGAGGAGCCCGGCCAAGGCCGCGACCTCAGCCGGCTCAAGGCCCTCGGCTCAACCGGGTCGCCGCTCTCGCCCGAGGGCTTCGACTGGGTCTACGAGCAGCTCGGCGCCGACACCTGGCTGTTCTCCACCAGCGGCGGCACCGACCTCTGCACCGCCTTCGTCGGCGGCGTGCCGCTGCTGCCCGTCTACCGCGGCGAGCTGCAGGCGCGGGCGCTGGGCGCCGCGGTCGAGTCCTGGGACGCGGATGGCAAGGCGCTGACCGACGAGGTCGGCGAGCTGGTGGTGACGCAGCCGATGCCCTCGATGCCGGTCCGCTTCTGGGGCGATCCGGACGGCAGCCGCTACCGCGAGAGCTACTTCGAGATGTTCCCCGGCGTCTGGCGCCACGGCGACTGGATCGAGATCACCTCGCGGGGGACGGCGATCATCTACGGCCGCTCCGACTCGACGATCAACCGCGGCGGCATCCGCATGGGCACCAGCGAGATCTACCGCGCGGTGCTCGACCTCGACCAGATCGTCGACGCCCTGGTCGTCGACGTCCCCCGTCCCGGCACCGACGGCTGGATGCCGCTGTTCGTCGTCCTCCGCGAGGGGGCAGCGCTCGACGAGGAGCTGACGCGGGAGATCGCCCGCCGGGTCCGGGCCCAGTGCTCGCCCCGCCACGTCCCCGACGAGGTGTTCGCGATCGACGCGGTGCCCCGGACCTTGAGCGGCAAGGTGCTGGAGGTGCCGGTGAAGCGGATCCTGATGGGGACCCCGGCCGAGCAGGCCGCCAGCCGCGACTCGCTCGCCAACCCAGCGGCGCTCGACTACTTCACCGAGATGGCAGCGCGCCTGGAGGGCTGAGGCCGCCCCGCTCCGCCGCCCGCGACTTTGGCGGCGAGACCGCCCGCACGCCCGCCAGCGCCGCAAAGCCCCAGGTGGCGACGACGAGCAGGGCGCCAACCGCGTCGCTGGGGAAGTGCCAGGCGATCACGACCACGGCGCAGCCGACCGCGGCGCCGTAGGCGAGCCCGAGCGCCAGCGTCAGCGGCACCAGCTCGCGCGGCAGCACGAAGGCGAAGGCGACCCCGATCGAGAAGGCGGCGGTGGTGTGGCCGCTGGGGAACCCGACCGGGTGGTAGCCGCTGCCGCCGAGCAGGACCTGCGCCCGCGGGTGGGCGAGGAAGGCCTTCATCAGCTGGGTGGTGAGGTTGGCGCCGGCGACCACGACCACGGCGGCGAGCGCGTCGCGCGGACGGTGGCGCGCCAGCCCGATCCCGCCGGCGGCGAGCAGCAGGAGCAGCAGCGGGATCGGGTCGGCCATCAGCGCCAGCGCCTCCGCCCACTCGCCCGGCCGCGATTCCCGGTGGGAGGAGAGACGGACGAAGGTCTCGGCATCGAGCTCGCGGAAGCCGGCGGAGCCGTAGACCAGCAGGGTCAGCAGTCCCAGCGCGACGGCACAGAGGAGCGCCGCGGCCACCGGCCTCTTGACGTCGTCGGCCACCGCGAAACGGTAGCGAGCGCGTCCCCCGCCGCGCCTCGGCCGCGGGGCTCGGACTCAGGCCGGGGTGATCGGGTTGTGTCGCTCGGCGAAGCGGCGCTCGCCGCCGGCCGCCTGGGCGAAGCGGCGGATCAGGTCCTCGCGCAGCCCGGCCGGGTCGACGACGGCGTCGACGACCAGCTCCGAGGCGAGGTGCAGCAGGTCGATGTCCTCGGCGTACTCCGCGCGCTTCTCGGCGACGAATCGCTCGCGCTCGGCCTCGTCCTCGATCGCCTGGATCTGGTTGTAGAAGACGGCGTTGACGGCGGCCTGCGGACCCATCACCGCGATCGACGCGCTCGGCAGGGCGATGCAGCAGTCCGGCTCGAAGGCCGGCCCCGCCATCGCGTAGAGCCCGGCCCCGTAGGCCTTGCGGACGACCACCGAGATCTTCGGCACGGTCGCTTCGGAGACGGCGCTGATCATCTTCGCCCCGTGGCGGATGATCCCCTGGCGCTCGACCGCCGTGCCGATCATGAACCCGGGCACGTCGGCGAGGAACAGCAGCGGCACGTTGAAGGCGTTGCAGGTCTGGATGAAGCGGGCCGCCTTGTCGGCGGAGTCGACGAAGAGGACCCCGCCCTTCTGCTTCGGCTGGTTGGCGACGATCCCGACCACCCGGCCGTCGAGCCGCCCGTAGCCGACGATCAGCTCTTTCGCCCAGCGCTTGTGGACCTCGAGGAAGCTGTCGGCGTCGAGCAGCGAGTCGAGCACCTCGCGCATGTCGAAGGGACGGTTCTCGTCCGCGGGCACGATCTCGGCGATCGGCGCCGCCGAGGCGGGCGCGGCCGGCGGCGCGCTCGGCGGCTCCTCGGTCCAGTTGCCGGGCATGAAGGAGAGGTAGCGCTGCGCGACCTCGATCGCCTCCTGGTCGGTCTTGGCGAGGAAGTGGCCGCAGCCGGAGGCGCCGGTGTGCATCCGCGCCCCGCCCATCTCGTCGAGGGTGACCTTCTCGCCGATCACCATCTCCGCCATCCGCGGCGAGCCGAGGTACATCGAGGCGTTGCCGTCGCGCATGATCACGACGTCGCAGAAGGCGGGGATGTAGGCGCCGCCGGCGGCGCTCGGCCCGAACAGCACGCAGACCTGGGGCACCTGGCCGGAGAGCCGAACCTCGTTGTGGAAGATCCGGCCGGCGCCGCGGCGCCCGGGGAACATCTGCACCTGGTCGGTGATCCGCGCCCCGGCCGAATCGACGAGATAGACGAGCGGGATCCGCAGCTTCAGCGCCCGCTCCTGGATGCGGAGGATCTTCTCGACCGTCTTCGGGCCCCAGGAGCCGGCCTTGACGGTCGGGTCGTTGGCCATCAGGGCGACGCGGCGGCCGCCGATCGCGGCGATCCCGGTGACGACCCCGTCGGCGCCGAGGCCCTCCTGGTCCCAGTTGGCGAGCAACGCTTCCTCCGAGAAGGAGCCGGGGTCGATCAGGCGCTCGAGCCGCTCGCGCACCGGCAGCTTGCCCTGCTCGGCGGTCTTCTCGTGGTGGCGCTGCGGACCGCCGGCCAGGGCAGCTTCCAGCGCCTGTGGAAAGGACGACTCGGTCACGGCGGGCAGCCTATCCGCGTGCGGCTAAGCGGCGTCGCCGCCAGGGGCATCCGGAGCCCAGTCCACCGGCCCCGCCCGCAGCACGTGCGCCCCGAGCGGCCGCCCCAGCACCTCCTGGGCGGCGCGCGAGGACTCGACCAGGCGCGGTAGGTCGATCCCGGTCTCGATACCCATCTCGTGCAGCATCGAGACCACGTCCTCGGTCGAGACGTTGCCGGTCGAGCCAGGCGGCACCGGACAGCCGCCGAGCTCGCCGAAGCTCGACTCGAAAGAGTCGATGCCCTGCTGCAGCGCGGCGAGCACGTTGGCGAGGCCCTGGCCGCGGGTGTTGTGGAAGTGGGCGGTCAGCTCAATCCCGGTCAGGCGCTCGCGGGCGGCGGCGAAGAACTCGTGCACCTGGCGCGGGTTGGCCATCCCGGTCGTGTCGCCGAACCCGACCTCCTCGCAGCCGGCCTCGGCGAGCTGCTCGGCGATATCGAGCACGCGCGCCAGCGGCACCTCGCCCTCGTAGGGACAGCCGAACGAGGTGGCGATCACGCCCTCGCGCCGCAAGCCTTCCCCGCCGGCCCGGGCCAGGGTCTCCCCAAGCCCCGCCAGCGACTCGGAGACCGAACGGTTGACGTTACGGCGGTTGTGGGTCTCCGAGGCGGAGAGGAAGACGCTGACCTCGTCGAAGCGGTCGCGCATCGTCAGCGCCCGCTCGAGCCCGCGCGGGTTCGGGATCAGGACCGAGAAGGCGACCCCATCGCGGCGCTGGACCGAGCTCAGCACCTCCTCGGCGTCGGAGAGCTGCGGGATCACGTCGGGACGGACGAAGGAGGTCACCTCGATCCGGGTCAGGCCGGAGGCGGAGAGCATGTCGATCAGCCGCACCTTGTCGGCAGTGGCGATCGTCTCCGGCTCGTTCTGGAACCCGTCGCGCGGCCCCACCTCGCGGATCCGGGCGCTGCTCGGCAGATCGACCATGGACAGAGCTTATTTCGCCGGCCGATCCGGCCGCCGGGGCGTTAGGCCCACTCTCCGCGCGACCTCCCGCAGGGTTCGCCGCACGTGGTCCGGCTCGTACCGCACCTGCTCGTCGGTGAAGCGCAGCGGCGAGTAGCCGGCAGCCATGTGGGTCTGTTCGCGGACCAGGTCCTTCGCCTGCTGCGAGGGAGTGCGGTGGTAGGTCAGCCCGTCGCTCTCGACGACAAGCTTCACGTCCGGCCAGAAGAAGTCGACCTTGAAGCCGTTGACCTTCTGCTGGGTCAGCGGCAGCGGCAACCCGAGCTCACGCACGATCGGGAGGAAGACCCGCTCAAGGTCGGAGTCGGTGAGCCGGAAGGTGCGCCGGTCGAGGGCCTCGCGCAGGCGCCCGACGCCGCGCTGTCCCCGGTAGCCCCCGAGCGCCCGCCGCAGCACCGGCGGCGTCACCAGCCGCAGCTTGTCCGCCTCGCTCACCTCCCGCTCGATCCCCTTGCGGTCGAGCAAAGCCGCTCGGTCGACCAGGGTGCGAACGACACTCGTGACCGGGATACCTCGGTGTTCGGTGCGGTCGCGCTCCGGCAACGAGCGCCGGTGGGCAACCAGGCCAGGGTGGCGATGGCGCGAGAACGCAACCGCCGAGACATCGATCAACCCCCGTCGCTCCCTCCCGAACCCCCACAGCGCCGCCGCACTCCCATGGCTCAATACGGCCCCCTCCCCACAAGCGAGCACCGCCGCCATCCAGCGTCCGTACTGAGTCAATTCCGGCCGCCCCACCGCGTAGACGCCGTACCCCACTCGATGCAACCTGCCCCGCGCAACCCGCTGCCGGATCGCAGCTTCGCTGAAGCCAAGCTCCGTCAATTGCCCGTAGGAAACAACCCAATGCTGCCGCCGCGCCAACTCCCACACGCTCGCCCCCGCCGCGTCGTCGGCCGAGTGGTCGTTAACCGCTGCCATAACAACGATTAGCCACCACTCGGCAGAAGTCTCCCCCTTGGGACGAAGGGGTTCTTGGAATTTGGGCTAGACCATGCCTAGGCCGCCGCTGACGCCTAGGGTCTCGCCCGTTACGTAGGTGGCGTCGTCGGAGGCGAGGAAGGCGACCGCGGCGGCAACCTCCTCGGGCTGGCCGAGGCGGCGGAGCTGGGTCTGGGACTTCATGTTCTCGATCAATTTCTCGCCCATCTCGCCGAGGGCGGTGGCGGCCATCAGCAGCGGGGTCTCGATCGGGCCGGGGGCGATCGAGTTGGCGGTGATGCCGTAGCGGCCGTTCTCGCGGGCGATCACCTTCATGAAGCCGACGACGCCGGCCTTGGCGGCCGAGTAGACGGCCGAGCCCTTGGACCCGACCCGGCCCGCCTCGGAGGAGATCGTGACGATGCGGCCGTAGTTGGCGGCCTGCATCCCCGGCAGGGCGGCGGCGGTGCAGTTGAGGACGCCGTTGAGGTTGATCTCGATCACCCGCTGCCACTGCTCGGGCGTCGTCTGCGGGAAGAAGCCGAACTCGTCGGTGCCGGCGTTGTTGATGAGGACGTCGAGGGTGCCGCCGGCGGCCGCGACCGCTGCGTGGGCGGAGTCGAGGTCGGTGACGTCGAGCTCGATCGCGTGGCCGCCCGCCTCGCCGGCGACCCGCTCCGCCCCCTCGACGTCGATGTCGCCCACCCAGACCTCGGCGCCCTCGGCCGCCAGTCGCAGAGCGATCGCCGCACCGATGCCGCTGGCGCCGCCGGTGACCAGCGCTTTCCGTCCCTCCAGCCTCACGGGCGGCAGCATAGACTGCGCCGCCGTGCCTGCCAGCGAACCGATTCCGATCCTCGGCGGCACCGGTGCCCTCGGCGCCGGCCTCGGCCGTCGCTGGGCCCGTGCCGGGGCGGAGATCGTGCTCGGCTCGCGAGACGCCGGCCGCGCCGAGGAGGCCGCGGAGAAGCTGCGCGCTGCGGTCCCCGGCGCCAAGGTCTCCGGCCTCCTCAACGAGGAGGCCGCCCAGCGGGCGGAGGTCGTCTTCCTCACCGTCCCCTTCCGCGCCCAGTCGGAGAACCTCAACAACCTGCGCGAGGCGCTGCGGCCGGGCCAGATCCTGGTCGACTGCACGGTCCCGCTCGCGGCTGCGGTCAGCGGCAAAGCGACCCGCTCGCTCGGCGTCTGGCAGGGCTCGGCCGCCCAGCAGGCGCAGGAGATGGTCCCCGAGGGGGTGACGGTGATCGCCGCGCTGCACACCGTCGGCGCCCCGACCCTCTCCGACGATGAGGCCGAGCTCGGTGAGGACGTGCTCGTCTGCGGCGACAAAAAGGCCGAAAAGGCGCGGGTGGCCCGCCTGATCGAGCTGATCCCGGGCCTGCGCGCCGTCAATGCCGGCCCGCTGGAGATGGCGCGGATCGTCGAGCAGCTGACGCCGATGCTGATCTCGGTCAACAGCCGCTACAAGGCCCACGCCGGAATCCGGCTCACCGGGCTGCCCGACGACGATCACTGGGCCTGATGGCCACCGCCTCCGCGAGCCCGCCCGCCCGATGCGCGTAGTCCTCCTCGCCGGGGGCACCGGCGGCGCCAAACTGGCGGCCGGGATGCAGGAGGAGGTCGGTGCCGAGCTGACGGTGATCGCCAACACCGGCGACGACGTCGAGGCGCTCGGCGTCCACGTCTCCCCCGACCCCGACCTCGTCACCTACTGGCTCAGCGGCGAGATCGACGAGGAGCGCGGCTGGGGCATCCGCGACGACACCTTCACCGTCTTCGAGCGATTGCAGCGGCTCGGCGCCCCCGACTGGTTCGGCCTCTCCGACCGCGACCTCGCCGCCTGCCTCTACCGGCGCCAGTTCGTCGAGGAGGGCGGACGGCCGACCGACGCTCAGGCCCAGATCGCCCGCGGCCTCGGGGTGCAGGCGCAGGTACTGCCGATGAGCGACGCCCCGGTGCGGACCAGGGTCCTCACCGACGCCGGCTGGCGCGGCCTGCAGGAGTACCTGATCCTCGACCGGGGCGAGGCCGAGGTGCGCGGGGTGGAGCTGGAAGGGATCGAGTCCGCCGAGCCGAGCCCGGAGGCACTCGACGCGCTGCGCAAGGCCGACGTGATCCTCATCGGCCCCTCCAACCCGGTGATCAGCATCGGCCCGATTCTCGCCGTGCCAGGCATGCGCGAGGCGATCGCCGCCTCCCCTGCCCCGGTTCTCGCCGTCAGCCCCTTCGTCGCCGGCGAGGCGCTCAAGGGACCGACCAAGATCTTCATGCAGGCCCTCGGCCGGCCCTCGACCGCGGCCGGGGTGGCATCGCTCTACGCGGGACTGATCGAGGCGATGGTCGTCGACGAGGGCGACCCCGACCCGCCGCCGTCGGAGATCCCGACCCTCGCCACGGCGACCTTGATGGAGGGCGCCGCCGGCCGCCTCCGCCTCGCCCGGGTCGTCCTCGACTACGCCGCGGAGCTGGGCGCGGGCGGTCGCTAGGCTCGCCGGGATGAAGGCGACCGCCGTCCTCCCGATCAAGCGGCTCGACGAGGCCAAGCGGCGGCTCGCGGTCGGCATCGACGACGAGCGCCGCCGCGCCCTGGTGTCGGCGATGGCCGCCGACGTCCTGGCCGCAATTGGCGCCGCCCGCTCGATCGAGCGCACGATCGTCGTCAGCGGCGATCCGGTCGTGCAGGAATTGGCTAACGGAGCGCAGGCCGAGGTCGTTCCCGATCCGGCCGACGAGGGCCACAGCGAGGCGGCCCTGGCCGGCATCGCCCGGGCCGAGGTCGAGGGAGCGAGGTGCGTGGTGTTGCTGCCCGGCGACTGCCCCCTGCTGGACCCACGCGAGCTCGACAGCCTCCTGACCGCGATCCCGAGCGACTACGTGGGCATCGTCCCCAACCGTCACGGCAGCGGCACCAACGCCCTGGTGCTCTCGCCACCCAGCGCGATCGTCCCCGCCTTCGGCGAGGGCAGCTGCGAACGTCACGTGGCGGCCGCGCGGGAGGCCGGCATCCCCTTCGCCGTCGAGGAGCTGCCCTCGCTGGGGCTCGACCTCGACACCCCTGCCGACCTGATCGCGCTCACCCGCGAGCTCGAGGCGCAGCGTGGCCGAGGAAGACGGACGGCGAAGACGCTGGGCATATGAGCGAACTCCGGGTCCTGCCGGTGGCGGGCCTGCCAGAGATCAGCGCCGGTGACCGCCTCGGAGAGCTGATCGCAGAACGGGCCGAGCTCGCCGACGGCGACGTCGTCGTGATCTCCCAGAAGGTCGTCTCCAAGGCCGAGGGGCAGGTAAGGCGGTTGGCAGAGGTGACCCCGGGAGATGAGGCAAGGAAGTTGGCGGCCCGCCTAGGAAAGGACCCCGCCATGGTCGAGCTGATCCTCAGCGAGACCGCCGAGGTGCTCCGCGCGGAGCGGGGGGTGCTCATCGTGGAAACGCACCACGGCTTCGTATGCGCCAACGCCGGCATCGACTCGTCCAACCTCGCTGACCCCGGGACCGTTTGCCTGCTGCCCGAGGATCCCGACACCTCGGCCCGCAGGATCAGAGCCGAAATCAAGACCGCCCTCGGCAGGGATGCGGGAGTGGGGGTCGCCGGACACT
>DATHUE010000080.1:0-2109 GCA_035462545.1 Solirubrobacterales bacterium
CGCAGGGAGGGGAGCCGGCTTCAGAAAGCGGGCTTACCCAGGCGGATCGCCCCGTCTGCCAGGGGAAATTTCAGAGGGCTCTGTCTCGCGTAGTGCCCGCCGGCGCGGACCCCGCGAGACGAGATTCAAGCGCCGGCTAAACCTGTAGACGCCTTCGCGCCGCGGCCGCGGATCCGAGTTCGATTCTCGGCGCCTCCATCAGCCACCGGCTCAGCTCTTAAGCTGGGTCGGTGGCAACTCACGTCGCCTTCCTGCGGGGCATGAACCTCGGCAACCGGCGGATCAAGAACGACGATCTGCGGGCAACCTTCGAGACGCTCGGTTTCGACGACGTTGCCACCTTCCGGGCCAGCGGCAACGTCGTCTTCGACGCCGGCGACGAGAGGGATGAGGGGGCGCTGACCGAGCAACTCGAATTCGGGCTGGAGAAAGCGCTCGGGTACGCGGTGCCGGTCTTCATCCGCGGTTGCGCCGAGGTGCGGGAGATAGCCGCCCGTGAGCCTTTTCCGGCGGCGGAGGTGGCAAAATCGAAGGGCAAGCTGCAGGTCTCGCTGCTGGGAGCGAAGCCCTCGGCGAAAGCCAAGCGCCAAGCGCTGGCGCTGGCCGGCGACGAGGATCTGCTGGCGGTCGAAGGCCGCGAGCTCTACTGGCTGCCGAGCGGCGGCATCTCCGAATCCGAGCTCGATCTGAAGGCGATCAGCGCCCTGCTCGGCCCCGACACGATGCGGACGATGGGCACGATCGAGCAGATCGCCGCCAAGCACTGCGGCGGCTAGCTGAACGGTGGTGGCCGGCGCGGGCCGAGACGCCGGTTAGCGAGTGAGTTCAATGCACCGAGGATGATTGACCCACCCCAGGTGACATAGACGAACGCGATAGGCGGGACGCCAAAGGCGAGGATCGCGATCAGCGTCGAGGAGCCTGCGATGCAACTAGAGACGAAGATCGCACGCGGGGATCTGACGAGGCGAAGCACTAAGCCCATCCCATCAGGATAAGGACAAATGCAGACAAAGGACCGCCCCACTGAAAGCCGGACGCCACTCCGAGATTGATCTCCTCTGAGAGGATCGACGGCGGAGCACCTCGTGAGACGGCATCGGCTGCGGCGTAGCCGGTCTGGTAGGCAATTGCTCCACCAAGGATCGATGCGGCACTGATAGTCGCCTCGACCATCGCCTTGAGGGCCTCGATGTCCATGGTCCGACGCTAGCGAGGGAAAACGCACGTATGGCGCGCACAAAGTCAAGAATGAGCAACGAATCTGCATGGCGATAGTCACGGCAAAATCCCTGGATGTATACGTCGGCGGCCGGCAGCTGTTCGCGGGCGTCGGTTTCAAGCTCGAGGCCGGTGAGCGGATGACGCTTTCGGGGCGCAACGGCGCCGGCAAGTCGACGCTGCTGCGGGTCCTGGCCGGTGAGGTGGCGCCCGAAGCGGGTGAAGTCTCGCTGCAGCGGGGGGCGCGGCTGGCGCTGCACGACCAGCGACCGCCGCGGGACTCGGCGGCCAAGCTCGGCGACTACGTCTTCTCCGGCCGCGCCGACCTGTTGGCGACCGAGGCGGAGCTGGAGCGGCTGGAGGCAGCGATGTCGGGCGGCGACGGCGGCGAGGAGACCCTGCGCGCCTACTCCGAAGCGCAGCAGCGGCTGGAAGCGGGCGGCGGCTATCGCTGGCGCGACGACGTACTGGCCGTCCTGCGCGGACTCGGCTTCGGTCCCGACCACCTGGACCGCTCGCTCTCGACCTTCTCCGGCGGCGAGCTGACCCGGGTCTCCCTCGCCCGGGCGCTGGCCGCGCGGCCCGACCTGCTGCTGCTCGACGAGCCCACCAACCATCTCGACATTCCCTCGCTGGAGTGGCTCGAGCGCTACCTGGTCGAGCTCGACGCGGCGGTCGTCCTCGTCGCCCACGACCGCTGGTTCCTGGAGGCGGTCGGGACCTCGGTGCTGGAGCTGGAGGCGGGCCGGGCGCGGTTCTTCGCCGGCCCCTGGCACGCCTGGCGCAAGGAGCAGGCGGCGCGCCAGATCGCCCTCGGCAAGGCGATCGAGCGCCAGCAGGCGGAGATCGAGCGGATGGAGCGGTTCGTCGAGCGCTTCCGCTACAAGG
>DATHUE010000081.1:0-12339 GCA_035462545.1 Solirubrobacterales bacterium
GGTCGATTCCGGCCCGGCGACGCCGTTGACCACTTCTTCGGTGACGTTGGTGACGCCGGTTTTTTCCAGCGTCCCGCCAAGCGCGCCTTGGTCGACGCCGGAAACCGTCTCGTTGACCGTCTCGCTGACGGTCTGCGATGGCGAGGAGGCCGGGGTCCCAGTGGACGATCTGCCGCCGCCGGAACCGCCGCTCTCGCCGGCGTCGCCGGCGGACCCCGAGCCGGCGTTGCCGCCCCCGGTACCGCTGCCCGGGTCGGGCGCGGTCGCGCCGGGAGAGCCCGCGCCGCCTTCGCCGCCACCGGTCGAGCCTTCACCGTCGACTTCGGCGACCCCGGTGCCGGTACCGCCGGCCGGAGCCGAGTCGGCGCCACCATCCACCCTGGCTGACTGGCCACTGCCACCACCGCTGCCGGCTTTGCCACCCGCACCGCCGCTGGCCGCGGTGGTACCGGCACCGGCCGTGGCCGGGCCGCCGCCGACGCTCTCCGCTGCCGAGACCCCGCTCTCGCCGCCGCTGCCGCGCAGCGCCGAGAGCGGCCAGTCGCTGAACGCCTGGACCGAGACGAGCAGGACGAAGGCGACGATGGCGGCGGCGATCAACGTCGCCCCCGACAGCGCCCCGAGCAGATAGGTGCGCGCCTGGCGAATCATCCGGCTTCACACAAGGTAGCCGATGGAATCCGCCCTATGGCCGCAAATTTCAGGCCGGGACGGGCTCCTTCGCCGGCTCGGCCGCCATCGCCTTGGCCGCGACTTCGGCGCCGTACTGGAAGCGCTCGGCGTACTCGCGGGCCTGCATCCGGGAGATGACCATCCGCTGGATCTCGGCCGTGCCCTCGAACAGCTGGTAGATCTTCGCGTCGCGGAAGAACTTCTCCAGCGGGTACTCGGTGTTCCAGGCGTCGGGGCCGACCAGGTCCATCAGGGTGGTCGTCGCCCACATCGTCACGTCGCCCGCCTTGAGCTTCGACATCGAGCCCTGGCCGCCGGTCATCGCGACCCCGTTGCGGCCCATCCAGGCGGCGCGCTGGACCAGCAGCCGCGCCGCTTCGATCTCGGTCGCGACATCGGCCAGCGCCTGCTGTACGCGCTGGGTTTTCAGCAGCGGGGTGCCGCCTTCGGACTGGGCGTCGAGGTACTCGAGGGTCCACTCGTAGGCGGCCTGGGCGATCCCCAGCGCCGAGGCGCCGACGATCGGCCGCGTCACCTCGAAGGTGGCGAGGGCGTCGGCCGAGCGGGACTTCTGCCCGGAGCGGGCGCGCTCGAGCTTGCGCTGCAGCTTCTCCTCGCCGCCGAGCAGGTTCTCGGCCGGGATCCGGCAGTCCTCCAGCACCACCTCGGAGGTGTGCGAGGCGCGGATCCCGAGCTTGGTCTCCTTCTTGCCTTCGCTCAGCCCGGGCGTGCCCTTGGCGACGATGAACGAGGCCTGGCCGCGGGTGCCGAGGGTCGGGTCGACGGTGGCGACGACGACGTGGACGTCGGCGATGCCGCCGTTGGTGATGAAGACCTTGGTCCCGTTCAGGACCCACTCGTCGCCGTCGCGCTTGGCGGTCGTCTTTAGCGACTTGACGTCGGAACCGGCCTGCGGCTCGGTGACGGCGTAGGCGCCGAGCTTGATCTCATCGCCCATGCCGAAGCACTCGGGGACCCACCGGCCGATCTGCTCGGGGGTGCCGGAGGAGATGATGCCGGCGGCGGCGAGGCCGGAGCCGTTGATCGCCAGCGCCGTGCCGGCGCAGCCCCAGTGCATCTCTTCGGCCGCGATCACCTGCATCTGGCCCTCGGAGTCGGCGGCGGTCTCCTGCATGTACTCGATGCCCTGCAGGCCCCGCTTGCGTGCCTCTTTGATGACCTCCCAGGGAGTGCTCTCCTCTTCGTCGTGCTTGCGCGCGGCGGGACGGATCACATCGCGGGCGAAGGTCCGGCACTTCTCCTTGAAGGCGAGCTGCTCCTCGTTGAGTGCGAAGTCCATTGCTTGGTTCCTCTCTCGACTCGACGTCTCGACCGATTGACTGGTCAGTCAACCAGTCCTCGAAAACTGTACCCGACCGGTCGGCCCATCACTCCCAGTAGCGTTCCGCCCCGTATGAAGGGAGAGCGCCCGATCAACGCCGACGAGCCGGAGAAGGCGAAGGCAGCCGAGAAGCCGCCCGCGCCTGCGCAGGCAAGAGAACGCCGGCCGATCCCGATGGCCCTGAAGCTGATCGGCGGCGCCGCGCTCCTCGCGATCGTCTTCATCGTCGCCGCGATCCTCGGCGGGGGTGACGGCGGCGAGCCCTCCCAGCCGCAGGGACCGGCGCCGACGGTGCCCGCCGAGGACCAGGCCACCGACTCGGAGGAGCCGGCCGATCAATCGGCGACCGAACTCGGCTACCCCGCCTTCGCCACCGCCAACACGACCCGGATCGGGGGATCGGACCCGGCCTCCAACGCCGCCGCGGCGGCGCTGGCGGTGTACCCCTCCGCCAAGCCGAGCCAGCAGCCGCAGGCGGTGACCCTGGTCGGCGAAAGCGACTGGCAGGCGGCGGTCGCCGCCGCGGTCCTGATGGCCGAACCGGTCGGGGCGCCGATCCTCTTCTCCGGCCCCGACGGCGCCCCCGATCCGACCGTCGAAGCGCTGGAGGCACTGCAACCACGGGGCGGCGGCGATACCAGCGGCGCCGGCGCCTTCGTAGTCGGCGACGCAGCCGAACCCGAGGCCGGCAAGGTGACCCGGGTCGAGGGAAGCGGTGCCGGAGCGGCGGCGGCGATCGCCGCCCTGCGCGAGAAGCTCGTCGGCTCCGCGCCGCGGCACTTCGTCGTCGCCCCCGAAGATCCGACCTTCGCGATGCCGGCGGCCGCGTGGGCGGCCCGCTCCGGCGATCCCGTCCTCTTCGCCGGCGTGGACGAGCTGCCGAAACCGACCGCGGCGGCGCTGCGGCGCCACCCGAAAGTACCCGTCTACGTGCTCGGCCCCGCGGCGGCGATCTCCTCCGCCGTCGTCCGGGAGATCGGCAAAGCAGGCGGCGAGGTGCGGCGGGTCTCGGCCGCGGAGCCGGTCGCCAACGCGATCGCCTTCGCCCGCTACAGCGACGGCGAGTTCGGCTGGAACATCAACGACCCCGGCCACGGCTTCGTCGTCGCCCGCTACGACTCGACCCTCGACGCGGCCGCCGCCGCACCGCTCTCGGCCGCCGGCACCTGGGGGCCGCTGCTGCTCACCGCCAGCGGCGCTACCCTCCCCCCCGTCCTGCGCGACTACCTCCTCGACGTGAAGCCCGGCTACACCACCGACCCCACCCGCGCCTTCTACAACCACGTCTGGGTGATCGGCGACCAAGGGCTGATCGAGGCCTCCCAGCAGGCGGAGATCGACGAGCTGGCCGCGCTTGCGAAGATCGGGGGCGGATCGGAATGAGCGAGTCGGAAAACCCCCAGCGCCTGGCCCCGAGCCATGAGGTCACCGTCGAGGACATCCGCGCCCTCGCCGGCCCCTCGACCCCGCACTTCGCGCTGCAGGTCCGCAACCGGATCCGCCGGCTGATCGAGCCGCTGCCCGCCGGTCACCCGGCGCGACTGGAGGGAGAGCGCGCCATCGGCCGCCTCGAAGACCTCTCCAAGCACAGCGGCGACCCGCGCGGGACGCTGGGCATAAGCCACTGAGATGAAGCGCCTGGCCCCCGGCGTCTGGCGGCTGAAGGAGCTGCCGCTGCCGACGATCAACGTCTACCTCGCCGAGGACGTCCTGTTCGACGCCGGCCGGCGCTGGGACCGTCGCCGGATCTTCGCCGAGCTGCAGGGCGTCGAGATCTCGATGGTGGCCCTCACCCATGCCCATCCGGACCACCAGGGCGTCGCCAAGGACGTCTGCGAGGCCCGCGGCGTGCCGCTCGCCTGCCACGCCGACGACGTCGAGGCGATGGAAGGCAAGCGCACGATGCAGGAGGCGGCCTCGAATCACCCCGTCAACCGCCTGATCCGGACGATCTGGCAGGGACCTCCCTGCAAAGTCGACCGGGTCCTGAACGAGGGCGACGAGGTGGGCGGTTTCCGCGTCGTCCATGCCCCCGGCCACGCTCGCGGGGAGGTGATCTTCTTCCGCGACTCCGACCGGATCGCGATCTGCGGCGACGTGATTCGCAACCTCAGCTACGCGACCTACCTGCCCGGCATCAAGGAGCCGCCGGAGATCTTCACCTACGACCCGGCCGAGAACCGCCGCTCGATCCGCAAGCTCGCCGCGCTGGAGCCGTCGCTGATCCTTCCCGGCCACGGCGGAGAGGTGACCGACATGGACGCCTTCCAGCGCTTCGCCGCCGCCCTGCCCGACTGACTGGGCGACTTACCGTTCCTATGCGACGGTAAGTCGCCCAGCGGTGCCAACCACAGCTTTCGCGGGTAGGGAGGGTTACTTAGTTTCAACTACCCACGGAAGGGAGCCACCATGAGCACGCGCAGGAGCAGACGTCCCTCGCCGGCGATGGTCGTCGCCGTGATCGCCCTGGTCGCCGCCCTGGCCGGCACCGCCTACGCCGCCCAGCGGATCAACGGCGGCGCGATCGTCAAGCAGACGATCGGCGGCGGCAAGCTGAAGAAGAAGACCTTGACCGGCTTCCAGATCAACACCAACAAGCTCGGCGTGGTCCCGGCGGCCAAGCGCGCCACCCACACCTACTGGGCCGTCGTCAACAACCCGGGCGGGACCGGCAACGCGTCCCTGGCCCGCGCCAGCACGGAAGGGATCACCGCGGTCGAGGGCGGCGGCGCCGTCACCGTCGTCTTCCCGGTCAACGTCAGCGTCTGCGCCAACATCGCCGGCCGCAACAACGCCGGCACCACCACGCCCGGCGCCGGCAGCGCCCAGACCAACACCTCCCCCGCCAACATCAACGCGATCGAGGTCCATACCCGCGACGAGAAAGGCAACCAGACCGACTCCGACTTCCATCTGGTGGTGGTCTGCCCGTAGGCCGGGCGGCCGCCCTGTCGACACTTCGAGCTCGCGGCTCAGCTGGCCTCCGGGCCGAAGGCGTCGATGATCCGGTTCTGGAACTCGCTCAGCTCCTCCGACGAGATGAAGTAGGTCGGCGGCGTGAGGAAGAGTCCGTCGGCACGCTCGGCCGTTGCCTCGACCCGGGCTCGAACCTTGTCGAGCGGGCCGGCGGCGCAGTAGGCCTCGACCATCTCGTCGCTGATCGCCGCCGGCACCCCCGCCAGGTCGCCGCGGCGAAAGGCCTCGCCGGCGGCAACCGCGTTGTCGGCGAACCCGTGCAGCTCCCAGAGCGGCATGTAGGTCTTGACCGTGGCGTAGAAGGAGATCGTGCGGCGGGCCATCTCGATCGCCCGTCCCTCGTCCTCGTCGATCGCGCAGCAGACGGTCGGCAGGTAGTCGAAGTCGGCGCGCTCGCGGCCGGAGCGCTTCAGGCCCTCTTCGAAGGCATCGACGACGACCTCGTCGATCCAGCGCAGGCTCTGGATCGGGTGCCCGATCAGCCCGTCGGCGACGTCGCCTGCCATCCGTGCCATCCCCGCCTGCACCGCGGCGGTGTAGATCGGCGGCGCCTCGCGCGGCGCTGGGTGGGGACGCACCCAGCCCTTGATGTCTATGTCGTAGTACTCGCCCTGGTAGCGGATCGGCTCGCCGCTCGAAGCCTGGCGCATGATCAGCCGCGTCGCCTCGATCGCCTCGCGCAGGTGCGGCGCCGGCTTGCCGTAGTCGGCGTTGTGCCAGGTCTCGTTCAGTCGCTTCACCCCGGCGCCCATCCCGAGCCGGAAGCGGCCGCCCGACATCTCGTCGATGTCCAGGGCGGTGACGGCGTGGATGAAGGGGCTGCGGGTGAAGGCCCAGACGATCCCGGTGGCGACGCCGATCCGCTCGGTCTTCGCCGCCAGGTAGGCGGCCTGGGTGGCGGCGCTGCGGAACAGCTCCGGCGCCCAAACGCACTCGACCCCGGCCGCCTCGGCGCGCAGCGTCTCCGCCTCGAGATCGGCGACCGAGTTGCCGATCGCGGCAACCGAGATCCGCTGCAGCGCGCTCACGCCGCGAGCACCGCCGCCGCGACCCGCTCGCGGTGCCACTTCGAGTCGCCGAACATCGCCGCGTTGGCGCGGCCGCGCTTGAGACAGAAGTGGAGGTCGTGCTCCCAGGTGAAGCCGACCCCGCCGTGGACCTGGATCGCCGCGTCGGGCACCCGCCAGCCGGCGTCGGAGGCATAGGCCTTGGCCATCGAGGCGGCCAGCGGCAGGGATTCCGGCTCGGCGTCGGCGGCCCAAGCGGCGCCGTAGACGGCGGAGCGGGAGTTCTCGGTCTCCAGCAGCATCTGCGCGCAGCGATGGGAGACCGCCTGGTAGGCGCCGATCGGACGGCCGAACTGCTGGCGGTCTTTGGCGTAGGAGACGCTCATCTCCAGTGCCCGCTGGGCGATCCCGGTCGACTCGGCCGCCAACGCGACGCAGAGGCGGAAGAAGACGCCGAAGTAGTCCTCGGCCGCCGCCGGCAAGGTGTCCTCGGCGGCGACGCGGACGCCATCGAGCCGCAGCGAGGAAAGTCGACGGGTGGTGTCGATCGACTCTTCTTCGCTGACCGTCACCCCGGCGGCGCCGGCCTCGAGGAGGTGGCGGCGGCCGTCAGCGGTCGCGACCAGGAATAGGTCGGCGCCGGCAGCGTCCATCACCAGCACCTTCTCGCCGTCGAGGAGGACGCCGTCCCCGTCTGGCTTGGCCTCGAGGGTGAACTCGCCGACGCTGGCCGGCGAGCCGGCGTCCCAGAGGGCGGGCGTCGCCCGCTTCTCGCCGGCGGCCAACGGCCGCAGCCAGCGCTCGCGCTGCTCGTCGGAGCCGCACAGCGACAACGCCAGGGCGACGATCG
This sequence comes from Solirubrobacterales bacterium, assembly GCA_035462545.1. Classification (GTDB taxonomy): domain Bacteria; phylum Actinomycetota; class Thermoleophilia; order Solirubrobacterales; family 70-9; genus VAYN01. The sequence continues at coordinate 6,848 of DATHUE010000081.1, forward strand.
TGTTCGAGAGCAGCGGCGAGGGCGCCAGGGCATAGCCCATCTCCTCGAAGAGGACGGCGAGGTCGACGATCCCGAGCCCCTGCCCGCCCCACTTCTCGGGCACGGCGAGGCCGGTCCAGCCAAGCTCGGCCATCTCGCGCCAGCCCTCGGCGTCGGTGCCGGTCTCGCTCGCGGCCAGCTCGCGGATCCGCTCCGACTTGTAGCGGGAGGCGAGGAAGTCGCGGGCGGTCGCCTTGATCGCGCCCTGCTCGTCGGTGAAGTCGAAGTACATGGTTAAAACGCTCTCGCTGGCCCTATCGCAGCCGCGGCAGGCCCAGCACCCGCTCGGCGATGATGTTCTTGAGGATGTCGGTGGTGCCGCCCTCGATCGAGTTGGCGCGCGAGCGCAGGAACCCGTACTGCCAGGCGCCGTTGGCGACCGCGTGGGCGGAGCCGCGGCCGAGCGGCGCGTAGGCGCCCTCGATCTCCAGCGCCAGCTCGGTGATCCCCTGGTTGATGTCGGCCCACTGCCACTTGCCGAGCGAACCCTCCGGGCCGGGGGTGCCCGACTGCATCGTCTTGGTCAGGCCGCGGTAGGCGTTGAGTCGCATCGTCTCCGCCTCGATGTGGAGCTGGGCGATGCGCTGGCGGTAGTAAGAGTCCTCGGCGGCCGTGCCGCCGTTCACCCGCACCTCGGCTGCCAGCTGTGCCAGCCGGTTGAGGCTGTTCTGGATCTGGGCGATGGCACCGAAGGCAAGGCCGGCGCGCTCGTTCATCAGCGTCGTGATCGCCACCCCCCAGCCGTTGCCGACCCCGCCGACGACGTTCTCCTCGGGGATCCGCGCCTCCTCCATGAAGACCTCGTTGAACTCGCCCTCGCCGGTGATCTGGACCAGTGGCCGGGTCTGCACCCCGTCCTGCTCCATGTCCATCAGGAAGTAGGTGAGGCCCTGGTGCTTGGGCGCGTCCGGGTCGGTGCGGGCGACCAGCATGCACCACTTCGCGTACTGGGCGAAGGTCGTCCAGACCTTCTGCCCGGTCACCACCCATTCGTCGCCGTCCTTGACCGCACGGGTCTTCAGCGAGGCGAGGTCCGAGCCCGACTCGGGCTCGGAGAAGCCCTGGCACCAGATCTCCTCGCCGGTCAGGATCGGCTCCAGGTAGCGCCGCTTCTGCTCCTCGGTTCCGTGGGCGATCACCACCGGCCCGCCCATCGCCAGACCGAGCACGTTGGCGGGGCTCGGCGCCTCCTGCCGGGCCGACTCACCGACGAAGATCGCCTGCTCGATCAGCGTGGCGCCGCGGCCGCCGTACTCCTCGGGCCACGAGATCCCGGCCCAGCCCGCCGCGTGCAGCTTCAGCTGCCACTCGCGGCGGAACTCCATCACCTCGTCGAGCGACCCTTCCGGCTCGGGGCCCGGGTGATTCTCCTCGAGCCAGGCGCGAACCTCGTCGCGGAAGCTCTCCTCCGATGGCGACAGCGTCAGGTCCATCGGAGGAGAGCATAGAGGCCGCTCAAATCATCCAGTACGAAGAAGGGCGCCCGTAAGCGCCCCTCTTCGAAACCGATATCGAGCTACTGGCTTATTCGCCGCAGACCTTGAAGCCGTAGTCCTTGGCCAGTTCGTCCGCCTCTTTCAGGGTCTCCCCTTCGAAGGCGATGCTGGGATCGTCCGCGACTTCCGCGGAGGCGTCTTCGACCGCAACGAGGATCTCGTCGACCTGCTCCTCGTCGCCCTCCGGGACGCCGAGCGCCCGCAGTTCATCAACCTGGCGGTCGAGAGCCGGAACGAGCACCTCGGCAACCGCTTCTTACAGCTGCTCGTCACTTGCGTCTTCGAGCGTGAAGCCGTTTTCCTCAGCGAACTCTTCAGCTTCGCCCTCGGAGTCGTCTTCGGCCTGTTCGCAGATCTGATCGCCCTGTTTGATGAACTCGGCCTTCGTCAGGGTGACCGTCTCCTCGACGGTGTCGGTGCTGTCGTCGCTGCTGCCGCAGCCGGCGGCAACCAGGCCGAACGCGAGGACGCCAGCCAAGAGCACGAGAAGTCGCTTGCTCAATGGATCTCCTTGATTTGGGGGTAAGTGGACGAGCGCCCCAACCTACAGGCGGTGGATGAGGGTTCCGGTGCCGAGACCGCCGCCGCAGCACATCGTCACCAGGCCCATCTCCTTGTCGGTGCGCTCCATCTCGTGCAGGAGGGTGGTGATCAGGCGGGCGCCGGTCGAGCCGAGCGGGTGGCCGAGGGCGATCGCGCCGCCGTTGACGTTGACGCGATCCATGTCCGGGTTCAGCTCCCGCTGCCAGGCGACGACGACCGAGGCGAAGGCCTCGTTGATCTCGACCAGGTCGATGTCGTCGATCGTCATCGAGTTGCGCTCGAGCAGCTTCCGCGTCGCCGGGATCGGGCCGGTCAGCATGATCACCGGGTCGACCCCGACAGTGGTCTGGTCGAAGATCCGCGCCCGCGGCGTGAGGCCGAGCGCGTCTGCCCTCTCGCGCGCCATCAGCAGCACCGCGGCGGCGCCGTCGGAGACCTGGGAGGAGTTGCCGGCCGTGACCTTGCCGTCCTCCTTGAAGGCGGGCTTCAGCCCGGCGAGGGCCTCGAGCGTCGTCTCGCGCAGCCCCTGGTCGGTGACGTGGGTGTCGCCGTTGACCGCGAAGGGGACGATCTCGCGCTCGAAGCGGCCCTCCTCGGTCGCCTGGGCGGCGAGCTGCTGGGAGCGAACGCCGAGCTCGTCGAGCTCGGCACGGGAGATCTCCCACTTGTCGGCGATCATCTCGGCCGAGAGGCCCTGCGGGATCAGGTTGTAGCGCTCCATCAGCTCCGGCGAGAACGGGTTGCCGTGGTCCTTCATCACCTCGTAGCCGTCGGCGAAGGAGATGTGGCCCATGTGCTCGACCCCGCCGCCGACGACGACGTCGTGGACGCCGCTGGCGATCTGGGCGGCGGCGAAGTTGACCGCCTGCTGGGCGGAGCCGCACTGGCGGTCGATCGTGGTCGCCGGGGTCTCGATCGGCAGGCCGGCCTCGAGCCAGGCGTTGCGGCCGATGTTGACGCCCTGCTCACCGAACTGCTGGGCGCAGCCGGCGATCACGTCGCCGGTCTCGGCCGGGTCGACCCCGGTCCGCTCGAACAGCTCCGCGTAGGTCTTGGCGAGGAGGTTGGAGGCGTGCCTGTCCTTGTAATAGCCCTTCTCGGCGTGGCCGCGCCCGATCGGGGTCCGCACTGCCTCGACGATCACGACCTCGCGGCCGCCGAACTTGCCGTTTCCGTTCTCCGCCATCTTCGATCTCCCTCGCATCGCTTGCCGACTGACTGGTCAGTCAACCAGTCTACGCCCCGCAGCGCACGGGCTATCGCAGTCCTGATAGGAACCCGGCCACATGAGCGCTAACCAGGGTTACGAGAGTCCGGGGATCGCGGGGAGCGGGGCAATTGCCACCGGTCTGGCCGCCGTCTCGACGACCACGGCGGACACCATTCTGCTGGCGAGGAGCGAGGCCTCGGCCTGGCGCGCGGAGGAGAAGATCGTCGCCGCCTGCGCCAAGATCGAGGGGGCCGAGCCGTCGCGGCTGCGGGTCACCACCGACCCCAAGGACCTCTCTCACTGCGACGTCGTCGTCGAGGCGATCGTCGAGGAGGTAGCGCCGAAGGGCGAGCTGCTGAAGACCGTCGCCGCCGCCTGCCCGGACGCCGACCTGGCGACCACCACCTCGTCGCTGAGCATCGCCGCAATCGCCGCGGCCTCCGGGGTCGAGAAGCTCTTCGCCCTGCACGTCTTCAACCCGGTGCCGCGGATGAAGCTGATCGAGGTCTGCTTCCCCGACGGCGCCACCGGCGCCCGCGAGAACGCCCTCGCCTGGTGCGCGGCGCTGGGCAAGACCGCGGTCGAGGTCCCCGACCAGGCCGGCTTCGTCGTCAACCGCCTGCTCTTCCCTTTCCTCTTCGAAGCCGTGCGGCTGATGGAGCGGACCGGCATGGAGGCAGGCGAGGTCGACACCTGCATGAAGCTCGGCGCCGGCCACCCGATGGGCCCGCTCGCCCTGCTCGACTTCGTCGGCCTCGACGTCTCCAAGGCGATTGGCGACGCCCTCCACGCCGAGAACGGCGAGGCCGCCAGCCAGCCCCCCGGCCTCCTGGTCGAGATGGTCGGCGAGGGCAAGCTCGGCCGCAAGAGCGGCGCCGGCTTCTACAGCTACGACTGAGGCGAGTACGACTGGCGTCTTTTCCTTGCCAGGGGATGGAAAAAACGCCAGCCGACGGCGAGGAGCGGACGAGACCGCCGACTCGGGCCGCGAGTCTCCCCCGCAGGAGGAGATGAGCGCCCCGAACGATCCCGAGCTGGTGCGACGGATCCGAGAAGGCGAAGCAGCGCTCCCCTCGGGCGACACCGTGACGCTCGAGGAGCTGCAAGCGAGCTGAGCCGACCCGACGCGGGGTGATTGGCCGAGAAGGTCCAGTGCGGACCCAGCTACGACTGAGGGGGCGCGCCCGCCAGCTGGCGGGCTTTCGCGGGGCCGACATAGGGCACGAGGACGAGATAGGCGAGCTGGGGCTCGAGGCCGGCCAGGGATTCGCCGCTGAGCAGGCGGGCGTTGATCGTCATCGCCACAGCGCCGACCAGGGCCCGCTCGGTGGTGTCTGGCAGGGCGGCGGCGGGCTTGTAGTGCTCGCGGCCCTCCCGCAGCATCGCCGCGAAGCGGTCGAGTGCCGCCAGCCCTCTCTTCGAGGCCTCGTTGTCGGCGGCGAGGGCATCCAGGGTGAGCAACCTCGCCAGGTCCGGCTCCTGGGCGGCGAACTCGACGACGGCGCCGATCGCCGCGATCGCCCGCTCGCGCCAGGGCTGCCCGCCGGCGCAGGCAACGTCGAGCCGCTCGGCCAGCGCCGCCACCGCCGCCTCGTGCGCGGCCAGCAAACACTCCTGCCGGTTGGCAAAGAGTTCGTAGAAGGTGCCGCGCGAGACGCCGGAGCCCTCGAGGATCCGGTCGACGCTGGTGGCCGCGTAACCGCGCTCGGCCACCGAACGGGCCATCGCCGCGACCAGCCGCCGGCGCTGGTTCTCGGCGACCTGCTCCGGATCGAGCCGGTGCCGCCCGCGCGGCAGCGGCCCGTGGGCGAACTCGCGGTCTCCCCCGCTCGCTTCATCCATGTTCAACTGCGCCTGGCCTCCCTGAACACAGGTGCCCCGGGCGCCAGGATGGGAATCCAGCGACCGGGGCCAACCTGCTTGTCTCAAGCGCCTACTCAGGGAAGAGTGAGAGACGCCCATCTCGGCGCCCCACGCTTCCCTGCGGACGCCTCAAGCTCTTGCCTGCTCAAACGAGCGGAGCTTGAGGATAAACAATCCGCGATCTAAATGTCAATTAATGTACCCGGAGCGACTAGAGCCGTCCCAGGTACGGGCTTGTCAGCGCTCATGAGACGTAGAGGCCCAGATCCGTGGGCACCCCGCCATTGAAGGTGAGGACCTGAACCGTGATGGCGGCACAGGACGCGGTGTCGCCAAAAGGC
>DATHUE010000082.1:0-6755 GCA_035462545.1 Solirubrobacterales bacterium
ATGAGCAGCCGCCGCCTCGCGACCATCGCTCTCCCGTTGTTGGCGGCCTGCCTCGCCGCCTTCGCTGGGCCGGCTGTGGCCGCGACGCCACCCGCTCCGCTCGACCTCCGGGTCGCCGGTGGCGAAGGCTGGCAGCCAGACAACGACTTCAGGTTCGACTGGCACAACCCGAATCCGGTCGCCTGGGCGACCGTCGACTACCGGGTGAGCGACCTGGCGGGAACAGTGGTCCTCGACTCGAGCCTGCCCTGGGATGCCGACCGGGTCGAAGACATCCACGAGCCGCGGCCGGGGCGTTACCGAGTCGAGGTCTGGTTCGAGAGCGCGGCTGGCGAGCCGGGGCCCTCCGTGACCGCCGGTTTCCGCTTCGACGACGTGCCGCCGGCCGCGATCGGGCTCTCGCTGCCGACGGGCTGGATCGGGGGCGACAAGCAGCCGCTGCTGCGGCTGAGCCGGCCGGCCGAGCCCCACCCCCTCTCCGGTATCCGCGGCTACGCAGTCGTCGCCGGCAGCGTCCCCTCCCATCCCTGCGCCGCCGGCGTTCGTTGCGCCGAGACCGAGACCGACCTCGCCGCCGATGGGGTCGGCGACGACCTGATGCCGCTGGCGGACCTGCCCGAGGGCACGGTGCACGTGCGGGCGGCGGCGGTCTCCGGTGCCAGGGTCGCCGGCCCGCTCGCCGGCGGCACCCTCCGCGTCGATCGCACGCCGCCGGCGATCGACCTCGGCGGGATGCCGGCGGGATGGGTCTCGCGACCGGTTACGGTCCGCGCTCGCGCCGCGGACGCGCTGTCGGGGATGGCGGGCGCCGGAGCGCTGACCGGAATCGCGGCGCGCGGGACGACTCCGAGCGTGGCCGCCGGCGACGCGGTCAGCCTTACCGTCAGCGGCGAGGGGGCGCATCTGGTCTCGGCCTACGCCCGCGACGTGGCCGGCAACTCCAGCCCCCTCGCAACCGCCGCGGTTCGCATCGACCGCACGCCGCCGCGGGTGGCCTTCGCCGCCCTCGACCCCGCCGACCCGGAGCTGCTCTCCGCCCGCGTCACCGACGAGCTCTCCGGGCCCGATCCGGCCCGCGGCTCGGTCGGGGTGCGGCCACGCGGCTCGCGCCGTCAGTTCGCGCTGCTGCCGACTGCCGTCGCCGACGGCCGGCTGATCGCCCGCTGGGATTCCGACCGTCACCCGCCGGGCCTGTACGAATTCCAAGCGACCGCCTTCGACGCGGCCGGCAACACCGCCGAAAGCCAGTTGCGAGCCGACGGGGCGAAGCTGGTCCTGCCGGCGCCACTGAAGATGGCGACCAGGCTGACCGCGGGCCTCGGCCCTCGTCGCCTGCCAGCCCGGACGGTCCCCTTCGGCAAGCGCGTCCTCCTCGGTGGCGCGCTCAGCAGAACCGTCGGCGCTCCGCTCGCCGGCCTGCCGCTGCTGGTGACCGAGCACTTCGCGGACGGCTCGACGCCGCGGCGCCATCAGCTCCGCTCCGGCCCCGACGGAAGCTTCGCGCTGCGGCTCTCCCCGGGCCCGGAGCGGCGGATCGAGCTCGGCTTCGCCGGCACCCGGACCCTGGCCGCAACCTCGGCCCCGCCCCTGGAGCTGAAGGTGCGGACGGGGGTGAGCATGCGAGCCTCGGCCGCCAGCGCCCGGATCGGTGGCCGGCCGCTGGTCTTCCGCGGGACCGTCGCGGGCAAGGCGGCGGTCCCCGCCAAAGGCAAGTCGGTCGAGCTGCAGTACAGGCTGCCGGGCCTGCCGTGGACCCAGTTCCGCACCGTCCGCACCGACCCGCGCGGGCGCTTCCGCTACCCGTACCGGTTCAGCGACGACGACAGCCGCGGCGTCCGCTTCGGCTTCCGCGCCTTCGTCCCAGCCGAGCCCGGCTGGCCCTACGAGCCAGCAGCGTCACGCCCGGTCTTCGTCACCGGCAGGTAACCCGAGAGGGCTCAGGACCAAGCGGGGGGACAACGAAAAAGCGCCCGCATGGTGGTGCCATGCGGGCGCTTTTGAGGTGGCGCATCCGCGCCGTGTCCTCTGCTCTCTCGGCTATCGAAGCGCTGCCAGCTGGTCGGTAACGGTGCCGACCAGGTCCTGCGCGCGGCTGGCCTGCTGGCCGACGAGGTCCTGGGCGCGAGCGCCCTGCTCCTCGATCGCCTTGCGGACGCGCTGCTCGACTTCGTTGCGATTGCGCTTCAGAGTCGTCTCGACGGTCCGCTGGCGCTTGCGGGCCTCGCGCTCGACCTTGGTGCGGGTCTTGCGGGCCTCGGTGGTCGCCTTGCGACGGGCGGTCGTGCCGCGACGCTCGGCGCGCTTCAGCGTTTTGCGCGCCTCGGTGCGGTACGACTTCAGCTGCTTCTCGACGCCGGTGCGGCTGGTCCACGGCTCGACGACGTCGGAGACGCGATCGGTGAGGGTGAGGACGGCGCCGACCGGGAAGTCGACGGCGGCCTCGGCGACGGTCTGGACCTGGTTCTTCTGTGCGGCAGCCGTCTTGGTGGCGGCGCGCTTGCTGGCGGTGGCGGTGGCGCTGGCGGACTTCTTCGCTTCGGTGGTCGCGCGCTTTGCCTGGGTCTTGGCTTTGCCGTTACTGCTCTGAGTTGCCATTAAAGATGTTTCCTCCGGGGGATATCGGGTTTTGCCTGCCTTGGAAGGTCCGGCGGAGCTTAGCGAACATACGTTCCATCCGAACACATGTTCTAAACCACCTTCCCAAAGTGGTTACGCCCCGCGTGAAAAGGCCGTCAACCGGTTTGGGCGGCGAGAACCGTGGCGAGCCCGGCCTCGCTGGAGGCAGCGGCCACGGGGTAGCGCGAATCGAGGTCGAGCGCGACCCGGTCGAGCGGCAGCTCGCCGAAGGCGATCGCCCCGCCTGCCTCGCGGGCGATCAGCTGCGCCGCGGCGACGTCGACGGAGCGGCAGGAACGGATGCTGAAGGCGGCGTCGAAGCGGCCGGCCGCCACGTAGGAGATCGTGATCGCCAGCGAGCCGACGACCCGCAGCCGATAGGCCTCGCCGGCCAGACGCTCCAAGGCCGGCAGCGCCCAACTGGGCTCGGCCGACTCCAGGCCGACGATCTCGAGCCGCTCCGCGGCAGCTGCCACCCGTGCCGGCGCACCGCCCACAGTCGCGCCCTCGCCGCGCCGGGCGGCAAACTCCTCGTCAGCGCCGAAGTCGTGGACGAAACCGAACTTGACGTCGGCCATCGAGTCGCTCGTGGCCAGCGCCAGGCTGAAGCTGTGGGAAGGGATCGTGCGGCGCGCGTTGAGCGAGCCGTCGATCGGATCGATCACCACCCGCGCGGTGCCGCCGTCGCCGAAGCGGACCTCGCCGCGCTCCTCGGAGACGGCGACAAAAGAGGCCCCCTGCGCGGCCAGCGCCTCCAGCTCGACGAAGATCGCGTCCTCGCATTCGCGGTCGATCACCAGGGTGCGGTCGCCGCCCTCGCCGATCCCCTCGTAGGCAGTCCGCGCGGCGCTGTCGGTGGCGGCGCCGAAGATCGCCCGCTGCGCCGTCACGGCGCGGCGGCAGATTCCCAGCCAGTCCGCGGAGAAAACGTCCATCGGCCAGATGCTATGTCGCGCTAGCGTTGGACGATGCGCGAGGGTGGATCGGCAACCGAGGCGACGGACGGGCAGGCGCTCGCGCTCGCCCACGACGAGGGACCGCTGCTGGTCCTCGGAACCGCCGGGACCGGCAAGAGCGAGCTGCTGGCGCGGCGGCTGGCGAGACTGGCTGAGAACGGCACCGGGCCGGAGCGGATCCTGCTGCTGACCGCCAGCCGGGCGACCGCGGAACGGCTGCGGGGACGGGTCGAGGCGCTATTGACGGCGCCCTACGAGGAGCTCTGGGTCGGCAACTGGGACGTGATCGGGGAGCGACTGCTGCGCGAGCACGCCGAGGGCGCCGGCCTCGATCCGTTCTTCGACGTGCTGGGCCCGGCGGAGCGGCTGGCGATCCTGCTGGAGCGGCTCGAGGAGCTGCCGCTGCGCCGGCATGAGATCCGCGGCAATCCGGCCGGCCTGCTGGCCCGGCTGCTGGCCCGCATCGACTCCTTCAAGGCGGAGCGGACGGGTGCGACTCAGATCGAGGAAAAGGCGCGGCAGCGGGAGCGGGCCGCAAGCGAGGCGGCGGAGAAGGAGGCGGCCCGACGCGAACTCGAGTTCGCCGAGCTCTACAGCGCCCACGACCGCATCCTCGCCGCCAGCGGCAGTATCGACCGCGGCGACGTCTTCCTCGCTCTCGACTGCTTGCTGGCCGAGCGTCCCGACCTGCGCCGCGAGATCGCGACCCGCTTCCGCTTCGCGATGGTCGACGAACTCGAGGACTCGACCCCGGCCCAACGGGCGATCCTCTCCGCGCTGGCCAGCGACAACCCGAACCAGGTCTTCGCCCTCGACCAGGAGGCCGAGGAAGAGGGCGGCCCCTGGTTTCGCGAGCTGCACCCGCGCGGCGACGCGGTCGTGCTGGAGCGCCGCTTCCGCCAGCCGGCGACCCGCTTCTGGCGCTGCGCCAACGAGCGCGCCCAGGCGCAGGCGACGGCGCGCGAGGTCGAGCAGCTGATCGCCGGCGGCGGCGACCCGGGTGAGATCTGCGTGCTGCTGGCGGACCCGGGCCGCCAGGGCGGCGCGATCGCCGCGGCGATGGGGGAACGCGGCATCCCCTTCCATCTCTCCGGCCCGGTGGCGCTGTTCCAGCGGCCCGAGGTGCGCGACGCGATCGCCTGGCTGCGGGTGCTGGTCGACCCCGACGACTCGGCGGCGGCGGCGCGGGCGCTGACCCGGCCGCCGATCGGACTGGGCCCGGGCGACCTGGCGCGGCTGACGACGATCGCCAGGCGCCGCAAGCAGGACATGGTCGCCGCCTGCGAGGCGGCGCTCGACAGCCCCCAGTTCCAGCCCGAGGCGCGGGAGCGGATCCAGGCATTCAGCCGTCTCTACGGCGCCGCCTCGGCGGCCCTGGAGGAGCGCCGCGCCGACGTCTTCGTGCGGCGGCTGATCGAGAACGTCGGCCTCCGCCGCCAGCGCCTGTTCGCCGCCCAACCGGAGGTGGCGGAGCGACTGCTCGGCCTTTCGCGCCTGGCCGACCTGGCGACCGCCTGGGCGCGGCGCGAGCCGCACGGCTCGACCCGCGGCTTCGTCGCCTACCTCAGCGCCGTCGCCGAGGCCGGGGTCGAGCCGGCCGGCGGCGAGGAGGCGCCGGCGCGGGGCTCGGTCCAGGGGCTCGGCCTGGAGGCCGCCAAGGGGACCGAGTTCGAGCACGTCTTCGCGCTCGGGCTCGAGCGCGACGCCGACTGGGCGCGGATCGGGTGGCCGGCCCGGCACGGCCTCGTCCTCTCCCGGGCCGAGCGCGGCGAGGACGGCGAGATGCGGCCCTCGCGCTTCTACGAGCGGGCGCTGAGCGAAGCCGGCGCCGAGGAGGAGGTGCACGAGGAGGAGCTGTTCGGGCCGGCGGAGGGGCTGCACGCGACCTACCGAACCCTGCGCGAGCAGGTGCTGGAGGCCTCCTGGCAGGCGGGGCGCGAGCTCTCGGAGCCGCGGCTCGACACCGCCGTCGACGTCAACCGGGCGATCGCCCGTTACCTGGAGCTGCTGAAGCTGGCCGCCCTGGCGCAGCGGCCCGGCGAGGAGGCGACGGCCGAGGCGATCGCCGCCGTCAACGGCCTCCTGCGCCAGGTCGCCACCACCGAGCAGCAGGCCGAGCTCGACGCCTCCTCGCTCGATTCCTACCTGCTCGACTCCGAGCGCGACGGCGACCGGCGGCGGGCGCTGATCGCCGCCCGCGGCGAGCCCTCGCTGGCGGCCTTCCTGCCGCGCCGCGGCGACGGCGGCCTCAGCCTCTCCGCCTCGGACCTCAGCCTCTACCTGACCTGTCCGCTGAAGTACAAGTTCGCCCGCGTCTTCGGCATCCCCCAGGAGCCGACGATCAACCAGCGCTTCGGGATCCTGATCCACAACGTCCTCGAGCGATTCCACAAGGAGGCGGGCGAGGGCGAGGACGGGCTGGACCGCCTGATGAGCCTGTTCGAGACCGGCTGGCGGCGGACCGGGTTCGGCTCCAGCGACGACGAGCTGCAGTACCGGGCCCGCGCCCGGGAGGCCCTGCGCCTCTACTGGGAGCGCGAACAGGCCTCCGACGGCGAGCCGGTCTGGCTGGAGAAGAAGTTCGACATCAAGATCGGCGAGCACCACGTGCGGGGACGGGTCGACCGGGTCGACCGGCTGCCGACCGGCGACTACGAGGTGATCGACTACAAGACCGGCGAGCGCAAGACCGAGGCCGAGCTGGAGAGCGACCTGCAGCTGGCCCTCTACCGGCTCGCGGCCCGCGAGGCCTGGGACCTGGAGGCCGCGGTCGCCAGCTACTACTACGTCCTCGACGGCGACAAGGTCGCCGCCCCGGTCCGCCCGGACGACGCCGAGCGGGTCGAGCGGACGGTGCTGCAGGTGGGCGACGGCATCCTCAGCCAGGACTTCGAGCCGCGGCCCTCGCCGAGTGTCTGCAGCTGGTGCGACTACAGGCTGATCTGCCCGGCAGCTGAGAGCTGAGGGGGGCGACCTCAGGGTGAGGGAGCGGGTGTTGGGGTCGCGGAGTACGGGTCACTCCGGCGCTTGCTCACCCGGTACCTGGGCATCTACTCCTGAGAGACGGAAGTGGCTGGTGCCCGGGGGGCGGGTGGGTGTCCCTCTCACAGAGGCTCAAACGCCATGAAGACGCGCCCAAGCGGCCGCCCCAGCTGCGCGACGGTCTCTGGGAGGGGGACACCC
>DATHUE010000083.1:0-2203 GCA_035462545.1 Solirubrobacterales bacterium
CGGGCGCGGACGCGGCGCAGGTGACGGTGGTCAAGCCCGGCGGCGAGGAGCGGGACCTGGCGCTCGAAGCCCTCGCCGGCAAGGAGGACGTCCTCAACCGGGCCTACACCGTGCGATCGCCGGCCGGCGCCGCGACCCAGACCGTCACCGGCTTCTCGCTGGCGGCGAGCATCGTCGCCGCCGGCGCCGACCCCTTGACCTTCACCTACCTCGAAGTCCAGCGGCCGGCGGGCGGCTCGGTCGTGCTCAGCCGCCACCAAGCGCTGGACGAGGAAGCCTTCGACAACGGGCCGCCGGTCGTCTACGCGACCGCCGAGGGCACCGGCTTCCTCCGCCCCGACGCGGGGCCTGGAGACCTCAACGGCAGCGACAGCTTCGAGTCACCGAACGGTCTGCGGGTCGTCCTCCGCAAAGGCGCGCAGCTGCAGGTGCGGGCAACCGCCACCCCGCTGCGGGTCGACCCCGGCGAGAAGGTCAGCTTCAGCGCCGTGGTCGATGGCGCCGGCTCCGGAGAAGAAGTGACGTTCACCTGGAACTTCGACGACGGCAGCCGCCTCACCGACGCCGGCGACAGCGCCGTTCACAAGTTCGCCAAGCCCGGCAGCTACGAGGTGGTCGTCAACGTCACCGCCCCGGGCAACGAGACGGGTGCCTCCGACATCGTCACGATCCAGGTCGGCAAGCCGGCGAAGGGCGGGCCAAACCGCAAGGGCGGCGGCACCAACGAAGCCGAGAACGCCCCCGACCACGGCGCCGCCACCGGCCCGGCCACCGGCACGCCGGGAGGCACCGGGCTGCCCTCGATCCCGCTGCCGCCGGTCGAATCGTTCCCGCCGCCCGCCGAATCCTTTCCAGAACCCGAACCGGAACCGCTGCCGCAGCCCGCCCCGCAGCCGGCTCCCGAACCGGAAGGCGAACCGGTCAGCGGCATCCTGCTCGAAGAGGGCGGGACCGCCGCGCCGGAACCCGAAACGGGGGCCGAGGAAGAGCCGGCCGCGGCCCGGACCGGGACCCTGAGCGAGAAGGGCGGCGGTGACGGCGGCGGCCTGCCGGACGCGGCGATCGGCTTCGTGATCACGGGGGCCCTGCTCGGCGCCGGTGGGCTGATCGAGGCCCGCAACCTGCTGCGATGAGGAGCCCGGGCGGCGCGGCGGCGCTGTGCGAGGATTGGCCGCCGGCGGAGCCGACGCGATGAACATCGAGCAGATCCTCTTCGACATCTCCGAAGCGCTGCGCTGGCCGGTGCTGGTCCTCGCCCTGCTCGCCCTGCTCGCGGTGATCCTCGAACTGGGCTCGCTGTTCGTCGAGATGCGGCGCCGGCGCGGCCGCAGCATCTGGGCCCTCGAGCGGGCGGTCGCCGAATGCCAGCAGCGGCTCGCCGCCGGCCAGACGGTCGAGGCGCTCGCCACGCTGCTGCCACTCGCCCACAACAAGGCGATGGAGGAGGCGCTCGAGGGGATCTTCGCCCAGGTCGGCCGGCCCGACGCCGAGGCGCGGATCTCCAAGCGGCTGGCCGAGTACGACTACCTCTCGCTGCGGCGCCTGGAGCGGACCCGGATCCTGGTCCGGTTCGGGCCGGCGCTGGGCCTGATGGGGACGCTGATCCCGCTCTCGCCCGCCCTCGCCGGGCTCGCCGACGGCGACGTCGAGACCCTGACCGAGAACCTCCGCGTCGCCTTCGGCGTCACCGTCGCCGGCCTCCTCGTCGGCGCGATCGCCTTCACGATCTCGCTGGTCCGCGACCGCCTCTACGCCCAGGACTACTCCGACGTCGAGTACATCGCCGCCACCCTGACCGCCGGCACCGCCCACCTTCCGGTCGGCCACCACAGCCACTGGGCGGTGGCGCCGTGAAGGTCAGCGCCAAAGCCCGCAGCCGCGACGACCGCGCCGGCGAACCACTCGACGGCCTCGTCAACCTCTTCGACCTCGGCATCGTCCTCGCCGTCGCCTTCCTCCTAGCGGCCCTCTCCTCCCTCAACCTGACCGAGGCCCTGACCGGCGAGCAGCCGAGCACGGCCAACACCCGCCCCGCTGACGCGGTCGTCACCGAGGAAGGCCAGGAGCCGAAAGAAGTCGAGCTGCAGCCGGGCGAGGAAGTGGTCGGCCGCGGCAAAGCGGTCGGCACGGTTTACGAACTGAACGACGGCCGCACGATCGTCGTTCCCAGCGAAACGCTGCCGTAGAGGGAGGGGCGGGGCAC
>DATHUE010000084.1:0-3257 GCA_035462545.1 Solirubrobacterales bacterium
CGCAGCTTACTCGCGCGTCAGGAGCCGCTCAGTACCACTTGCCGCGGGCGAACCCGCCGAAGGCGATCAACCCGACCAGGGTGATGATCAGCCCGATCCAGAAGCTCCAGACGATCATCAGCACGATCCCGATGATCACGAGGATCCCGCCGAGCGAGATTCCCCCGATGCCGCCACTGCTCTCTCTACGCGTAGCCATCGCTTCTCCTCCGTTGGAAATAGATCGAGGCGCCAGCGAGATCGCTCGCAGATCCCGCTAGGCGCCCCGATTTATCTGCCGTACCCCACCCCCCCGGGGACCTAAACCACCCCACTCCGAACGCGGGCTTCCGGTCCCCGCGGGTAGCGTTGGGGACATGGAGATGCTCGATTCCAGGCAGGTCCACGACGGCCACACGATCGACGTCGCGGTGAAGCGCTACCGGCGCGCCGACGGCAACGAGGTGACCCGCGAGGTGGTCGAGCACCCGGGCTCGGTGGCGATCCTCGCCTACGACGAGGAGGCGGTTTACCTGGTGCGCCAGCCGCGCGAGGCGGTCGAGGCGGACGGGCTGCTGGAGATCCCGGCCGGGACCCTGGAGCCGGGCGAGGACGAGCTCGCCTGCGCGCGGCGGGAGCTGGCCGAGGAGGTCGGGCTGGCGGCGGCGGACTGGCGCCTGCTGAAGCGGGTCCACACCAGCCCCGGCGTGATCAGCGAGGTGGCGACGATCTTCGCCGCCACCGGCCTCGCCGAGGCGAGCGGGGAGCAGGACGCGGACGAGCAGATCGAGGTGGTGCGGCTGCCGCGCGCCGAGCTCGAGGCGGCGATCGCAGAGATCACCGACGCGACCACGCTGATCGCGCTGCTGCTGCTCGGCGCGGAGTGACGCTTCCGACCTTGACGCCCCCCTGGGGGCGGCGGTCTCCATCGATCATCGCAACGGACTGTCGAGTTGCGATGACGAAAGGAGACCGGAATGCGGAGAAGACGAGGGACCCGATCGGGGTGGCGGGTGCTGCGACCGCCGGAGCGCCAGGCAATCGCAGCGCGGCTGCGAGAAGGAGCGCGGGTCAAGGAGATCGCCGCCGAGTTCGGCTGCTCGCGGGATACCGTCTGGCGGATCGGCACCGAGGCGCAGCTGCGGCGCCGGCGCGTGGACCACTCGCGCCTGCGCTTGGGCTTCGAGGAGCGCGAGCAGATCAGCCGCGGGGTCGCCGCGGGGCAGTCGGCTCATGAGATCGCCCGCGAGCTCGGCCGCTCGCCCTCGACGGTCACACGTGAGATCGAGCGCGGCGGGGGGCGTCGCCGCTACCGGGCGCTCAGCGCCGAGCGCGGCGCTCTGGCCCGCCTTGCCCGTCCCAAGCCGGGCAAGCTCTCCCGCTCGCCACGGCTGCGGGCCGCGGTTGAGGCCGGCCTTGCCAAGCGCTGGTCCCCGCAGCAGATATCGGCCAGACTGAAGGTCGACCACCCCACCGATCCGGAGATGCGGATCAGCCACGAGACGATCTACCAATCGCTCTACGTCCAGTCCCGCGGCGAGCTGCGAGCGCAGCTCGCCGCCAACCTCAGGCAGGGACGAAGGCGCCGGCGCGCTCGCGGCGCCCCCGAGCACCGCGGCCGGATCGCCGACATGGTGCCGATCGCCGAGCGCCCGCCGGAGGTCGACGATCGCGCCGTCCCCGGCCACTGGGAGGGCGATCTGCTGGTCGGCAAGGCAGGCCGCTCCTTCGTCGCCACCCTGGTCGAGCGCCAAACCCGCTACGTGATGCTGGCCCGGCTGGGCAACGAGCGAAAGAGCGCCCACGTGACCGCTGCGCTGGCCGAGCTGATCGCCCGGCTGCCCGCCCACCTCGCCCGCTCGCTCACCTGGGACCAGGGCAACGAGCTGGCAGAGCACATGCGCCTGGCGGCAAAGACCGGGGTCTCGGTCTACTTCTGCGACCCCCACTCGCCCTGGCAGCGGGGCTCCAACGAGAACACCAACGGCCTGCTGCGCCAATACCTGCCCAAGGGCACCGACCTGGCTGCGCGCAGCCAGGTCGAACTGGACGCGATCGCGGCGGAGCTCAACGGACGTCCGCGTCAGACCTTGGGCTGGTCCACCCCGGCTGAGAAGATGGAGGAGCTGTTGCGTTGACTGCTTGAGGCGGCCGTGGGTCAATGTCGGACGCGCGATCCCCGCGAGGGGGCAATGCCGCTCGCGACATTGACCACGCCTGATGTGGGTCGATGTCGCGAGCGCCGTTTGGCTCGGCCGAGCGGGATGCCGGAGCGAACCGGATGAGCGCTCCCATTCGGCCCTGCGTCGTTGCCCCACTTGGGTCCGGCGCTCGCCGGATCGCGGACGCGAGTTTCGCCAAGCGCTCGGTCCGGTGTCGGCCCGAGAAGGGGGCGCGCCGCGTGGACTCAAGCTCTCCGAGGTCGGCCATCACCCACTACTACGTCTTCGCTGGCGCAAATGCTCCCCCGCCGCCGATCGACCTCGGGAAAATCGGCGGCGGGGCGGATCTCGGGCTGAGCGACCGGCTGGCGCTAACCCCGCTGCCGGCAGGGCCGCACGATCGTCCCCTTCATCCGCGTCCCGTCGTCGGCCTGCAGGGTCGCCTGCGCCAGGAAGCGGCCGTTGCCGCAGCGCGCGAGCAGGTAGCTCTGGATCTTGCCTGCGCGCTTGAACTTCCTGTGGATCTTGAAGTCGAAGCCGGTCAGGGAGCCCGCGCCGCCGGCGATCCGCGGGATCCTGGCGATCGCGCGGGTGCCGAACGGCCCCTTGCGGATCTTCTTGACCTTCACCGTGGTGACGATCGCGGTCGGCGCCGGCACCTTGACGTAGGCGTGGATGTACATCGTCGTGGTGCCGCCGCGGACGCCGCCGTTGAAGAGCACCAGCGGGCCCTTGGCGACGAACGGGGTCGAGTCGGCGAACTCGACCTCGACGCTGGTGCGGCCGCGGCCGACGATCGCCTTGCGGCAGGCGGCCACCGCGGACTTGGTGTCCTGGGACTGCAGCTGGCCGGAGCGGCACTTGGCCAGGCCCTTGGCGTTGATCGTGCCGTGCTTGTCGAAGTCGATCGTCACCTTGCGGGTGGCGGGCGGGTGACTGCCGTCGTTGGTCGCCAGCCGTCCCGAAGCCCGCAGGGTGATCGGCGCCAGCTTGCCCTTGGGCAACGCCTTCGGGCCGACCCCGCCGTCGATCTTCAGCACCAGGTTGCCGACCCGGACCACGGTCGGCTTGGCGAGTGCGTAGCCGCTGGCGCTGAGCAGACCCAACATGGCCAGC
>DATHUE010000085.1:0-4244 GCA_035462545.1 Solirubrobacterales bacterium
GCTGCGCGAGGACCTCGCCGAGGGCCGGCGCGGGGTGGTGCTGCGCGAGGTCTCGGGGGGCTTCTCGCTGTCCAGCGACCCGGCCAGCGAGACGGTGGCGCGCCGCCTGCTGGCGAAGCCGCGGACGCCGCCGCTGACCCAGGCCCAGGCCGAGACGCTGGCGATCGTCGCCTACCTGCAGCCGGTCACCCGGCCGGAGATCGCCCGCATCCGCGGCGTCTCCTCCGAGTCGGGGGTGACGACGCTGGCCGAGCGCGGCCTGATCGAAGAGTCGGGCCGCTCCCAGTTCGGCGCCGCGATCTTCAAGACCACCGAGCTGTTCGAGCGCCTCTTCGGCCTTTCCGGCCTCGACCAGCTGCCCGACCCGTCGCGCTTCGACCCGAGCCCTGAGGACGAGCGGGAGCTGCGCGAGAGGCTCTTGAAGGCTGGGGAACAACGGGCGGAGCCTTGAGGCGGGCGCGTCAGGGGAGGACTCGTCGGAGCAACAGCGGGGAGGCTCCGCCGAGCCCTCCCCTGACCCACCCGTCGTGAGGCTGGCGAAGTTCCTGGCTCATGGCGGGGTCGCCTCTCGGCGCCGCAGTGAGGAAATCATCTCCAAGGGGGTCGTGACCGTTAACGGGGAGGTCGTTACCGATCCCGCTCGGGACGTTGGCGATGACGATGAGGTGCGCGTCAACGGGAGCGCGGTCGGGGCGGAGGTGCGGGAGGTCTGGGCGGTCCACAAGCCGGCCGGGGTGGTCTCGACCGCTCGCGAGCCGGGGGAGCGGCCGGCGGTCGTGGAGCTGGTCGCTTCGGAGGTGCGGCTGTACCCGGTCGGGCGGCTCGACGCCGACTCGACCGGCCTCTTGCTGCTGACCAACGACGGCGAGCTCGCCAACCGGCTCACCCACCCCCGCTACGAAGTGCCGAAGGCCTACCGCGCCCGCCTCCGCCGCCCGCCCTCGGCGGCGGACCTGCGCCGCCTCGCCACCGGCGTCGAGCTCGAAGACGGTCTCACGGCACCGGCCGGGGTGACCCGGCTCGGCCGGAACGAGATCGAGATCGTGCTGCGGGAAGGCCGCAACCGCCAGGTGCGGCGGATGGCCGAGGCGCTCGACAACGGCGTCGTCTCCCTGTGCCGCGTCCGCTTCGGGCCGCTCGAGCTCGGCGATCTCGCCGAGGGCGAGTCCCGCCGCCTCACCGCTCAGGAGGTCGAGAGCCTCCGGAAGACGGCGTCGGCGACCTCCTCCGGTTCCGATTCGGCCTGAAGCCGCGTGGCCCTTCCCCGACATGTAGCGCCTCGCCAAAGGAAGCCGACCTCGGTTGGTGCGCCAGCAAGCCGGACCCGGCGCATTGCAGGGCGGTGCCGGCATCCCGCGCCGGACCACCAGCGGCAGCACCATCGCCTCCAGTGGGCTCTTCAGCCGCGCGTTCCTGGAGACGGGCGCGGCCAACCGCCACTCCTCGATCAGCCCTCGCAACGCGGGCGTCCCGGGCCGCCCGGGTCGCATCGACGCCTCCACGGCGTCGAGGTCGAGCATCTTCCTGGCGGCGGCACGCTCGAACATGCTCCGCAGCGTCCGTACGCCGACTTCGCTCGCGCAGTCCACCAACGTCCGCGCCGGACTGGCGCAGGGAATGCGGTTGACGGTGCCGGTCTCGTCAAGTCGCAGCAATGCCTTGTGACAGCGGACGCCGTCGATTTTTCTACCGCGCTGGGTGGGAGAGGTGACGTCCAAAGGCATAGATCCCCCGGAAAACCGGATGCAGCAGGCCTTTCTCGATCGCATGACGGATCGCGCCCTCACTCATCCCGACCCCTCGTAGCTGGGCCCGCGAGATCTCTCCCCCACCCAGCCTGTTTTTTCGTCCCTCGTTCCGCTCTGGGAAGATGCCGACATGAGCTTCGAGACCAACGGCGGCCCGCCGCAGCGCCTGTTCGCCGTGCGCGGCGCCACACAGGTGGAGGCCAACGAGGCCGCGGCGATCGTGCGGGCGGCCGAGGAGCTGATGCGGGAGCTGATCGCGCGCAACGGGCTGACACCCGAGGCGCTGGTCAGCTGCATCTTCACCACCACCGACGACCTCGACGCCGAGTTCCCGGCTGTCGCCGCCCGCAAGCTGGGGCTCGACCGGGTGCCGCTGCTGTGCTCGCGCGAGATCCCGGTCCCGGGCTCGATGCCGCGGGTGATCCGGGTGATGGCCCACTACTACGCGGCGGCCGACCATGAGCCCTCGCACGCTTACCTCGGCGGCGCCGCGAAGCTGCGGGCCGACCTCGAGGCCGCCCAGTAGACCCGGCGCACCGCCCTCCGTCACAATCGCTGCGATGACCGTCACCTTCGCCGAGCGGCTCTCCCGCATGCCCGGTTACCAGGCCGGGGTCCCGACCGGGCAGGCGCCCGAGGCGATCGCCGCCGGCCGGATCGCGCAGCTCGCCTCCAACGAGTCGCCGTTCCCGCCGCACCCGCGGGTGGTCGAGGCGATCGCGAAGACGGCCGCGGCGATGAACCGCTATCCCGACCCCGACGCGACCCTGCTGCGCCGCCGGATCGCCGAGCGCTACGACGCCGAGCCGGGCCGGGTCGCGGTCGGCAACGGCTCCTGCGAGATCCTGCTCGCCGCCGCCGACGCGCTCTGCGAGCCGGGGGCCGAGATCCTCTACGCCTGGCCGTCCTTCTCGATGTACCCGTACCTGGCGGCGCTGACCGGGGCGCGCGAGATCAAAGTCCCGCTCGACGCCGAGGACACCCACGACCTCGAGGCGATGGCGACCGAGATCACCGCGGCCACTCAGCTGGTCCTCGTCTGCAACCCGAACAACCCGACCGGCACCCACCTGCCGGCCGCCGAGGTCGCCGCTTTCTGCGAGCGGGTGTCGCCGCACGTGGCCGTGATCCTCGACGAGGCCTACGTCGAGTTCCAGGTCGACGACGACCCCGACGCCACCCTCGACCTGCTCGACGACTTCCCCAACCTGGTCGTGCTGCGCACGTTCAGCAAGTGCTACGGCCTGGCCGGGCTGCGGGTCGGCTACGCGATCGGCTCCGCCGGCTTCCGCGCCGCCGTCGACGCGGTCCGCCAGCCGTTCAGCGTCAACGCCCTCGCTCAGGCGGCGGGGGCGGAGGCGATCCTCCACCAGGACGACGTCCTGCGCCGGGTCGAGAGCACGGTCGTCGAGCGGCTGCGGGTCGAGGAGGGGGTGCGCGGGCTCGGCCTCGCCACCGCCGAGACCCAGGCCAACTTCTCCTGGATCGATCTCGGCGAGGCTGAGGAGGCCGAGATCGTCGCCGGCTTCGCCGAGCGCCAGATCGCCGTCCGCCCCGGCACCCCCCTCGGCGACCCCGGCCACATCCGCGTCAGCTACGGCACCACGGCCGAGAACGACCGTTTCCTTTCGGCTTTCGGCGAACTGCTCGACTAACCGGCGCCCAGCTGGTACAAAGTCTTCGAAGCAATGACGACGAGCCGACTGACAGCCGTGGGTACCGCTGCAGGCGCCGAGCTCGTCGCCGCGCGCTTCTCCTATTGGTGGCGATTTAGCTAGGCGTCCGGCCTGGCGGCTCGCTGCCGCTCCATAGATCTCTTGGTCGGGCGCCGGTCCGTTGTTCGCGATCTCTCGCTGCCCGGAGCCGGCGTGGTGGTGAGCGACCAGAAAGTACGATCTACCGGCTGTGGAGAAAGGCGACGACAAAATGTTCATCGGGATGGAGGGGACGAAACGAGACGGCGTGCGGGACCAGCGGATCGCGAAAGTGGTCGAGCTCTCCCCGCCCGCGACCTTGCTCGAGGAGCTGCCGCTGGGGGAGGCCCGGACGGCAGCGGTGGTCAAGGGCCGCCAGGAAGTGGTCGACGTGCTGAGCGGCAAGGACCCGCGGCTGATGGTCGTGGTCGGCCCGTGCAGCGTGCACGACCCGAAAGCGGCGCTCGAGTACGCGCGCCGGCTCGCGGCCGAGGCGCGCAAGCTGGAGAAGGACGTGTTGGTGGTGATGCGGGTCTACTTCGAGAAGCCGCGGACGACGACCGGGTGGAAGGGGCTGATCAACGATCCGCACCTCGATAACTCCGGCGACGTCAACGCCGGCCTGCGGATCGCCCGCAAACTGCTGCTGGAGGTGCTCGACGCGGGGCTGCCGATCGGCTGCGAGTTCCTCGATCCGATCATCCCGCAGTACATCTCCGACACTGTCGCCTGGGGCGCGATCGGGGCGCGCACCTCGGAGAGCCAGACGCACCGTCAGCTCGGATCCGGGCTCTCGATGCCG
>DATHUE010000086.1:0-5718 GCA_035462545.1 Solirubrobacterales bacterium
GGCCGTTCGTGTTCACGACGCAGTAGGAGAGCGTGGGCGCCAAGCCGGTCACGATAATCGCCCGCGATGAAAGTTCAGCTCGTCGACCCCTCGGCCTTTACGCCGCCCTACGACCGCGCCCTGGCGGCGGCGCTCGCCCGCGCCGGCGCCGAGGTCGAGCTGCTGACCAGCCGCTTCCTCTACGGGCCGGTGCCGGCGGCGGAGGGGTACTCGGCGCGAGAGCTGTTCTACCGGCGCAGCGCCGGCCGCGGCCTCGGCGCGCCCGGGCGCCGCGCCTTCAAGCTCGCCGAGCACCTGCCCGACATGC
The DNA here is from genome assembly GCA_035462545.1 of Solirubrobacterales bacterium. Taxonomy (GTDB): domain Bacteria; phylum Actinomycetota; class Thermoleophilia; order Solirubrobacterales; family 70-9; genus VAYN01. Next base: position 308 of record DATHUE010000086.1, read on the forward strand.
TGCGGCTGCGCCGTGCCCTCGACGCCGATGTCGTCCACTACCAGTGGCTGACGGTGCCGGCCCTGGACCCGTTGCTGCTGCCGCCGCACCGCCCCCGGGTGATGACCGCCCACTACGTCCTGCCGCCGCACCCGGGCCGCCGCCAGCTGGCGGGCGCCCGCCGCGCCTTCGGGGCGATGGACGCGGTCGTCGCCCACTCCGAGCACGGCGCCGCCCGTCTCCGCGACGAGGTCGGGCTCGACCCCGGCCGCGTCCGCGTCATCCCCCACGGCGCCTTCGACTACCTGGCCGATCTGCCGGAGGAGAAGCCGCTGCCGGCCGAGCTCGAGGGCGCCGAGGGACCGGTGATCCTCTTCTTCGGGCTGCTGCGTCCATACAAGGGGCTCGACACCCTGCTGCAAGCCTTTCGCCGAGTCGAAGGGGCGGAGCTGTGGATCGTCGGCAACCCGCGGATGGACGTCGAGCCGTTGCGACAGCTTGCCGCTGAGGCGAAGGGCCGGGTCCGCTTCGCCACCCGCTTCGTCGAGGACGCCGAGATGCCGCCGATCTTCCGCCGCGCCGACGTCGTCGTCCTTCCCTACCGCGACGCCGAGCACTCCGGCGTCCTCTACACCGGCCTCGCCTTCGGCAAGCCGCTGGTGCTGAGCGCGGTCGGTGGCTTCCCCGAGGTCGGCGCCGAGGGCGCGGCCCGGGTCGTCCCCCCCGAGGACCCCGAGGCTCTTGCCGCTGCCCTCTCGGAGCTGGTCGGAGACGAGTCGGCCCGCGCCGAGCTGGCCGCCGCCGCCGTCCGTGCAGCCGCCGGTCCCTATTCCTGGGACGCGGTCGCCGGCCAGACCCTCGGCCTCTACCGGGAGCTGCTGGAGGCCCGTCCGTGATCGCCGTCGAAGTCGCCTTCTGGCTCAGTGCCGCCCTGATCGTCTACACCCACCTTGGCTACCCGGCGCTCCTCTGGCTGCTCACCCGCGGTCGGTCGGGAGAGCGCCAGCTCGACGAGCTGGAGGTCACCGCCGACGAGGTGCTGCCGCCGGTCTCCCTGATCGTCGCCGCCTACGACGAGGAGGAGGTGATCGCGGCGAAGGTGGCGAACGCGCTGGCGCTCGACTACCCGCGCGAGCGGCTGCAGGTGATCGTCGCCTCCGACGGCTCGGCCGACGCCACCGCCGAGCGCGCCCGAGCCGCCGGTGCCGACCTCGTGCTCGAATTGCCGCGCGGCGGCAAGGCGGCCGCCCAGAACGCCGCCGCCGCCGCGGCGAGCGGCGAGATCCTCGCCTTCTCCGACGCCAACAGCGCCTGGGCGCCGGACGCGCTGCGCCGGCTGATCGCCGCCTTCGCCGACCCCGCCGTCGGCTACGTCTGCGGCCAGGTTCGTTTCACCGACCCCGCCGGCGACAACCTCGAGGGCGCCTACTGGCGCTACGAGATGGCGGTCCGAGAGATGGAGTCGGCGCTGGCCGGGATCACCGCCGGCAACGGGGCGATCTACGCGGTCCGCGCCGCCGCCTATCTGCCGCTGCCCTCCTCAGGCAGCCACGACCTCTCCTTCCCCTTCCTGCTCGCCAAGCGCGGCCGCCGGGCGCTGTACGAACCGGCGGCGCGGGCGGCGGAGAAGATGGTGCCGACGATCGCGGGGGAGCTGGCCCGCAAACGGCGGATGATGGTCGGCCTCTGGGACATCGTCGTCGGCGAAGGGATGATCTCGCCGCGCGGCTACCCGGCCCTGTTTGCGTTCGAGCTTGCCTCGCACCGGCTGCTGCGCTACCTCAGCCCCTTCCTGCACCTGGTTGCGTTCGGCGCCAATGCCGCCCTGCTCGGCGCGGGCTGGATCTACGTCCTCACCTTCGCCGCCCAGCTCGCCCTTCTGGTTGCCGCGCTGCTCGCCCGGCCGCTGCCGCTCGCGCCGTTCCGGATCGCCCGTTACTACGTGATGACGACCGCCTCGATCGCCCTCGGCCTCTGGGACCGCGCCCGCCACGGCGCCCCCGGGCAGTGGGAGAAGGCCGCGGGGACCCGGTGACGGCCGTGGCCGGCGCATCTCGGCGTCCTCGGAGCGTCGCGTGCAAAGCACGCCACGCTCCCTGCGTCCTTGATCTGCTTGGCCACGTCCGCCACCGCTAGCGATGCCACGAATTCTCGACATCCTGATCGCAGCCGTCGCTCTGGTCCTGCTCTCGCCGCTGCTGCTGATCGCCGCGGTCGCGATCAAGCTCGGCAGCCGCGGCCCGGTGGTCTACCGCCAGCGCCGGGTCGGCCGCGACGGCGTCGAGTTCGAGATGCTGAAGCTGCGGACGATGATGCAGGGCTCCGACCCGGTCGGCGTCGGCACCGTGGTCGCCCGCGACGACCCGCGCGTCACCAGGGCCGGCCGGTTCCTGCGTCGCACCTCGCTCGACGAGCTGCCGAACCTGGTCAACGTCCTGCGCGGCGAGATGGCGATCGTCGGCCCGCGCCCGACCATTCCAGCCCAAGTCGTCGACTACACGCCGCGCCAACACCGCCGCCACGAGGTCCTGCCCGGGATCACCGGCTGGGCCCAGGTTCAGGGCCGCGCCGGCATCCCCTGGGAGGAGCGGATCGAGCTGGATCTGGAATACGTCGAGCGCCGCAGCGCCGCGCTCGACCTCCGCATCCTGCTGAAGACCGCCTGGCTGGTCGTCACCGGCAACGGCCTCGCCCCCGATTAGGGTTGGCGGCATGAGCGATCGACCGAAGGTCAGCCTGCGGCGGTTCGAACCCGGCGACGCCGCGGCCGTCCACCGCTGGTTCAACAACCCGGCGGCCACCGCTTCGCTGATGGAGCAGCGTGCCTCGTTCTCGCGCGAGGAAGCAGAGAGCTGGACCGGGCGGGCGATGGTCGACTCCGGCGAGGACCGCAAGTTCGCGATCGTCGTCGAGGGCTATGAGGAGCCGGTCGGCTTCACCGCCCTCTACGGGCTGTTCCGCCAGACCGCGCCGGAGCTGGGAGCGCTGATCGGCGACGACGTCCGCGGCAAGGGCGTCGGCCGCCGGGCCGAGGCGCTGACGATCCGCAAGGCCTTCGACGAGTACGGCGCCCACCGCGTCTACGGACGCATCCCCGCCCGCAACGAGGTGGCGAAGAAGACCGTCACCAGCCTCGGCTGGGTGCACGAGGGAACGATGCGCGCCCACCTCGCCCGCGAGGGCGCCCCGGCTGACGACTGCGAGGTCTGGGGCGTGCTCCCGGACGAGTTCCGCGCCGCAACCGCGGACCTGTTCGGGTGAGCGAGACCAGCGCCCGCGCGGAATTGATCGATGACCGTGGCGCTGCCGCAGTCTCCGACCAGTTCTTCCGCAGCCGCCCCTTTCTCGACGCGGAGGAGGAGACCTCTGAGGGCACCCTGGCGACGCTACGGATCGAACACCAGAAGGGCACCCTGGTGGCACCGATCCTCGTGCGCCAGATCGACGGCGGCCCCGAGCGCGACGCCATCTCCCCCTACGGCTACCCCGGCTTGGTCGAGAGTGAGGGAGATCCGGGTGATGTCCGCCGGAGCCTCCCCGCTGTTGCTCCGCCGGACGTCACCCGGATCTCCCCCGCCCTGGATCTCCGGGAGATCGACTTCTCGGAGACCGGCCTCGTAAGCCTCTTCCTCCGCCACACGCTCGCCGACCCACCCCTGACCGCCACCACCGCCCGCAACGTCGTCCAGATCGCCGACCCGGCGCTGCCGGCGAAGAGCCGAATGAGCGATCGCCAGCAGATCCGCAAGAACCTCAAACGCGGCTACGAGCTGGAGATCGTCCCCGGTGCCGAGACCACCCCGGCGCAGCGCGCCGGCTTTCTCCTCGCTTACGAGCAGACGATGGTCCGCACCGGCGCCGCCCAGCGCTACTTCTTCGGTGCGGCCTACTTCGACCGGCTGCTGGAAGCGGAGCGCACCTGGCTCGCCCTCGCCACGGCCCCGGACGGCGCTGTTGCCGCCGCTTCGGTCGCCGCCGCCAGCGACGGCTTCCTCCACTACTACCTCAGCGGCAGCGCCGACTCGCACCTGCGCGACTCGCCGATGAAGAACGTCCTCGCGACCCTCTGCGAGTTCGCCGCCGAGCTCAGCCTGCCGCTCAACCTCGGCGGCGGCATCGCCGCCGGCGACCGCCTCGAGGAGTTCAAGCGGGGCTTCGCCAACCGCGAGGAGGTCTGGAGAACGTCGGAGATCGTCTGCGACCGCGAGGTCTATGAGTGGCTCGCCGCAGACCGCGACGCCGCCGGCTTCTTCCCCGCCTACCGTGCGTCCTAGCTCGCCGGTTCGGCGGGCGTCGGCCCGAAGAAGGTGAACGCTTCGACCGGCTCGCCGCCGTACTTGCCCCAGGTCGCCTTGCCGAAGGCGCGGATCGCGTCGAGCGTCGCCGCCCCCTCGTAGCTCGGGCAGCCGAGCAGGTTGGTCCAGGTCACCGCTGCCACCTCGTAGGACATCAGCTGGTTGGGGAACAGCAGCGTCGCCCCGTACATCGTGTCGAACAGCCCCTTCAGCTCCAGCTGCGCGTCCTCGTCGAGCTCGGGCGAGTACTGGATCGCCAGCCGGCCGTGCTCGAGCGCGTGGACGACGTTGATCTCCTCCGGGGTCTGCGCGTAGGCGCCGTCCGCCTGCTGGTAGGGCGGTTCGACGTGCGGCCCTGAGGTCGGCGGAACGGTCTTGTAGCCCGGCGTCGGTGAGCCGGCCGGGATGTGCTTGTGGCCCTCGTCGCGCAGCCGCAGCCGCAGCTCGCAACCGGCCAGCTCCGCCGCCTCCCGCAGGTCGGTCACCGCAGCCGCCGCCGGCACCGTTCCGGCCCGGTCGTCGGGCTGGACGCCGTTGGTGGAGCCGATTTCGAGGTTGAGGTTGATGTGGGCGTCGCCCTGCTCGGCGTCGTCGCCGCTGAGCAGGAGGAAGGCCAGCACCGCCGCCGCCAGCACCAGGGTCGAGGCGATCGCGTAGCCGACGATCAACCGGTTGCGGTTCGGGCTCTCGTCCATCGCTCCTCCTACTCGGTCGTTCCGCTCAGGCTGGCGGCATCGCTGCGCACCCGCTCCCAGGGCCGCGAAGCGCGCAGCGCCCCGAGCACCGCCCGCGTCGCCGGCGCTTTGTTGAGGGCATAGAAGTGGATGCCAGGGGCGCCGGCGATCAGCAGCTCCGCGCACTGCTGCGCGGCGAAGGCGACGCCGAGCTCGAACTCGCGCTCCGGATCGCCGCCGGCCGCGCGGAAGGCGGCTTCCAGCCGCGGTGGGATCGTCGCGTCGCAGAGCGAACAGATCCGCTCGGTCTGGGCGAAGCTGGCGACCGGGATCACCCCGGCCAGGATCGGCACCTCGATTCCCTTGCGCCGCGCGGCCCGTACGAAGTCGAAGTAGACCTGGTTGTCGAAGAACAGCTGCGTGATCAGGAAGCGGGCGCCGGAGTCGACCTTGGTCTTCAGGT
>DATHUE010000087.1:0-8194 GCA_035462545.1 Solirubrobacterales bacterium
CGTGAAGGTGCCCCCGGAAGCACCGGGGGCGCCGGCGAAGGCCCCACCGGGACAGCTGCTCGTGCCGGTCAGTTTGCCGCCGGCGCTGCCCGCGCCGCCGCTGCCGCCCGCAAAGCCGCCGCCGCCGCGGCCGAGCGTCGCTCCGTGGGCGGCCGCGTCTGAGCCGCCGAAGCCGACCGAGCCGGTCCGCCCCCCCTGGCCGCCCTGGCCGCCGGCGACCGAGCTTTCGGTGACCGAGTTGAAGCCTCCCGCACCACCACCGCCGCCGGCGCCGGCGAGCAGCTTCAGGGTCGAGCCGATCGCAACCGAGCTGTAGCCGCCGCCGCCGGCACCGAACGTGCCGTCCCCGCCGCCGTTGAAGCCGCCCGCTCCTCCCTCGGCGTGGGATTGGCCCTCGCCCCCGACGCTCAGCGTCACTTCCTGCCCGGCGAGCAGCGGCTCGATGGGCGCCTCGACCTCGCCGCCGCGGCCGCCGAAGCTGGTGAAGGTGGGTGGGCCGCCGCTGGCGCCGTCGACCGTGAAATCCGCCCCGCTGACCCCGGGCGGGACGGTCCAGGTCTCCTCTGCCCCCGAATAACGGTAGGTAACGGTGCATATCGAGCTATCGCAGGTCGGTCCCGACAGGTTCGGGACCGAGACCGTCAGAGGCGCAGACGGTTCGCTCAGGTTCCCCGCCAGGTCTTCCGCCCGAACCACATAGGTGTGGTCGCCGGAGGGAGCGGAGGAGTCGAGAAAGCTGGTGCCCGTGATCGGGTTGATGGTGAAGTTGACGTCGGTGCCGTCGCGGGTGACGTGATAGTCGGTGACGCCCACGTTGTCGGCGGCAGCGGCCCATTGCAGCCGCACGCCAGAGGCGTCGACGCTCGCGGCGAGCCCGGTGGGCGCGCCCGGCGCGGTCAGGTCCCTGGTGTCGTTGACCTGGAGCGAGACCGTGGCGCTTCCAGCCCCGGCCGACAGAGTCGTCACCTGCATCGCGTCACCGTCGTAGGTCTGCCCCGCGGCGAGCGGCGCGTCGAGGAACGTCCCGGTGGAGGGGGTGCCGTCGATCAGCGTCGTCGGCGACCGCAGGACGGTGCCGGTCAGGGCCGTCCGAATCGAGACGCCCGTGGTGGAGGTGTCGAAGGCGTTCTCGAACAGGCCGCCGGCCTCCCTGATCTCGAGGTAGTAGTAGGAGGTGACGACGTTGTTCGCTCCCCGCGTGCGGGGGACGCGCAGGAGCGTCGGTTGGCTGGTGGGGTGCAGGGCCGAGCGAATCGTGTAGTTGCCGGAGGTTTCGACCGTCTGGACGTTCCCCGGGGAGAGGATGCCGAGCTGGTCGAGGTTCCAGCCGTTGCTGTGCCTGGTGGCGATGTTCCCCATCACGTCGAACGGGTCGCCGTACTAGCTTGCCGTGCTGTTGGCGTGCAGGAGGCCGAGGTTGTGCCCGATCTCATGGGCGATCGTCCTCACGGTGCGATTCCCGTTGATCGCCGACCAGCCGGCGCCGACGTCGGCGATCCCGTTCCAGAGGCAGCTCTGCTGGGGGAAGAAGTACATGACGTGCTGGTACCCGGTCAGGTCGACCCCTTCGGAGATCGCCACCTGCCTGGCTTCTTCGGTCCAGGCCTCATAGGCGCAGCCACCGGCCGGGGTGGCGATCTGGAACCAGCCGAACACATCGCCGTCGGGGTCGAGCTTCCCCGTCAGGGAGATCTGGCCGTAGGACTCCTCCCGGTAGAAGGCGTCGACGGAGTCGGGCGCGGTGAAGACCTTCGAGCGCGTCTCCCCCGCCGACCAGGGTTCAGCGGAATACCCCGGGAAGGTGAAGAGGATCACCGCGACCTTGCGCTGGCCTGGCGACACCGCGCTCGTCCCTACGCCCCCCTCCGCGCTCTCGACCGCGCCCACCAACCGGCCGTCGCGCATCGTCCCCGTGACGGTGACACGGTCTCCAGGCTCCGCTTCGAGCGCGGTCGGTCGCACCACCGTCTCCCCTTGTCCCGACTCGAGCGTGTACCTGGTGTTCGATTCCCCCGCTTGGAAGTCGTCGAAGACGGTCTGCTGGAGCGTGCCCGAGCGCACGACCGCCGCCTGGGCGACGGCTTGGCAGGCGAAGCCGATCCCGCATATGCACGCGAGCCAGACGCCGATCGCCCTCATCCAATACAGCTGCAATCCCACTCCCAACCCGAATCCCTGCGAGCCGAATCCCTGTGAGCCAGCCCTCCAATTCTAGCCGCGGCGCCGCAATCGCTCGCGGGCTGCGTAGAGGGCGATCGCGATCAGCGGCGCGAGGATGTCGAGGTAGAGGACCGGGCCGGTGTTGTCGGGGTCGTGGTTGTCGAACTCGATCGCCTGGTGGATGTGGCCGTAGGCATCGCCCCAGAGCGAGATCGAGGCGACGACGATCACGGCCAGCCAGTAGCGGTCGCGGAACCAGATGCAGAGGAAGGCGGCGACGCCGAGGGCGATGTCGCCGAACGCGACCTCGTCCTGGAAGCCCCCGTCGCCGCGGGTGTAGCCGATTTCCCGCGCCACCTGGGGGCCGTCGAAGAGGTGGTAGAGGCCGCCGACGATGCCCGCCACGCCGATTGCGACGACCAGCCACCAGAGCAGGAACGTCTCGACGATCCGCACCGGCGTCCGGTCCTCGCGGTGGCGGAGGAGATGGATCCCGGCCCCGGCCAGAGCGACGACGGCGTAGAGGACGAAGATCACGCGCGGCTACCGCTGGGTCAGAGCGCGATCGTCGCGATCAGGTTGGCGTGGCTGAGGCGGGCGCGGAGCTGGGCGGGCATCGGGGCGGCAGGCTAACAGGGCGAATTGCGGTGGTCGGGTCGCGGCCAGCTAGCGCCAGGCCTTCCAATATGCGCGGAGGCGGCGTTCGAAGGCGCTCGGCTTCTCGGCGTAGAGGCGGGCGCCGAGGGCGAACGCCTCGGCCAGCAGCTCCCCTTGCCGGCGCTCGATCGCCGCCGCCAACTCTTCTCGCCGCTCCAGCCCGGAACGATCGGCGAGGTCCTCCGCGAGCACGGCGAGGTCGTGGTGGTCGCCGAGCAGTTCGGCCAGGCGGTGAGCCTGCCTGGCGCTCTCGCCGAGCAGATCCGGCCAGGCGGGAGCGAGGACCCGCAGCTGGTACCAGTGGTCCTTGACCCGCTTGCGCCACTGGTGGACCTGCTCGGCACCGGGCTCGGATCGAGTCCGCTTCAGCTCCCGGCGCCCCTGGCGGTAGCCGCGCTTCAAGCCGCGACCGACCAGCTTCCACGAGCCCTCGATCGGCCAGCCCGCGATCTCCTCGCGCCCGGCGGCGATCGCCGCGACTGCCTGTTCGATCCGAGCGCCCACCTCACCCCCGCTCGCAGAGACGACCTCGTCACGCTCTGCTTCCAGCTCCTCCCGCCAGGACCGCGCCGGCTCGGCCGGCAGCTCGGCGCCGAAACACTCCCCCAGCGCCGTCAGCGTCGCCAGCTTCACCTCGGCGTCGCGGCTGTGCGAGAGCAGCCGGGAGGCATCGCGGTAGCGCTCGTTCTCGGCCCGGTAGACGTCCTCGCCGAGCTCCGCCCGGACCAGCCGCAGCACCGCTCGCAGCTTCTTCATGTCCTTGCGAGCCGCGTGGACGGCCGCGGCGAGGTCGCCGCCCGCCGCCGAGCGGAGCTGCGCCAAGGCGTGATCGGCTCGGCCGCCGGCGATCCGGCGCAACCCCTCGGCGACGCCCTCCTTGCGCTCGAGCCGGTAGGCACGCGAGGCGCGGGGGGCATCCGGCTCCGGGTAGCCCCCCTCGCCGGTCACCTCCCGTCCCAGCCAGCCGGGCGGCTGGAACTCGCGCGCCGCCTCCTCGGAGTCGAACCGGACCGTTGCCACGACCAGGCCCTCGAACTCGCCCTCGTAGACGTCGACCTCAGCCTGCAGCCCGCCGCCGGCCGAGACCCGCCGCCGCACCCGGACCAGATAGGCCTGCTCGATCAGCTCGCCGGGCCGGCCGGCCAACCAGGCCGGGGCTTTGGCGAGCAGGAACTTGCGCTCGGTCCCTCGACTCACAGGGAGAAGCTAGCTGACGTGCCCCGCTCACCCCGAAACGGAAGGCGCCGCCTAGTGGCGCTCGCCGAAGAGGATGCCCCCCCGGAGATCACTCCAGCCCAGGGTAGCGCTGCTACCCTGCGACGATGCGGGCGCTTCGGACTTCCCTTCCGGTGATGCTCGCGGTGGCGCTCATATTCGGCTCGGCGCTGGCCGCGCCGGCCTCGGCCCAGCGGACCGTCTACAGGGGCCAGTTCCTCTGCGACGACCGGGGATCGGTCGCGCCGCTGGCGGGGATGAACGTCGAGCTCTGGAAGCGGGGCGAGAGCTGGCTGCCGGTCGAGTGGGTCGGCTCGCGGGTGGCGCAGGGCTTCACCCGCGCTGACGGCAGCTTCAGCATGACCACCCCCCGCGACGAGGACAACTACTTCGTGCGGATGGCCCTGCGCGACGGCCACGGCGTCCACCTGCGTGACTTCTGGGGGATCAACGACTGGTCCGTCGACAGCGCCCAGAAACGCAACGACGTCGCTGTCCGCGAGTACGGCGGCCTGCTCTTCAGCACCCCGGGCCAGTCGCACAAGTGCGCGATCTGGGCCGGCGTCCACGCGGCAAACGAAAGCTACCGGGCCGAGATCGGCTCGGACCTGCCCAGCGGCGGGGTCGAGATCCAGGCCGACGCGGTCACCGCCGGGGTTCCGTTCACCCCCGGCACCTCGATCCTCTGGCCCGGCGGCTTCCCGGTCGGCTACGGCGGAGGCGGCGACGACACGATCACGCGGCACGAGTACGGGCACGTGATCCGGCACGGCTTCGACGGCGACTTCGGCCACTTCCTCGGCGACGTCGTCGCCCACAACTACCTGCAGAACCACGCCGCCTGCAACCGCACCAGTCCCGGCTTCGCCTTCAACGAGGGCTGGGCCGAGTTCTGGGCCGGCGACTTCGACCCAGCCCCCGACTGCGGCCGGCCCGGCGACATGGAAACCGAGGGCAACGTCGCCGCCGCCCTGGTCGAGCTGATGGAGAACTGCGCCGGCGGCAAACGGTCCGTGATGGTCGACGTGCTGCGCCGCAACCCCGGCACGATCCACTCATTCGCCGAGTTCCGCGACCGGCTCGGCTGCCCGGCGCCGCGGCTGGTCCCGGTCTTCGTCGTCGCCGCCAACACCGAGCAGGCGCCGGCGCCGGCGCCGCCGGAGATCCGCGCCGCCGCCGCCCGCGAGGAGGTCCGCGCCGGCTCGAAACAGATCCGCGGCCTACGCAAATCCCTGCAGGGGGCGCTGCGCAAAGCCGAGAACCCGCCTGCCTGCCTGAAGGAGCCCTGCAAAGCGGCGCTGAAAGCGCTCACCCGCCCCGCCGCGATCGAGTTCCGGATCGCCCTGGCGAAGATCCAGCGCGCCGGCGCGGCCGGGCAGGACACGGCCGCCGAGCAGAACAAGCTCGCCGGCCTCGGCATCGGGCAGCTGCTGGAGCTCGACGCCAAGCAGGAGGCGCGTACCCGCAAGCAGGCCGCGGCGGCGGCACTCGCCGGGCTGCGGGAGGCCCTGCGGGATGCACGGCCGGTCTTCGGCAAGGACTCCTCCCGCTACACCCGGGGCTTCCGGCTCGCGCTCGGCAAGGCGGCGGCGAAGTTCCGCCGCGCCGCGAAGGCGGGCGCCAAAACCCTGCCGGGACCGCTGGTCCTCTCGCCCCAGGCGCCGCAGCTGCCGCGCAAGGTGCCGCGCATCCCGGCGACCCCGCCGCCGCCCGTGCCGGGCCCAGCCGTGGAGCAGCTCGCCGCCAGCAGCCTCGTCATCGGCACCTGCCCGGCGAACGTCGCCGCTCCACAGCCGATCCAGGTCGGCGGCAGCCTCACCCCTGCCGGAGCAGGCAGCGTCGTCGTCAGCTTCAGCCACCCGAACGCCGGCACCTTCGTCAAGGTCGCGGTCACCGACGCCGTCGGCAACTGGAGCGCCAGCCACGCCCCCGGACCCAACGACACCGGCACCTGGACCGTCTCCGCCAGCTTCGGCGGCGACTCGAAACGGCTGCCGGCAAACGCCGGGCCCTGCCTGGTCGGCTGGCAGTAGGCGCGGCTCCGTCGCGCCAGGCCTTCCAGTAACCGCGCAGCCGGCGCTCAGATCTCCTTCGCCACGGGAGGGGGCGCTAGCGCCCCCGATTCCCCAGAGCCGCTAGCGCCGCGGGTCCATCATCCGCGAGATCACCACGCGCTGGATCTCGTTGGTGCCCTCGTAGATCTGGGTGATCTTGGCGTCGCGCATCATCCGCTCCACCGGGTACTCCTTGACGTAGCCGTAGCCGCCCAGCACCTGGATCGCCTCGACCGTCACCTTCATCGCGTTGTCGGAGGCGAACAGCTTCGCCATCGAGGAGTGCTTGGCGAGGCCGGGGTCGTCGCGGTCGGCCAGGGCGCAGGCCTTGTAGAGCAGCTCGCGGGCGGCGGCGGTGCCGGTCTCCATGTCGGCGAGCTTGAACTGGATCCCCTGCAGGTCGAGGATCGGCTTGCCGAAGGCAACCCGCTCCGAGGCGTACCGGGTCGCGTAGTCGGTCGCCCCCTGTGCGATCCCGACCGCCTGCGCGGCGGCCCCGAGCCTGGTCCTTTCCAGGGTGCCGAGGGCGACGCCGAGGCCGCGGCCGACCTCCCCGATCACGTTCTCCTGCGGCACCCGCACGTCCTCCAGCACCGGCGAGCCGGTCGGCGAGCCGCGGATCCCGAGCTTGTGCTCGAGGTTGGCGATCGAGAAGCCCGGACGGTCGGCCTCGACGACGAAGGCGGTGATCCGGCGCTGCTCGCGGTCGGTCATCGCGAAGACGACGTAGAAGTCGGCGACGCCGGCGTTGGTGATCCAGTTCTTGGTGCCGTTGATCACCCATTCGTCGCCGTCGAGGACGGCGTGGGTGCGCATCGAGGCGGGGTCGGAGCCGGCCTCGGGCTCCGAGAGCGCGAACGCCGGCGTCCACTCGCCGGCCGCGCACTTCGGCAGCAGCCGCTGTTTCAGCGCGTCGGAGCCGAACAGCCGGATCGGCAGCGAGCCGAGCTCCTGCACCATCAGGATCAGGGCGCTGGAGGCGCAGGCCCTGGCGATCTCCTCGACCGCCATCTGCAGCATCAGCGTCCCGGTCCCCGTCCCCCCGTACTCCTCCTCGAAGGGCAGGGCGAGGATGTCGTGCTCGGCCAACAGCTCGCGCACGTCCTGCGGGTATTCGCTTTTCTCGTCGATCTCGGCCGCGCGCGGCGCGATCCGCTCGGTCGCGATCTGGCGGATCGTGTCGCGGAAATCGATCAGGTCCTGCGGGATCGAGTAGAGCTCGTCGAGGGCGCTCATCGCAGCGGCACCATATTGATCGTGAGACGATCGGGGGTGCCGATGAGTGACTTCCTGATCAAGCGCGACGAGCTGCGGGAGTGCCGTGTCGCCGAGTCCGAGCCGCCGGAGATCGGTCCGGGCCAGGCGCTGCTGCGGGTCGACAGCTTCGGGCTGACCGCCAACAACATCACCTACGCGGTGATGGGCGAGGCGATGTCCTACTGGGACTTCTTCCCGACCCCCGAGGAGGGCTGGGGCCGGATGCCGGTCTGGGGCTTCGCCGAGGTCGAGCGCAGCGAGGTCGACGGGGTCGAGGCCGGTACCAGGCTCTACGGCTACCTGCCGCCGTCCAGCCACCTGGTCGTGCGGCCGGTCGAGGCGGACGCCCGCGGCTTCGTCGACGGCTCCCCGCACCGGGCGGCGCTGCCCTCCGCCTACCACCGCTTCCTCGCCACGGCCGAGGACCCCTTTTACGAGGACGGGACCGAGGACGTGCAGATGCTGCTGCGGCCGCTGTTCTTCACCTCGTTCCTGATCGACGACCAGCTGGCCGACGAGGGACTGACGGAGGGCGGCCCGGTCGTCCTCTCCAGCGCCTCGAGCAAGACGGCGCTGGCGGCCGCCTTCCTGCTGGCCCAGCGCCCGGGGGCCGAGGTGGTAGGCCTCACCTCGCCGGGCAACGTCGAGTTCGTCGACGGCCTCGGGGTCTACTCGCGCACCGTCGCCTACGACGCGGTCGCCGAGCTCGGGCCCGGCCCCGCCACCTTCGTCGACTTCGCCGGCAACCCGGAGGTGCGCGCCGCCGTCCACGGGCACTACGGCGAGCAGCTGCTGCACAGCATGGCGGTCGGCGTCACCCACTGGGAGGGCCTGGGAGGGCTGGGAGGCGA
>DATHUE010000088.1:0-1807 GCA_035462545.1 Solirubrobacterales bacterium
CTAACGGAGATCAGCACCTGCCCCGGCCGCGGCGCCGGATCGGGCATCTCCGTCAGCTGGAGCGGGGATCGCGCCCGCTGCAGAACCATCGCGCGCATCGGCCGATGATCGCGCATCGCCGCCGCCGTGGCCGAAGCTGACGTCCGGCAGCACCCGGTCCAGCCAACCCGGCAGGTACCAGGCCGCAGGCCCGGCGAGCCGCAGGAAAACCGGCATCAGCAGCAGCCGCACCAGGAAGGCGTCGAGGAGGACGGCGACGCCGAGGATCACGCCCATCTCCTTCGGCGGCAACGGCCCCGAGAGGGCGAAGGTGAAGAAGACGGCGACCATCACCGCCCCGGCGGCGAGGATCACCCGGCCGGAGTGGGCGAGGCCGCCGACCATCGCCTCGCGGGCGTCGCCCGACCGCTCCCAGTGCTCGCGCGAGGAGGAGAGCAGGAAGACCGTGTAGTCCATTGCGATCGCGAAGACCATCGCGAAGAAGAAGACCGGGCCCCAGGCGTCGAGGAACCCCTGCGATTCGAAGCCGAGCAGGCCGCTGAGGTGGCCGTCCTGGAAGATCAGCTTGGCGACGCCGAAGGCCGCCCCGGTCGAGAGCAGGTTGGCGAGGACGCCGATCGCCGCGATCAGCGGCGCCTGGAAGGCGACCAGCAGGAGCAGGAAGCCGAGCCCCAGCACCACTCCGATCACCAGCGGCGTCTTCGCCGAGAGCGCCGCTTCGAGGTCGTGGTTTTCGACCGCCGGCCCGCCGACCAGCGCGGCCTCCGGCAGCTCCGCCCGCAGGCGGTCGACGGCGTCGCCAAGGGCGGTGGTCGAGGGGCCGACGGTAGGGATCGCTTCGATCAGGGCGAGACCGTCGCCTCCGCTCCGCGGCGGCATCGTCATCGCGATCGCCTCGTCGGCGCTCACCGCCGCGGCGGTCTGCTCGGCCTGCGCCTGCGGCACCGTCAGCTGCAGCGCGCCCGGCGCGCCGGGGCCGAAGGCCTCGCTCACCTGCTCGTAGCCGACGCGCGAGCCGTCCTCCGGCGGCACCACCTTGATCGACGGCATGCCGGTGCGCAGGCCGAGCGCCGGCAGCGCCAGGGCGATCAGGATCAGCAGGGCGAGGCCGCCGAAGAGCAGCGGCCGCCGCCACAGCAACTCTCCCCAGCGGGCGAAGCGGGGCGAGCGATGCTCGCCCGAATGGGCCCACGGCAGCGCCAGCTTGTCGACCCGCGGCCCGAGCTTCGCCAGCACCGCCGGCAGTAGCGTCAGCGTCGCCGCCAGCACGAAGACGACGGAGATCATGATCCCCAGCGACATCGAGCGGAAGGCGGGGCTGGGGACCAGCATCACCGCCGAGAGCGAGATCAGCACCGTCAGCCCGGAGAAGAGAACGGCCTTGCCGGCGGTGTCCATCGTCGTCCCGACTGCCTCGGCCGACTCCAGGCCCTCGCCGAACAGCGCGCTGCGGAAGCGCATCACGACGAACAGCGCGTAGTCGATCCCCAGCGCCAGGGCGAACATCAGGGCGAAGTTCATCGCCCAGACCGAGATCGGCGAGAGCTCGGTGCCAAGGTAGAGGACGCCGGCGGAGGCGACGAGGCCGAGGATCGTCAGCATCAGCGGCAGCCCTGCTGCGACCAGCGAGCCGAAGGCGAGGACGAGGATCAGCAGCGTCACCGGCCAGGAGAGCAGCTCGGACTTCAGCATCGCCTCTTTGTTGGCTTCGTTGAAGTCCGACCACATCCCGGCGGCTCCGGTCAGGTTGGCTTCGACTCCCGGGGCGGCGACGAGGGCCAGCTCCCCCTTCAGCTCGTCGGCGGCG
>DATHUE010000089.1:0-9224 GCA_035462545.1 Solirubrobacterales bacterium
CAGGATCGGGCTGACGTCGGGGCCGAGCCCGCCGCTGGAGACGAGCACCAGCCGCTCGACCATCTCGGGGAACTGGTAGCTGAACTGCATCGCGACGCCGCCCCCGAGCGAGTGGCCGACCAGGGTGGCGCGCTCGTGGCCGATCGTCAGCAGGAGATCGCGCAGAACGCCGGCGAGGCCGCCCAGCGAGTAGTCGCCTCCTCCCGGAGCGGAGTCGCCGTGGCCGGGGAAGTCGGGGGCGATGACAGTGTGGCGGAGGGCCAACGGCTCGATCACCGACCTCCAGTTCGCCGCGGTCCCGGCCATCCCGTGGACCAGCAGCAGCACCGGGCCCTCGCCAGCTTCGAGGTAGGTCAGGGAACGGCCGTGGATCGTTGCCGTCTGCAGCCGCGATCCCGCGGTGCCGGTCGGGAGCTCCTCAATCGCCATACCGCCCCCCCTACCCCGTCGCACCGAGTTTGTTGCGCCTGCGCCCCGGGGAGTGCGGTCGGTACTGTGCCGGCCGTGAGCACGGCAGATCCCCTTTCCCGACCGCCACGCGGAGCCCTGATCGTGATCGCCGTCGGCCTCTTCGCCTGCCTCGCCGCAGCGGTACTGGCCAACGAGAACCTGGTCGGGGCGGCGCGGCTGGAATGGACGAAGAGCAAGGAGATGCCCGACGCCAAACCGGCCGAGGTCCCCGGCGGAGGCGGCGATCTTCGCCTGGTGGACGGCGAAATCCGCGCCACCGAAGCGAACTTCGCCGGCTACAAGCTGTTCCGCGTCTCCTCGGTGCTGGAGATCGACGCCGGCACCGCCGTCGGCCAGGGCCGGATCCACTGCACCACGCGCGTCCCCAAGAAGGTGATCGTTGCCAAGACGACCGCGCGTCGCGCCGCCTTCCCGCTCTCGACCAGCGACGAAGCGAAGCTGCAGAAGCAGGAAGTGAAGGAAAATCTCCTCTTGGAGTTCAACGCCCGCGGCAGCGCCCTCTCCCTGCTCGAATACGAGGACGTCTTCGACCTCTACACCAACATCGACGGGGTCAAAGTCGAATGGCCGCCCTTCCACCCCGGCCGCGAGGAGTGGCGCTGGTTCCTGCCCGCCGGCCAGCCGGAGCAGACGGTGCGACTCGGCTTCGCCTCGATCTGGCGCACCCGCGAAATCCCGGGCGCCAGCAACACCTGCACGCTGACCACCGGCGCCGGCGAGGCGACGGTCCGCAGCGCCGCCTCGCTGGCCGGCTGAGCCTCAGCTCGCCGGCGCAACCAGCAGCTCCGGCCCCTCGCTGCCTTTGCCGACTTTGTTCAGCTTCGGATTGGCGGGAGCGCTCTGCATCCGCCGCGCGTCGAGCGGCGCGCACATCGCGATCGCGTCCTCGACGCTGAGGTCGGGCCGCAGCCAGGCGGCCTCCGCCTCCGGGCCGGGGAGGATCGCCGGCATCCGGTTGTGGACCGGCGCCACCACCTCGTTCGGGGTCGTGGTGACGATCGTGCAGCTGTAGAGCCAGCCGTCATCGAAGCCGCGGTCCTCGGAGTCCTCCCACTCCTTGCGGGTGCAGATCCCGGCGAAGGCGAACGGCTCGCCGCCGTCGACGGTGAAGCGCCAGGGTTGGCGCGGCTGCTTCGGATCCTCGGCCCGCATCCACTCGTAGAAGCCGTCGGCGACGATCAGGCAGCGGTGGCGGAACTTGCCGACCAGCGGCGAGTAGGCGCGGCTGGAGGTGAGGTTCTCGGCTTTGGCGTTGATCATCTTGTAGCCGACCTTGAGGTCCTTGGCCCAGCGCGGGATCAGGCCCCAGCGCATCAGCCGCATCTCGCGCTCCCCCGCCGCCGCCTCCTCGGGATCCGGTGAGGAGCGCACGGTGAGGATCTCCTGGGTCGGAGCGACGTTGAAGCGGCCGAGGCCTTTAGCCATCTTCTCGGCCCGCTCCTCGCTCGGCGGCGGCTTCTCCCCCTCCTTGTTCCGCTCCAGCACCTTTTCCATTTCCGCCTGGAAGCGGTCGGCGATCGTCTTCGTATCTTTGGCCGTGACCGTGAAACGTCCGCACATGGTCGGCTCAGCCTAGAAGGTGGGGATGCTGGCGGTACCACTCCAGAGTGCGAGCCAAGCCGTCCGCCAGCTCGACCTCGGAGCGCCAGCCGGTCAGCCCGCGCAGCTTCGCCGAGTCGACGTACTGGCGATCGATCTCCCCTGCGGGGTTGCCCGTACCCAGGAACTCGGGATCGAGGCCCGCCCCGGCGACCTCGGTCAGCATCCCCAGCACCTCGGCGACCGAGAAGGGCCGCTCGCCGCCGGCGTTGAAGGCCTCCCCCGCTCCGGGGCCGCCGGCGCCGACCGCGCTCTCGATCGCCAGGTAGGCGGCGACGGCATCGTCGACGTAGAGGAAGTCGCGCTCGGGGCTGCCGTCGGAGCGGATCTGGGGCCGGCGACCGGCCAGCACCGCCGCCACCGCCTCGGGGATCAGCCGCGAGAAGTTGAGGTCCCCACCGCCGTAGATGTTGGCGAAGCGGGTGACCGCGACCGGCAGCCCGAAGGCCGGTCTGTAGCTGAGGGCGATCGCGTCCGCCGCCGCCTTGCTCGCCTCGTAGGGCGAGGCCGGCGCCAGCCGCATCTCCTCGCGGTAGGGCAGCTCCTCGCGGGGTCCGTAGGCCTTGTCGGAGGAGGCGACGACCACGGCCGGCACCTCGGCCCGCCGGCAGGCCTCGAGCAGGTGCCAGGTGCCGCGCACGTTGGCCTCGAAGGTCGCCCCCGGATCCTCCATCGCCGGCCCGACCAGGGTCTGAGCGGCGAGGTGGAAGACGACGTCGAACTCGCCGGTCTCGACCGCCGCGGCGACACCGGGCCCGTCGCGCAGGTCGACCTCGGCCAGCTCGACCGCGGCCTCGATCCCCTGCAGGGCGAGCCCGGAGAGTGGCGGCGGAGGCAGGTCGAGCACGGTGACCGAGTCGCCGCGCTCGAGCAGCGTCCGGGCCAGGTGCGAGGCGACGAAGCCGTGGCCGCCGGTGACCAGTACCCGCTTCACGGCGCCGGCGCCGCGTCCCAGATCCGCCAGGGCGCGGCGCCGCTCGCCCAGAGGTCGTTGAGGACGACGGCGTCCTTGTAGGTGTCCATGCAGTCCCAGAAGCCCTCGTGGCGGAAGGCCCGCAGCTCGCCGGCGGCGGCGAGGCCCTGCAACGGCTCGCGCTCGAGCACGCTGTCGGGTCCGATGTGTCGAAGCGCGCCGGGCTCGAGGCAGAAGAAGCCGCCGTTGATCCAGTGCTCGCTGCGCGGCTTCTCGACGAAGCCGGCCACGCGCTCGCCGGCCAGCTCCGCCACCCCCCACTGCAGGTGCGGCTGGACGACGGTGACGGTGGCGAGGGCGCCGTGGCCGGCGTGGAACTCGAGCAGGCCCGCGAGGTCGACATCGGCGACGCCGTCGGCGTAGGTGAGGCAGAAGCGCTCGCCGCCGAGGCGCTCGGCCAGGGCCGCAACGCGGCCGCCAGTCGGCGTGTCGAGCCCGGTCTCCACGCAAGCCACCGCGACCCCCTCGGGCCAGCGCTCGGCGGCGGCGAACTCGGCCACCGCCTCGCCGAGGTAGCCGGTGGCGAGCAGGAAGCGATCGAACCCCTGCGCCGCGTAGAGCTGGATCACGTGCCAGACGATCGGCTTGCCGCCGATCTCCACCAAGGCCTTCGGCACCGACTCCGTCCGCTCCCGCAAGCGGGTTCCGCGGCCCCCGCAGAGGATGACTACCGGCGGTTTCAGCCGCCCGCTACCGCAGGGAGGATGGTCACTTCGGCGCCGTCGTCGATCTTGGTATCGAGGCCCTGCTGGAAGCGGATGTCCTCGCCGGAGACGTAGACGTTGACGAAGCGGCGCAGGTCGCCGTCCTGGGTGATCCGCTCGCGCAGCTCGCCGTGGGCCTCGAAGACGGCGTCGAGCACCTCGCCGACGCTGGCGCCCTCGACCTCCAGCTCGGCGTGGCCGCCGGTCGCGGCGCGCAGCTGAGTCGGGATCTTCACGGTGACGCTCATCAGGCGGCTACCTCCTGGCGAAACTCCGCCTCGAAGCTCTCGAGGCTCGGGTCGATCTCGTGCATGCTGAAGCTATCGCGGGTCGCGTCGAGCGTCTTCAGCCCCTCGCCGGTGAGGTAGACGACGACGCGCTCGCCGGCGCCGATGTCGCCGCGCTCGGCCAGCTTGCGGAGGACGCCGACGGTGACGCCGCCGGCGGTCTCGGTGAAGATCCCGGTCGTCTCCGCCAGCAGCTTGATCCCGTCGCGGATCTCCTGGTCGGTGACCGAGTCGATCGCGCCGCCGGTCTTGCGGGCGTGCTCGACCGCGTAGGGGCCGTCGGCCGGGTCGCCGATCGCCAGGCTCTTGGCGATCGTCTCCGGCTTCTGCGGCTTGCAGACGTCCCAGCCTTCGGCGAAGGCGGTGGCGACGGGGCTGCAGCCCTGCGCCTGGGCGCCGTTGAAGACCGGCTGTCCGCCCTCGACCAGGCCGAGGTCGAGCCACTCCTGAAAGCCGCGTCCGACCTTGGTGAACAGCGAGCCGGAGGCGATCGGACAGACCACCCGGTCCGGCAGCTCCCAGCCGAGCTGCTCGACCGTCTCGTAGGCGAGCGTCTTCGAGCCCTCGGCGTAGTAGGGACGCAGGTTGACGTTGACGAAGGCCCAGGGCCGCTCCTCGGCGAGCTGGGTGCAGAGCCGGTTGACGTCGTCGTAGTTGCCGCGGACGCCGACCAGGTTGGTCCCGTAGACGCCGGTCGCGAGCAGCTTCTGCTCCTCGAGGTTGGCGGGGACGAAGACATAGGAGTCCAGCCCGGCCGCGGCGGCGTGGGCGGCGACGGCATTGGCGAGGTTGCCGGTCGAGGCGCAGGCGACGGTCTCGAAGCCGAGTTCGCGCGCTTTCGCGACGGCGACGGCGACGACCCGGTCCTTGAAGGAGTGGGTCGGGTTGGCAGCGTCGTTCTTGACCCAGACCTCGGCCTCGAGCCCGAGGCGCTCGGCCAGCCGGTCGGCGCGCAGCAGCGGGGTCAGCCCCGGCTCCAGCGGATCGCCCGGCCGCCCCTGGAAGGGGAGGAAGTCGGCGTAGCGCCAGATCCCTCGCGAGCCGGCCTGAATCCGCCGCTTGGCCTCGGCCGCATCGAGCCCGGAGAAGTCGTAGGTGACCTCCAGCGGGCCGAAGCAGTGTTCGCAGAAATAGCGGGCACCGAAGTCGTAGGCGGTGCCGCACTCCTTGCACTTCAGGTTCTCAACTGACATCCGATCCTCTTTCCACTTATGAAAAAACCTCCGCCGCTTGTGGGGCAGAGGTCCGGATCGGACATCCCCCACATCTTCCAGACCGACTGCGATGGTCTGCTGGAGTTGGCACCTGCCTCGGACCGCTGGGTCCAAGATGGTTGCCGGGGCTTCACTGGGCCAGTCCCTCCACCCCTCTAGATGTGGCGCTTATGTGGCGAGAAGCCTACCAGGGCAGGATCCTGCATCCCAGGGGCCGCTTGACCTTTAACCTAGTCCTCACCATGAGCTTCGATCCCACCGACACGATTGGCGCCGGCGATGCCGAACCTTCCGAAACCACGGCTACGGCGCTCCAGTCGGCAGGGCGAAGCGGCCCGGCCGCCTCAGGCTGAGCCCCAGTCCCCCAACGTCGAGCAGATCGACGCCGCCGGCCTGCGCTGGGTCAACATCGAGCACCCCGGCGCACTGGAGCGCGCCTGGCTGGAGGAGCACTTCGACTTCCACGCGCTCGACCTCGAGGACGTGCTCTCCCGCAACCAGCGGCCGAAGATCGACGTCTACGACGACTACCTGTTCATCGTCCTCCACTTTCCCGTCTTCGACCGTGCCGCTGGCCGGCTCGGCACCGGCGAGCTCGACCTCTTCGTCGGCCCCGGCTACGTGGTGACGATCCCGAACCAGCCGCTGCAGCCGGTCGAGTACCTGTTCGAGCGCTGCCGGGCGAAGGAAGAGCTGCGCGAGCAGCTCTTCTCCCGCGGCTCGGGGTATCTGCTCTACCGGCTCGTCGACGACAGCTTCGACTACTGCTTCCCGATGCTGCGCAAGATCGGCAACAAGCTCGACGCGCTCGAGGACGAGATCTTCGACGGCCGCTACGAGGAGGTCGTCCGCGACATCTCCAACGTCAAGCAGGAGATCATCAATTTCCGCAAGGTGATCCGGCCGCAGCGGCCGGTCCTGCGCGATCTCGAGAAAGTCAAGCAGCGCTACCTCGCCACCGACCTCGACCTCGAGATCTACTTCGACGACATCGTCGACGCCCACGAGCGGATCTGGGACATGCTCGAGAACTACAAGGAGGTGGCGGTGGCGCTGGCGGAGACCAACGAGTCGGTGATCTCCCACCGCGTCAACGACATCCTCCGGGTGCTGACCTCGATCAGCGTCATCGTCCTGCCGCTGACCCTGCTCGCCTCGATCTGGGGGATGAACGTCGGCGTCCCCGGCGAGCACGACGCGACCGCCTTCTGGATCGTCCTCGGCGGCATGATCGTCCTGCTGCTGGGGATGGTCGGCTACTTCCGCAACCGCGGCTGGCTGTAACGCCAGCCGCGCCCGGCTCAGGGCGTCGTGACGACGAGCTTCTTCGAGACCCTGCCCTTGCAGACGATCCGGTGTTTTTTGCCCGGCTCGGGCTGAAGCGCCGCGGGCAGCTGGCCCTGGAGGACTTTCGCGTAGTAGGTGCCGGGCTGCAGGACGCGGTCGCCCATCGTCCAGCTGCCGTACCTTTCGGTTTCGTAGCTGTCCACCTTGGCGCCATCGCGGTACAGCTCGATCTTGCGGCGCTGCTCGCAATAGCGGTTGGCGGGCGTCTCCAGGTCACCCGAGAAAGCGCCGCCGCCTTCGCCGTTCGACCGGTAGGAGATCGAGATGTTCGTCTTCACCTGGGTCACGTGGGCCGGCGCCAGAGCCGCCATCGAGGCCGTCGCCACGATTGCCACCGCCATCGCCAAACCGAGTCGCTTGATCATCGATCTCTCCCCTTCGTCGCCGTCAACGGGCGCGAGCCTATCCATTGACGCCGATCCCGGTCAATACGGCAGCTGCCGCAGGAACCGGGCGCAATAGGATGGGTCGCCCGTGGCAAATTTCCGCATCTGGGCGCCTTGGCGCCTCGCCTACGTGACGGACGCGTCCAAGGACATCGAGGAGGAGTGCATCTTCTGCGCCAAGCCGGCGCTGGAGGACGACGAGGCGAGCCTGATCGTCCACCGCGGCGAGCGCTGCTTCGTGATCCTCAACCTCTTCCCCTACACCAACGGACACCTGATGGTGGCGCCGTTCGAGCACTGCGGCCGCCTGCAGGACATGCCGGCGGAGACGACGACGGAGATGATGGCGCTCTCGCAGCGGGCGATGACCCGGCTCGAGCAGGTCTACGAGCCGCACGGCTTCAACGTCGGCTTCAACCAGGGCCGGGTCGCGGGCGCCGGCGTCCTGCACCACATCCACCTCCACGTCGTCCCCCGCTGGGCCGGAGACAACAACTTCATGCCGGTGATCGCCGACACCAAAGTGATGCCGCAGTCGATCGAGCAGAGCTACGCGGCGCTGAAAGGAGCGTTTTGAGCGAGCAGACCGTCCTGGCACCTGCCGGGATCTTCAAGGCCTACGACATCCGCGGCCTGCACGGGAGCGAGATGGACGAGACGACCGCGCAGGCGATCGGCCGGGCCTTCGCCCGGGTGCTGGCCAAGTTGCGCGGCGTGGAGACCACCGAGCTGCGGGTCGGGCTCGGCCGCGACATGCGGCTGACGGCGCCGGCGATGGCGGCGGCGCTGCGCGACGGTCTGGTCGCGGAAGGGGCAACCGTGCTCGACGCCGGCATGGTCGCGACCGAGGTGCTCTACCACCTGGTCGGCTCGCGCCAGCTCGACGGCGGGGCGATGGTGACCGCCTCTCATAATCCGAAGGCCTACACCGGGGTGAAGCTGGTTCGCGAGGGCGCCCTTCCCCTGTCCGGCGACGCCGGGATCGGCGACGTCAGGGCCGAGATCGAGGCCGGCCTCGGCGAGTCGGTCGGCGGCGGCTCCTTCGCGGAGGTCGACGTCTGGGAAGAGTTCCGCGCCCACGCGCTCTCGTTCATCGACCCGGCGGCGGTGAAGCCGATGAAGGTGGTGGTCGACGGCGGCAACGGGATGGCCGGCCCGATGGTCGGTCCGATCCTCGCCAAGCTCGGGCTCGGGCTCGAGGAGATGTACTTCGAGCCTGACGGCGAGTTCCCCGACCACGAGCCGAACCCTCTGCTGGAGGAGAACCGGCAGCTGATCATGCGGCGAGTCACGGAGACCGGCGCCGACCTCGGGATCGCCTGGGACGGCGACGCCGACCGCTGCTTCTTCATCGACTCCAGCGGCGAATTCTGCGACGGCGACTTCGTCTGCGCACTGCTCGCCCGCTCGGTGCTGAAGAAGGACCCCGGCGCGACGATCCTCTACGACCCCCGCTCCAGCCGCGCGGTCCCCGACCTGGTTGCGGCCGAGGGCGGCCGCTCCGACCTCTCCCGGGTCGGCCACGCCTTCTTCAAGGCGCGGATGCGCGAGGAGGAGGCGGCCTTCGGCGGCGAGGTCTCCGGCCACTACTACTTCCGTGACTTCTGGAACGCCGACTCGGGGACGATCCCCGCGCTGCTGGTGCTGGAGCTGCTCTCGAAGGACGGCCGCAGCCTGCGCGAGCTGATCGCGGAGTTCCGCTCCCGGTACTTCATCTCCGGCGAGATCAACTCCGAGGTGGCCGATCCGGGGGCGAAGCTGGCGGAGATCGCCGAGCGCTACGCAGACGGCAAGATCACCCGGCTCGACGGGATCTCGGTCGACTACGAGGACTGGCACTTCAACGTCCGCCCCTCCAACACCGAGCCGCTGCTGCGGCTCAACCTCGAGTCGCTGGTCTCGCGCGGGGACATGGAACGCCGCCGCGACGAGCTGCTCGGCCTGATCCGCGCGTGAGCCCGACCCCGGAGCAGGCGCTGGAGCAGGCCGCACTGGCGGGCATCCACCGGCTCCAGATCCCCACCCCGTTCGCAGTCGGGCGGGTCAACTGCTACCTGATCGAAGACTCGCCCCTCACCCTGGTCGACACCGGGCCCAACTCCGGCAAGGCGCTGGACGAGCTGAACGCGCAGCTGGGCGAGCGCGGTCACTCGATCGACGACCTCGAGCTGGTGATCGTCACCCACCAGCACATCGACCACCTCGGCCTGGTCGAGATCGTCGTCGAGCACTCCGGAGCCGAG
>DATHUE010000090.1:0-18450 GCA_035462545.1 Solirubrobacterales bacterium
GCAACCCTGTGGGCAAAGCCCGGCGAAGCCAACATCTCGAGGACCGCGGTCACCTTCCCGCACTCGATCTTCCTCGCCCAAGAGCACATCCGCACCGTCTGCACCCGAGTCCAGTTCGCAGCCGACAACTGCCCGAAGGCATCGATCTACGGCAAGGCAGAAGCGACGACGCCGCTGCTGGACGGCAAGGTCCAGGGACCGGTCTACCTGCGTAGCTCTGACAACACCCTGCCCGACCTCGTCGCAGCCCTCAGAGGCCCTGACGACCAGCCGGTCGAGGTCGAGCTCTCAGGCCGCACCGACTCCAAGAACCAGGGGATCCGCAACACCTTCGACTTCGTCCCCGACGTCCCGGTGAGCAAGTTCACCCTGCGGATGTTCGGAGGTAAGAAGAGCCTGCTGATCACCTCCCAGAACCTCTGTCGCAAGGGCAAGCCCCACCGGGCCACGGTCCGCATGAACGCCCACAACGGCAAGCGCCATAACAGCAGACCGGCGCTGAAGGTCAACTGCGGAAAGAAGAAGGCCAAGGCCAAGAAGAAGGGCCGCAAGTAGGGGGTCGTCTTGGCGGTGGCGCGGGCCACGGAGCAGCAGTCGGCCCAGGCGCTCGTCGAGCGCCTGGGCGAGCGGCGCGAGGAGATCGAGCAGACGCTGCTGACCAGGGTCTACGCGGTTTCAGACCCCGCGGAGGTGGGGGACCCGGAATACGCCGACGGTCTCAAGGGGACCGTCTCGGCGGCGATGTCCTACGGGCTGGCCGCAATTCAGGGCGCGGAGCGTCCGGCCCCACCGATTCCCGCCGAGCTGCGAGCTCAAGCCCGTCGGGCTGCCGGCTCTGGGGTGCGTCTCGACACAGTGCTCCGCCGCTACATCGCCGGATACGCGGTTCTCGAGGATTTCATCGTCCAGGAGGCCGAAGTTCTCGGCATGCGGCGCGGGTCCACGCAGCGGGCCTTGCGCGCGGAGGCGGTCCTGCTCGACCGACTGCTCGACGCCGTCGCGGCGGAGTACCGCGACGAGGTCGAGCAGAGGGCTTGCTCACGGCATAGGCAACAGGCGGAATGCGTAAAAGCTTTGCTCGCCGGCAGGCCCACTGAGCCTTCCAGGCTGGATTACGAATTCGGGGGCTGGCACCTGGGAGTGATCGCGTTCGGGCCGGAGGCGGAAGGGGCATTGCGTGGGCTGGCAAAGCGCCTTGACCGCCGGCCGCTGCTGGTGCCCAACACCGACGGAGTTGTCTGGGCCTGGCTGGGAGGCGCTCGTAAGCCGGATCCCGAAAGGGTTGAGCGCCTCGCCTCGGATGCGCTTCCGGGTGGGATACGCCTGGCGATCGGGGAGCCCGCCATGGGCCTGTCCGGCTGGCGACTCACCCATCGGCAGGCGGCGGCCGCGCTGCTGATCGCGAGGCGCGGCGAGGCTCCTACGACACGGTACGCGCACGTCAGCCTGCTCGCTTCGATATTGCAGGACGAGGTCCTGACCAGATCGCTTCAGGACCTCTACCTCACGCCTCTGGCCCGGGCGCGCGACGGCGGCGACACCTTTCGCGAGACGCTGCGCGCCTATTTCTCCGCCGAACGCAATGCCGCCGCTGCGGCGGCGGCGCTTGGCGTCAGCCGTCAGACCGTCAACAACCGCCTTCGCGCCGTCGAGGAGCTCTTGGAACGGCCCCTCGGGGCATGCGCCAGCGAGCTCGAGGTCGCCCTCCGGCTGAAGGAGATCGAAGCGCCTTGGTGTGATGTTCAGTTGTCAAGCTTCCCAGCTTCCGATTTGTCACATCGTGCGGGCACGGTAGAGGTCAGGGCAGAAGACTAGGAGTAACAGAAGCGGTGGGGGTGCTGAAGTGGGAAAACGTCCAGCGCCCCCGCGAATCTCATATCAGGAGGAATCGGAAGATGAGAAGGAAAGTCGGGCTAGTGGTTGCTGCGCTGTCCCTGTTGGTGGTCACAGCGGCACCGGCGCAGGCCGGGGCGGTGACGTTCGTCGATGCGGGCGGAGCGATCGAAAACGAAGCGGAAGTCTTCCTGCAGGGTTCGAACGTGTCGCTGAAAGCAGGCAATCTTCGGTGCGAAGAATTCAGCATCGCGACGACGGTGGCGGAAAACTCAGCCAATCCCGCCGTCCTGCAGGAAGGTCCCGCCACTCTGGCGGAATGTTACGTCACCCAGAATCCGCTAAACCGAATCTACCCTAACAACGTGCAGATCGGCCAGATCACGATGGGATCGGACGGCACGGGTGCGATGCCGATCGAGTTCGGCTACACCAGCAACGTGTTTGGATGGGGATGCTCCAAAATGCAGGGAACCCTAGGCGTCGCGATGTCGCCGATTTCCTCTGAAGCGATCCAGTATAGCGGGAACCTGACCCATTCCGGCTGCACTCTCGGAGATATGAATATGGCCGGGCAGCTTCAGCTGACCTCCAATAACGGACCGGCTGAAGTCACTTTCCCTTAAAAGGCTGCAGCACCTGATCACTCAAAGACGCGCGGTGGGCGAACTCCACCGCGCGTCTTTTATGGCACCAATGGTACCATTGGTGCACTAATTTCCACTAGTAAAGTTAGCTCCGTTCCAATTTGTCATATCGCAGAGCCGGCCCGGAGGACGGGAGGCGAGAGTGGACGGGACCTGAGCGGCGCATTGCATGAGACAGAACGCCTCGTGCTCATCCGCCGCCGTATCCGAGAGGAAGGAATCGTTTATGAGTAAGAAACCTAGTTTCCTCATCGTCGCACTGGCTCTGTTGGTCGTAGCAGCGGTGCCAGCAGCGCCCGCCGGAGCGGTTACGTTCTCCGACGCAGCGGGAGTGATCGAAAACGAAGCGGAAATCTTCATCCAGGGATGGGACATGGAGTGGGAAACCTCGGGCGGCCCCGTTGAGTGTGAACAGCTCGAGATTGAAACGACGATGGAGGAAAACGCAGCAGATCCCGCAAGCCTTGCGGAAGCGCCCGCGACGATCGAAGGATGTACCGCATCCTGGAATCCACTGATCGACATCGACGCTGAAGAAGTGGAAGTCGGTCCGATCACGGTGGCTTCAGACGGCACCGGAGAAATGCCCATCGAGTTCGCCTACACCGTTCAAGTGCCTACTCCGGCGCATTGTAAAAAAATGCAGGGCGCCGCGGAACTGGGTTTCTCGTCATTTCCAGTTGAATACGCGGGCTGGGTGTACGCCTCTCCATTCTGCCCTCTTGGAAGCCACCTGAGACTGAGCGGGCATCTTCAGTTTTATACGGCCAACGGGCCAGTTGAAGTCGCTTTTCCTTAGCGATCGAGAGCGGCCCCTGCTGCGTTTGGGCATCGGTAGGAAGGATGCGGCAGTTGTAAACGCCTCCGTCTGCGTGCTACCCTGCGCGCAGACGGAGGTGGAGCATGAGCGAACGTCAAGTTCGCGGCGCGCGTGGGAAAGCGCGTAGGGAAGGCGCTCCAGATCTGAAGGTGACCGTCGAGCGCTCCGAGCGCTTCGGCTCCGATGCCAGCGCCACGGAGTTCCTCAGGCTCGTCGCCGAGCTGGAGTCCCGCTTGGACTTTCTCGCCGCCGAGGGGCTGGAGGCGATGCGGGGGCGGATGCCGCGCTGGGTCTCCGAGGCGGATGGGATCTGGGAGCAGATCCAGGAGTGCATCCGGGGGACCCTGCGGACCGAGTGGGCCGCGTTCCGGGATGGGGTGCTGCCCGGGCGGCTGCCGGACATCGACGCGACGATGATCGTGCTGGCCGCCCGTGTCGGGGACCTCGCCTCGCTGCAGGCCGGGTACCGGTTCTCGCAGATGGCCCTCTGGGGTTCGTGGTTCGAGCTGGTCGAGGCCGAGGTCGCCGAGGAGGCTCTGAAGCGGGAGCTGCTGCGGCACGGCTCGCAGTACTTCTTCCAGTACGCGGACCTGGTCGGCCGCTACATGGCGGAGGGCTACCAGCGCAGCATCGAGCGGGCGGCGGCGAGCGGCGAGCACCACCGCTTCCAGGCGATCAAGAGCCTGCTCGAAGGCGACCCGCTGGCCCACTCGCACGTCGACGTCGATCTCAACCAGCACCACCTGGGGCTGGTTGCCTGGGGAGAGGGGGGCGACGAAGCGGCCCGGCGCCTCGCCGCGGCGCGGGGCCGCCGCGCCCTGCTGACCCAGCGCCTGCACCACAACTGGTGGGGATGGATCAGCGGTGCCCAAACGCTCGACGCTCGCCAGGAGCAGCTGATCGAGCGCTTCGACGCCGGCGCCGGGGTGCGGATCGCCTTCGGCCTCGAGGGCTACGGCGAGCCGGGCTTCCGCGCCACCAACCACCAGGCGCTGCGGGCGCAGTGGGTGGCGCCGGCCGGTACCGCGACGATCCACTACGAGGACGTCGCCGTCGAGGCGCTGGCGACCGAGGCCCAGAACGACGCCCGCGCCTTCGTGCGCTGCGAACTGCGCGGGATCGACGACGCGACAGCCGCCTCGGCCCGCCTGCGGGAGACCCTCGACGCTTACCTGGCGGCGGAGCTGAACGCCGCCTCGGCCGCTGCCACGCTCGGCGTCCACCACCAGACCATCGCCAACCGGCTGCGGACGATCGAGGACCGCCTCGGCCACCCGGTCGGCTCCCGCCACCTGGAGCTGGCGATGGCCCTGCGGCTCTGGACCTGCCTCGCCCGTGAGGCCGTCTGAGCCCACCTGCGCCTCGCGCTTGGCCCGCCCCGCCAAGCGCCCGGGGCGGGCCGCCCCTCAGCTATCCGGGAGGTTCTCCAGGTCAGCGAGGTCTCGCGCCCGACCGGATAGCCGGGAACGCCAAGCGCTCGCTGGACGATGTCCAGACCGCCGAATCGAGTGTCAGCCGTCACGTTTCCTCCTTGGCGAACGACTTTGGCGTCGGCGCTAGGGTCGAACGGGCGATCGCCGACCGTTGGAAGCGTCGAGTCGAGCTTTGCGACTCCCCCGATGACCACGAACTCGACGTCGTGCTCATGCAGTGCGGCGAGCAGCGCCCTTAGGTCGAACCCGCTCAATTGCCGTGGGCCGCGCCTTTGATGGCCCTCATCTGCCTGCAGAGAACGTGCATCGAACGCTGCGGGTTGTATGCCGACGGCGATTTCGCCTCCCGGCTCGAGTTCCCGATTCGCATTTCCTACGAGTTCTCGCTTGGCCTTTTCGGCCTATCTACGTGGCGGGTGGGGGCCGCCGCGTCCAGACTCGTTCTCTCTTTGTAAGGGGAAGGACACCGCCCACGCGGGTGGTGCCGGATGGGAAAAGAATGGGGCATGGGGCCGAGATCGAGGGGGTCCAGGCTGCGAGCGTGGACCCGGTGCCGGAGGCCGTGCGCGGCGAATTCCGGCAGCTCGCGCGCGAGCTCGAGCACGGGCTCGATGCGCTCGCCGCGATCACCCGCGAGCGCCTGCACGAGTCGCTGCCTGGCTGGCTGACCGGCACCGTCTTCGCCGAGGACGAGATCGCCAAGTTCATCCGCCTCAGTCTCGGCGCCCAGCTCAGCGGCTTTCGGCGAGGCATCCTTCCCGCCAGCCCGACCGAGATCGACACAGTCGGCGCCCGGGCGGTGGCCGAGGTCGGCGAGCTGAAACTTCTGCTGAGCGGCTACCGGATCGCGCAGATGAGTCTCTGGGATGCCTGGCTCGATCTGGTCGAGCGCGAGGTCGAGGACGCCGGCCAGCGCCAGCAGCTGTTGCGGCACGGCTCCCAATACTTCTTCCGCTACGCCGGCCTGCTCAGCGACTACGTCACCGACATCTACCAGCGCGAGCTCGAGCACTCCGTGCGCAGCGGCGAGCAGCGCCGCTTCCAGGCGATTCGCACCCTGCTCGAAGGCGATTCTCTGGCGGGCGCCCAGCTCGATATCGACCTCGAACAGCACCATCTCGGCCTGATCGCCTGGGGCGAGGGGGCGGAGGCGGCGATGCGGGAGCTGGCGACGGCCCTCGGGCGGCCGCTGCTGGCTATCGGGCCGCTGAACAAGAACTGGTGGGGCTGGCTGAGCGGCTCGCGGCCGCTCGATCCCGCCCAGAAGCGCGAACTCGGGCGCTTCCGCCCCGCCGGCCTGGCTCGACTGGCCCTGGGACTGGAGGGCTACGGCGAGGCCGGCTTCCGCGCCAGCAACCGTCAGGCCCTGCGGGCACGCTGGGTGGCCCGCAGCAGCGAGGCGCAGGTGGTCGCCTACGCCGACGTCGCGGTCGAGGCCCTGGCCAGCGAGAACATGCACGACGCGCGGGCCTTCGTCGCCAACGAGCTGCGCGGGATCGAGGACGACTCGACCACCTCGCAGCGGATCCGGGAGACGATCGTCGCCTACTTCAGCGCCGACCACAACGCCGCATCTGCAGCCGCCGCGCTCGGCGTCCACCACCAGACCGTGGCGAACCGGCTGCGGGCCGCCGAGGAGCGGCTCGGCCACCCGGTCGGCGCCCGCCGGGTCGAGCTGGAAACCGCGCTTCGCCTGCGCGCCTGCCTGCAGCGCGAGCCAGCCGGCCTTTCGTAGCTTCTACGAACCTCCGCCGCCCCTCTTCGCCCCATCTGCGTGGCGGCGCGGCCCCGATGGCGGGAACCTAGGGGTGTCTCCGATCGGGACACTGGTGGCCGTTTCTTCCCTAACGGCGCCGATGTAGGCGAGCGGCCCGGTCGTCGCAGGTCTCCCTCGGCGGCCGGGTGCTTAGCCGCCCGCAGGTTGTCCAGGTCCAGACCGAGAGGAGCCCCCGATGACCGTGTACGACTCGCCCGGTTCCCGTGCCGGCACGGTTGCCGTGCTCTCGCCGCAGCAGTTCCACGCCCGTGTCGAGGCTGCGATTCGCGCCGCGATGGCGGCTGGGGCGGAGGACCGGGAGGGACGCGAGGAGGCTGAGCGGCGCCTGTTCGGGATCCTGCGGGAGGTGCCGAGCCTCGGCGCCGGCCCGCCACCACCACCGCTTCTCACGCCTCTGCTGGTGGACGGCATCAGGTCCACGATCGCGCGGAGGGCGGCCGAGGCCTCCTCCGCTTCAGAGCGGCTGCTCGCCGACCTGATGGAGTTCGTGCTGGCCTTCTACCCTGAGGCCGCGCCGCCGCCGCCGCTCTCAGAGCAGCTCGAAGCGCACCGAAAGTACGGCGCCGCGCCGCAAGGCGGCACCGATCAGCTCCAGGGGCAGGGCGAAGACCGCGGCGGGGATCGCGAGGACGACGCTGACCAGGGCGTCGATCCGCCGCTGCCAGGGCTCGGTCGCCGGTCGTGCCGCGGCCCGCCCGAGGGCGCCGAGGGCGACGTCGTGGCCGAAGGTGACGCTGTTCAGCAGCGTCTGCCAGGTCGCGGCGAGGCTGGCGGCGGGGGCCCAGCGGCGCGAGCGCACCACCTGGTCGCGCCGGGCTACGAGCCGCCGCACCGCCTCGACCGTGAACAGGTAGCGGCTGCCGCGCTCCAGCCCAGACCAGCCGGCCTCGCCGATCGCCGCGGCGAAGCTGCCCCGGTTGGCGATCCGGACGCCGTCGCCGCCGCCGAGCCGGTCGAGCTCGCGCAGCGCCTCCTCGGCGCTTGCCTCGGCGCCGACGACGCCGAGGCCGCAGCTCTCGCAGCGGCTGACGGGGCCGGCCAGGCCGGGCTCCGCTCCGAGCCAGCCGAACAGCGGCTCGCCGCAGGCGGGACAGGGGGGATTCTCGGGACCGGCGCCGGCCTCGAGCGGAACCACGGGGGTGGGCTGCGTTCTGCTCATGCGCGGTAGCGTACGGCTCCTTCGACTTCCACGAGAGGGGCCTGAGAGAGACATGCAGCGCAGCCGTGAGCAGATCCTCGAGTGGGAGGCGCGCTGGCGCACGCCGGTCGCCGCGGCGACGATCCTCGGCGTCGTCCTCCTCGTCGCCTCGCTGGTCGTGGTCAGCGGCATCGGCGGCGACGGTAGCGCCGAGTTCCTGCGCGAGGTGGACCGGGACAGCTCGAGGATCGTCCTCTCCGGCGTCCTGCAGACGATCGGCTTCTTCCTGCTCGGCGCGGCGCTGGTCTACCTGTTCCGCGCCGCCCAGGGGCGCAGCGAGAAAGTGCGCTCGCAGCTGATCGGCCTGTTCGTCGTCGCGCCGATCTTCCTCGGCCTTGGTGCCGGCCTCAACTCGCTCTCGACCACCGAAGCCGCCGACACGTTCGTCGCCGGCGAGGCGAGCGCCGACCTCACCCGCGCCGACGCGGGCGAGGAGTGCCGCGACGAGCGCGACGACGACAGAGACGCGTTCGCCGACGACTACCCGGGCGGCGACCCGCTCGCCGAGTGCGTCGCGACGAAGCTCGAAGACGACGAGGCCGACGACGCGATCGCCGGCGCCTCGCTCAAGGGAATCGCCTTCGGCCTCCAGATCGCAGGCATGCTGGGTCTGGCCTTCTCGCTGATGTACGGCTGCCTCAACGCGATGCGGGCCGGCCTCCTGACCCGCTTCTGGGGCTCGCTGGGGATGGCCCTCGGGGTTGCCGCGATCTTCGCCCTGCCCCTTACCTGGCTCTGGTTCCTCTACTTCGGGTTCCTCCTGCTCGGCGCCGTCCCCGGCGGCCGGCCGCCGGCCTGGGAGACGGGCGAAGCGGTCCCCTGGCCGAGCCCGGGCGAGCGAGCCGCGGCCGAGATCGAGGCCGAGCCGCGCGACCCCGACGAGCCGCGCCGCAAGCGCAAGCAGCGCGAGTAGCTAGCCGAGCGGGTTGAGACCGGGCGGCGCCTCCGCCTGCTCGGTCGCGGCAATGCGCTTGCGGTGGGTGCGGATCTCGCTGAGGATCCGCTCCAGGCGGGCCTCCTGGGAGGTGTCGACGTGGCTCATCGCCGCCGCCACGCCGGGGTGGACGGCGGCGATCCGCTCGTGCATCGCCTGGGCGACGGCGCGGTAGCCGGGGTGGCCCTCGCGGCCGGAGCGCAGCTCGATCAGGTGCATCGCCTCGCGGGCGTTGAGGTCGAGCGTGTAGCGGATCCGGTAGGCGAGGCTGAGCGCGTAGGGGGCCTGCTCGGCGAGACCCGCGGCGACCAGCCGCTCGTACTCGCGGCGGGAGATCTCCAGCGCCCGTTCGAACTCGCCGCCGGCGCCGGCTTCGGCGACCGCCGCTGGGACGCCGGCGCCGAGGTCGGGGCCGAGCCGCTGCCACTGGCAGGTCAGCATCCGGTGCCGCTGCAGGTCGCGGAAGGCGCCGTAGTCGGAGACGATCTCGAAGCGATAGCGCAGGGCCTCGAAGCCGCGCCCCGGGCGGTGGCGGCGGTTGGCGCGCTCGCCGACCAGCGCACCCAGCAGCGCCGCCCGCTCCTCGCGGTCGAGGACGTCGATGCGGTTGAGGATCTCGGTCTCCGGCGCGCTCGCCGCCTCGAACAGACAGGCCGCCAGCAGGTCCTCTTCGGTGCCGTCGACGTGAACCAGCTCGACCGAGGGAGTGTCCTCGCCCTCGCCCCGGCGGTCGAGCCCGAGCCGGGAGACCCAGCGCTCGGTCTGCTCGCGGCGCGTCTGCAGATAGGAGATCCACTCGCCGCCGCGGTCGGGCCGCTCGACCCGGGAGACGAAGCTCGGCATCACCTGCTGCAGCTCGGTGAGGATCATCCCGCCGTACTCGCGCGCCTCCGGCAGCGGCGAGGCCATCAGCCGCAGGATCAGCTGCTCGTAGGCCTGGCCGGAGGCGTAGATGCCGACGTGGCTGAGGGTCGCCGCCGGCAGCAGGCCGCGCAGCAGGTCCAGCGCCTTGGCGCGGATCGAGCGCTGCCAGGCGCCCTCGGGCTCGTTCTCGCCGCGCGGCCAGCGCTCGGCCGCCCAGGCCTCGACCTGTCGCAGCGAGCGCGAGTAGATCGCGAACAGCTCGTCCATCGCGGCGCCGAACTCCGGCCCGAGGTCCTCGCCGCGGTAGTAGCGGTAGCCGCCGCCCGGCATCTCCCGGTCGTAGGGGATGTAGCGGGTCGACTGCTCGAGGTAGGCGGCGAGCCGGCCCCGCTGCAGGAGCTTGGTCAGCACGTTGCTGACCCACTCGCAGGCGACGTGGGCGCCGCCGACCTGGGCGATCGAGTCGTCGCCATAGCCGAGGAAGACGCGCTCGTACAGCTTCGCGGCGCGCTCGCCCTCCTCCTCGTCGAAGGGGCGGCCGGCGGCCGGGGAGTCGGCGGCGAACTCCTCGAGGAAGAGCCGCCGCACGGTCCCGGAATACCGTGAATAGCGGGCAAAAAGCGCCCCTTTGACAGTTTCCGGCAGGTTCACCAGGGCGAACACTGGCCGGTCCAGGTTGGTGAAATGAGGGGCGAGCAGGGCTCGCTCTTCGGCGGTGAACTGCTCTACCGGGTAGCGCACCGGGGCATCCTAGCTGCGGCCGCTGACGGCCAGGGAGACCGAGCCGGTGCTAAGTGACGAAGCTTCGAATGGTCGCCGATAACTATGCGTAGGCGCTGGGTATCTGCGCTCCACTTCGTCCATGCCGTCAGGTCGATGAGCCCAGCCCCCCTGCCCAACGAGCCCCCCGATCGCGACCCGGTCGCCGCCGGTGTCCTCGTCGCCGGGCTGGTCGCGATCGGCGCCGGGCTGCTGGCGCCGCTGCTGTCCGGCTCCTTCTCCCGGGGCGAGACCCTGGTCCTGGTCCTGGTCGAGCTGCTCTGCCTGCTCGCCGTCGCCGCTGGGGTCGTGTTGCTCTCGCGCCGCCTGCGCGCCAGCCACGACGCGCTCTGGGCGCTCGCCCGCTGCGACGAGCTGACCGGGGTCGGCAACTACCGGGCGCTGCAGGAACGGCTGGCCGAGGAGGTCGCCCGCCACCGCCGCCACGGCCGCGAGCTCGCCCTGATCCTGCTCGACCTCGACGGCTTCAAGCAGGTCAACGAGCGCTACGGCCACTTGCGCGGCGACGGGCTGCTGGCGGAGATCGGGGCGGTCCTGCGGGAGACGGTGCGGGCCGAGGACGCGGTCTTCCGCCAGGGCGGCGACGAGTTCGCGGTGATCCTCCCCGAGACCGGCGCCGAGGAGGCCGAGGAAGTCGCCGCCCGCCTGCGCGAGCGCGTCCGCCTGCTCGGCTCGGCGATCGAGACAGGCACCGGGGTCACGATCTCCACCGGCCTCGCCCTGTTCCCCGCCGACGGTGCCGACAACGAGTCCCTGCTCGGCGTCGCCGACAGCGATCTGTTCGCCTTCAAGCGCCGCTGCCGCGACCGCGCCGCCTGACCTATTGCGGCGGGAAGGCCATCAGCTCGACCCGGTGGCCGCCGGGGGCGAGCACGACCCAGCGCGGTGAGCCCCAGTGGCTGCGGCGCCGCTCGAGCTCGAAGCCGCGCGCCCTGAGGCGCTCCAGCGCCCGCTCGAGCTCGGGGACGACGAGGGCGAGGTGGCCGCGCCGGGCGGCGGTCGGCGCCTCCTCGGGCATCAGGTGGACCTGGGTGCCCTCGCGCTGCAGCCAGGTGAACTCGGCCAGGCCGGGCGGCGGCTCGACCAGCTCGAACCCGACCGTCTCGAACAGCTCGACCGCCCGCTCGATCTCGGCGGGGGAGACCTCGATCCCGACGTGGTGCAGCATCTGCTCCAGTTTGCCACTTCAGGCGAGGCATGCTGAATCAACATGTTCTTGTCCTATCTATATGTAAAACTACATCCCGTATAGAAAGGAGAGAGTCCGATGACAGATCGGGATCTGGGGGTGAGAGTCAAGGCCCTCCGGGAACGCCAGTCGATTACTCAGGAAGAGTTCGGTCAGGCACTTGGCTTGGACCAAAGTGCCGTAAGTCGGATCGAGGCCGGCCAGCGGGCAATGACTGCCCGAGAGTTGGCGGCAGCGAGTGCTGCGCTCAACGTCACGATTGGGCATTTGATGGAGCAGGAGGAGGCCGAGCCTGCCTTGCTCCGCGCCGCAGAGTCTGAGGATGAGGCCATCAAGGAGTCACTGCGGATCTTCAGCGCCTGCATCGACGAGTACCGGGGTATCGAGGCGCTGGCGGGATGACCGTGGAACGGGCCGCCGAGATCGCGCGGCGGGAACTGGGGCTGGGTCTCGACGGCCCGGTTCCGGATCTTCTCCGGCTCCTCGAAGACGAGGTTGAACTGCGGATCTTCATCCTCCCTCTCGGGGAAGAGGGAATCGACGGCGCCTATCAGCTGGACCAGGGAGAGCCATTCGTTCTGCTCAACCAGTCGAAGCACCACACTCGTCAGCGTTTCACTCTGGCTCACGAGTTCGGCCACCACCATCTAAGGCACGGGGCACAGCTCGACAGCAACATCCAGTTCAGGAACTCTCAGATCAAGGAGATCGAAGCCAACCGCTTCGCCTCTTCACTGTTGATGCCTCGGCCGGCGATCGACGGCTGGTTCGCTCGTAACGACGACCCCAGGCTTTCACTCGAGGTTTTGGTTCGGATCGCGTTCGCCTTTAACGTCAGCGCGCCCGTGGTCCGGTACCGGCTGCAAGAGGTCAATCGACTTCAGTCTCGGTCCTTGCGGGGGGAACTGGACAGGGCGATCAAGGCCGAGTCTCACTACGAGATCGCGCGCGCGCTGGGACTGGTGCGACCCTCTGACTCGATCCAGGCCAGCTATACACGTGGGGCGTATGTCCCGGCAAGCATGCAAGCCAAGGTCGCTGATCTCGTCAAGCGTGGACTGCTTACGCCGGAGATCGCCAGGGCACGCTTGAGGTTGCCGGCAGAGAATTCTGGGAGCGAGGTGGACGAGCTGTTCTCCTCGAGTTTCCCGGCGGACTGAGTGGCACATGAGCGCCCTCTTGCTCACCGATGCGACGATGCCCGTGAGCTTCTGCAAGGCGGGAATTGGCTCCGCTCGGGTGATGGCCGCCCATCTCGGGCCGAGAGTCCACATGGTCGAGGACGTCCATCTTGAGCTGCAGAGACTGGCGGCGAGCCTGCCGGCGCTCGAAACGCTCTTGGAGGATTGGCCCCCAAATCCAGTTCGCGAACTGGGCCTCGATCTCAAGGCAAGAGTCGCGCAGGTCATAAGGGCCCGCCAAATTCCAGGCCACCATCCCGACGAGGATCGAGGGGAGCTCGCGACGATTTTCTATGCGGCGCAGCGGCGAGAAGCTGGAGAGGCATTCGAGGTGATCACCGATGACCGATTCGGAAAGCAACTCGCGCGCGATCGAGGCTTGGGGCTGGTAACCACTCCGCAGCTGGTGATCGAATTGGTGACGGCGGGTCAGTTGCCGAAGAAGGAAGGCGAACGGGTGTGGCGCTACTGCACTCCTCGGAAAGCGTGGAGCCGATTTCATGAGGAGGTTGGCGGCTTGACTGGGGCCAAGCGCTAAAGCAACAGGGATACCAGGGCGGCGAGGACGACGATCGTCTTCGACCAGGTGACCGCCTCGGCGGTGATCTCCATGTCGAGCCCGTAGGCGTGGGCGATCACCAGCGAGTTGAGCCCGCAGGGCATCGCCGAGAGCAGCCGGTAGGCGGCGGGGAGGTCGATCAGCGGTGCCGCCAGCAGCATCAGGAGGGCCGGCACAACCGCCAGCCGGCAGGCGAGGACGACGGCGACCGGGCGGGTCAGCGGCGGCGGCATCGGCAGCTCGCCGTGCTCGGCGTTCTCGGCCAGGGTGGCGCCCACCGCGAAGAAGCCGATCGGCAGGATCGCCACGATCAGGACCTGGGAGAGGTCGACGAGCAGCTCTGGGGCAAGCGCGTCCGGCGCCAGGATCCCGGCGATCGCCGCGTAGAGCGGCGGGTTGCGGGTGAAGAAGGCGCCGACCCGCTGGCGCGGGGTTTCGCCCGCCTTGGTGCCGAAGGCGGCGCCGACCGCGAAGGCGCCGAGCAGCAGGCAGGGGCCGGTGACGAGGACGTCGTAGAGCACCGCGGTCGAGAGCTGATCGCGGCCGAGCAGGGCGACCGCCAGCGGGTAGCCGAGGTAGCCGGTGTTGACGCTGAGCACGGTGCAGACGACGGCCCCTACCTGAGGGCGGGTCAGCCGCAGGACCCGGCTCGCCAGGTACCAGGCAAGCAGGGCGCCGAGCGAAGAGGCGACGATCCCCAGCGCCAGCCCGACGCCGTGGCCGAGGTCGATCTCGCTGGCGGCGATGTTGAAGAAGATCACCGGCGGCAGCAGCACGTAGAGCAGCAGCACCAGCGCCCGCCGCGAGGCGTGGGCGGCCCCGGCCGGCCAGCGCCGCTCCGACCAGACGCCGAAGCCGGTGGCGGCGACGATCGCGCCGGTGGTGAGCAGGACGCCCATCCCCAATGCCTACCGGTTCGGGCTCAGCCGGCGTAGAGCGCTTCGATCTCGGCTTCGTAGCGGCGCTCGATCGGGCGCCGTTTGAGCTTCATCGTCGGCGTCAGCTCCTCGCCGCCCGGCGCCCATTCGCCGGGGATCACCGCGAAGCGCTTGATCTGCTCGACCCGCGACATCCGCTCGTTGGCGGCGGCGACCGCCCCCTCGACCTCGGCGGCGATCGCCTGGTCGTCCGGATCGGCGCCGCGCGCCGCGAGGTACTCGAGGTCGAGCGTCAGCAGGGCGACGTTGAAGGGGCGGTTGTCGCCGATCGCCACCGCCTGGGCGATCAGCGGCGAGGCCGACTTCAGCTTCGCCTCGATCCCGGCCGGCGACATGTTCTTGCCGGCGGCGTTGATGATCAGCTCCTTCTTGCGGTCGACGATCCTCAGGTAGCCGGCCTCGTCGAACTCGCCGATGTCGCCGCTGGCGAGCCAGCCGTCGCCGTCGATCGTCTCGGCCGTCTTCTCGGGCATGTTGCGGTAGCCCTTCATCACGATCGGGCCGCGGACCAGCACCTCGCCATCCTCGGCGAGCCTGATCTCGACCCCGGGGAGCGGCGGCCCGACCGTCCCCACCCGCACCTTCCCCGGCGGGTTCACGCTCGCCCCCGAGGAGAGCTCCGACATCCCCCACAGCTCACAGATCTCGATCCCCATCGCCAGGAAGAACTCGAGCACCTCCACCGGGACCGGCGCCGCCCCGACCACGAACAGTTCGACCTGGTCGAGCCCGAGCAGCTCCCGCACTTTCGAGAAGACGCGCTCGTCGGCCCGTGCCCATTCGGCCTGCAGCTCGGCCGGCACCTCGCCGTCGAGGTAGGCGGCGACGTAGCGGCGGCCGATCTCCATCGCCCAGGCGGTCGCCTCGCGTTTGGCCTCGTCCTGCTCGCCCTCGATCGCCGCTTCCAGCGCCGTCTTCAGTTTTTCCCAGATCCGCGGCACCCCGCCCCAGAAGGTCGGCCGCACCTCGATCGAGTAGGCGACCATCTGCCGCGGGTCGGGGCAGCAGTACACGCAGGCGCCGTAGATCATCTGCGAGTAGAGCTGAGACCAGCGGTCGGCGACGTGGGCGCTGGGCAGGAAGGAGATGCTGCGGCCGCCGGGCTCGGGGGGGAAGACCCGGTCCATGGCCTGCCACTCGGCGATCATGTTGGCGTGGGTCAGCTGCACCCCCTTCGGCGGCCCGGTGGTGCCGGAGGTGTAGATCAGGCAGAGCACGTCCTCGGGCTCGACCGCCCGCCAGGCCGCCTCGAAGTCGAAGCCGGGATCGCCGCCGGCCTCGAGCTCGGCCAGCGAGATCGTCCCGTCCGGCGCCTCGCCGTCGACGACGACCACGTGCTCGAGCGTAGCGACCCGCTCGCGCGCCGCCAGCACCGTCTCGAGGAAGGCCTGCTCGGTGACGATCACGCGGTTGGCGGCGTCGCCGACGACGTACTCGATCTGCTCCGGCGAGGAGGTGTTGTAGACCGAGAAGCAGGTGGCGCCGAGGTGCATCGCGGCGCAGTCGGTGAGCAGGAACGCGGGCCGGTTGGTGAGCATGAACCCGACCGTGTCGCCGCGCCCGACCCCGAGCGCCGCCAGTCCCGCGGCGCGCTGGCGGACCGTTTCCGCGTACTCGGCGAAGCTCGCCGCGTACTCGGAGTCCTTCAGCCGCAGCGCCGGCGAGTCGGGCCGCTCGGCGACCGTCGTCTGAAACGCCTCGCACATCGTCTCGGCTGCCAGAGCTCTGGGGCGCGAGGTCATCTCCTGACCATATCCGCCCCTCGCGCCGGAGCGGTTGTCTTCTCAGAAGATGGCCGAGCCGGCCTGTTGCGCGAACTCGACCAGCGGCTGCGGGATGACGCCGAAGAAGACGGTGCCGGCGGCGGCGAGCAGGGCCGGGGCGACGATGTACCAGCGGCCCCCCGCGGCGGGGTCGACCGGGTCGCCCTCGGGGGCGGCCCCGGCGATCGCCGGCACGGCCGGCTGCCCCGGCGCCTCCCCCTCGGGCCGCATCCACATCGCCGCCACCACCCGCAGGTAGTAGGCGACCGAGATCATCGTCCCGATCGCGATGAAGACGGCGAGCCAGGTGTAGTCGCCCTCGACCAGCGCCTCGATCAGGTAGAGCTTGCCGATGAAGCCCGCCGTCGCCGGCATCCCTGCCAGGGCCAGCATCGAGATCGTCAGCGGCCAGGCGAGCAGCGGCCGCTCGGCCCCGAGGCCGCGGATCGCGCGGACGTCGTCGCCGAACGGGGTCTCGCGCTCGCGGGCGACGATTACCGCGAAGGCGGCGAGGTTCATCAGCGCGTAGCCGGCGAGGTAGAAGACCAGCGCCGCGACCCCGGCCTCGCTGGCGACCACCAGGCCGCCCAGCATGTAGCCGGCCTGGGCGACTCCCGAGTAGCCGAGCAGCCGCTTCAGCGAGCGCTGGCCGAGGGCGCCGACGTTGCCGACGACGATCGAGATCGCCGCCAGCACCGCCAGGGCGGGCTGCCAGTCGCCGGTCTCGGAGGCGAGGGCGATGTCGAAGAAGCGGACGAAGACGGCGAAGGCGGCGGCCTTGGTGGCGACCGCCATGAAGCTGGTGATCGGGGTCGGCGCCCCCTGGTAGACGTCCGGCGTCCACTGGTGGAAGGGGGCGATCGAGGTCTTGAAGGCGAGCCCGACCGCGACCAGGGCGATCCCGACCAGGACCAGCGGGTCGCCGACCAGGCCGCCGCCGGCGATCCCTTTGGCGATCCCGGCGAAGTCGGTGGAGCCGCTGCCGCCGTAGAGGAAGGCCATCCCGTAGAGCAGCGTCGCCGAGCCGAGCGAGCCGACGATCAGGTACTTGAGCCCCGACTCGAGCGACTCCTCGCGGCGCAGGTTGGTGGCGCAGAGGATGTAGAGCGGGATCGAGAGGGCCTCGATCGCGACGAAGAAGGTGATCAGGTTCTGGGCCTGGGCGAGCAGCGCCATCCCCAGCACCGAGCCGAGCAGCAGTGCGTGGTACTCGCCGGAGCCGGCTTCCTCGGCGGCCGGCTCGCGCAGCGAGAGCAGCACCGTGGCGGCGGCCATGAAGATCGCGATCAGCGAGATCGAGGTGCCGAGGTCGTCGAGCCGCAGCGCCCCGGCGACCAGGTCCTTCGACTCGCCCCACTGCCAGACGAAGAGGCCGGCGGTTATCGCCAGCACCAGCAGGGTCAGTCCCGGCGCCCAGCGCTTGACCGGCTTGAAGACGGCGCTGAGCAGGACGACGCAGAGCCCGACCGTCAGCGCGATCAGCGGCGAGATCCCGGCGTAGTCGATCGCCGGCGCGTCGAAGTTCATCGCTGCTCCTCCGTGGTCGCCAGCTTGGCGTCGGGGGCGTCGCCGCGGGTGACGCTGGCGACGGTCTGCTGCACGGTGCGCTCGCTGCGCTCGAGGATCAGCTGCGGGTAGAGGGCGAGGCCGACGATGCAGAGCACCAGCGGCACCAGCACCGCCCCGTCGCGGACCGAGATCTCGCGCGAGCCGACCCCGTGATTCTGTCCCGAGGGCAGGCGGTTGTGCATCGTCCCCTGGTAGAGCCGCAGCGCGTAGAAGGCCGACATCGCGACGCCGCTGATCGCGATGCAGGCGAACACGACCTTCTCCTGGAAGAGCCCGTTGAGGATGTAGAACTCGCCGATGAAGTTGGCCGACCCG
This sequence comes from Solirubrobacterales bacterium, assembly GCA_035462545.1. Classification (GTDB taxonomy): domain Bacteria; phylum Actinomycetota; class Thermoleophilia; order Solirubrobacterales; family 70-9; genus VAYN01. The sequence goes on from DATHUE010000090.1 coordinate 17,801, forward strand.
GGCATCGCCAGGGTCGCGAGGGCGACGATCATGAAGAGGATCGCCAGCACCGGGGCGCGCATCGCCATCCCGCCCATCTGGCGCAGGTCCTCGGTCCCGGTCCGCTCGACCAGGAGCGCGACGATCACGAACAGCGGCGCGACGACGAGGCCGTGGTTGACCATCTGCAGGATCGCCCCGTCGGCCCCGTCGGCGCGCAGGGCGAAGATCCCGGCGGTGATGAAGCCGAGCTGGGCGACCGAGGAGTAGCCGGCGATCAGCCGGATGTTGGTCTGGGTGAAGGCCATTACCGAGCCGTAGAGGATCGAGGCGAGGGCGATCACCAGGACCACCTCCTGGAATTCCACCGTGGCGTCGGGGAAGAGCGGCAGGACCACCCGCAGGAAGCCGTAGGCGCCGACCTTCGCCAGCACTCCGGAGAAGACGACGAGGACCGGCAGCGGCGCCGCCCGGTAGGCGTCCGGCATCCAGCCGTGGAGGAGGAAGGCCGGCATCTTCACGAGGAAGGCGGCGGCGAAGAACCAGAAGATCCAGCGCTGGCTCTCGACCGCGATCCCGCGCTGCGCCAGCTCGGCGATCGAGAAGGTCAGGTCGCCGCCGTCGCTGGCGATCACGGCGGTGGCGATCGCCGCGACCAGCATCAGCAGCGA
>DATHUE010000091.1:0-9227 GCA_035462545.1 Solirubrobacterales bacterium
CTCATCCCGGAACCGGGACGGCGACCACCTCGAGGCGGTCGATCGCGCTGAAGTCGCCAGGGTTGCAGGTGTAGACCGGCAGGCGATTGGCGAGCGCCGTGGCGGCGATCATCGCATCGTAGGCCCGGGCGCTGGGCTTGCGGCCCGCCTGCCGCAGGGACGCGGCCACGCCGGCGAACGCCCGCGCGGCGGCCGCGTCGAAGGGCAGTGGGACGAAATCGGCCTCGGCCTGCTGGAGATGGGCCTGGCGCCGGGCCCGCTCGAGATCGTCAGAGGCAACCAGGGGGCCGACAGCCAGCTCAGCCAGCGTGACGGCGGTGATCAACGGTTCCTCGGGAAGCACCCCAGGGTCGTCGAGGTCGGGGAGCAGCACCACCGTCGAGGTATCGAGAACGCCCCGGCTCACAGGCTCGGGTCCAGCAGCTCGTCGAGGTCCCGGCGCAATGCGGCGGGATCCACCGAGGGAAGGCCGCGCCAGCGACCGAGAAGCGCCTCCGACGTGAGCGAAGGACGCATCGCCTTCAGCTCGGCCACCGGTCGCCCGTCGCGGGTGATCGTGATCGGCTCGCCGCGGGCAGCGCGATCGACCACCTCGCCGCCCTGGTTGCGGAGCTCTCTGATGGTGACGTCGGTCATCGGGACGAGCGTATCACGCGTGATACATGGAGATGAGTTCATGCGATCAGCCTCACTTCGTAGGTCGGCAGGGCAATGGCGCCGGCGCCGCCCAGCAGGGCGAGGATGCGACCGACGTAGGCGCGGGTCTCGGCGTAGGGACCGGCACAGCCACAGGCTTCGACTGCCCCGGGACCGGCGTTGTAGGCGGCGAGGGCGAGCTGGGGGTCGCCGAACTGGGCGATCAGGTCTGCCATCAGGTGGGCCTGGGCATCGATCGCCTCCTCCGGGTCGAAAGGGTCGGTGAGACCGTAGGAGGCGGCGGTGGCGGGCATGAACTGGGCGATCCCCTGCGCCCCGGCCGGCGAGACCGCCGTCGGGTCGAAGCCCGACTCGGCCATCAGCTGCGCGGCGAGCAACGCCGCCGAGACGTTCCAGCGAGCGGCGGCTCTCTCGATGAGGGGACGGAACTCGCCGGGAATGAAAGCCGGGACCGCCCCGACCCCCGAAGCGCTCCCGTCATGCCCGGGCCGGCCAATCGAGTTGCCGGCTTCCGAGCAGGGCGCAGGACCGGCGACGAAGCCGTAGTGCCAGGCCTCCCAGCTGTAGCGCTGTTCGAAGCCAAAGCGGTGGGCGTTGGCGGCGAGCCAGCCGTAGGCGGAGCCGGGACCGAGGTCGAGCTCGGTAGCGCAACGGTGCAGCGAGCGGCCCGGCGGCGCCACCCAGCGCGGGTCGGGATTGGCCGCGAAAAGAGCCGCCTGTTCGGCGTCGGAGCGGAAGCCGGAGACGACCAGCAAGGCGATGCCGTCCCCGCTCGCCGCGGCTGCCATCCGATCGAAGGCCGCTGCCGCGTCGGGGCGCATCCCCTCGCCCTGGCGGTAGAGCAAGGGGCCGCTGTAGCCGCCACCGCTGGCTATCGCCGGCGTCCCTCCCGCCCCAGCGGGAGCGGCCGCTTCGGCTACCGCCGATGCCTCGACCTCGATTGGCCTCCCGGGTGCCGCGACCTCAGCCGAAATCGCTGCTTCGACCCTTACCGGCGCGAACGAATCGGCGTCAGGGAAGCTCACTCGCAGACGCGAAGGCGCTACTCCGTTCGCCTTCGCAACATCTACCGCGGCCGCACGGCCACGAGCCAGGTAGACGGCTTTGTCGAGGTGGCGCGGGTTCGGCGATCCATCCGGCAACTCAGAGGGCGCCAGCAGCCGCGGCAGGTCGTCGCGCATCGAGCGGGCGGCCGAGATCGCCGCCAGGTCCGCGGCCCGCTGGACCCGCCCCTTGCCGGTCACCGCCCCGGCGATCGCCACCAGCGCCAGCGCCCCGGCGACGATCGCGAGGCATCCGCCGAGGGCAAGGATCGTCGCCTGTCCGCGCTCGCCGCTCATCGCAGACCGAGGTTGCGCAGCACCGCAGGCGGCAGACCGCCCGGCGCGTCGGCGGCGAGGACCCCAAAGTGGGCGCGGCGGGCGGCAACCCAGCCGAGCTGGCGCTTGAGGACGGCCAGGCGAAGGTCGCGGCCGAGCAGGTCGGTGGCGAGCAGGGCGACGAGAGCTCGATCTCGATCGAGATCGGCTCGCAGCAACGCCGCCGAAAGGCGCGGCGCCTGAGGCGCCTCCAGCAGCGACTGCAGCAGCGCCGGCGGCAGGTGGATCACGGCCAGCGAGCCGCGGGCGACGGTCACAGCCGCCGCGGTAGCGGCGATTCCATCGGCGTCGGCGTCGGCGGCCAGGCAGCAGAGCTGACCCCGGGCAGCGACGCGAACGCTTGGCAGGTGGGTCGCGAGCCGCTCCTCCAGTCGTCGCGCCGCCTCAGAGGCAACCAAGGTCGGCCGCGGCGCCCTGCCGCCAAGGCCAACGAGCAGCGCCACCCGTTCCGGCTCGGCTCCGGCGCAGGCGAGAGCACTCGCGGCCGCGGCTGAACCGTCGGCCCGCCCGACGGCGGTGACGACCACTGCCGGCGCCCCGGCGGCGATCTCCAGCGCCGGCTCGCCGCGGGGCTCGACCGCAGGTGCCGCGGCGCTCACCCGGCGGTCCTTACCGTCGCCGAGCTGGTCACCGTCAGACGCTCGGCCACCGCGGCCAGAGGCGACGGCGGCTGCACGCGAACCGTGACCCGGCCCCCGGAGACGTCGACCTCGACGTCGTCCTCGGCCCATCCCGGCAGCGCCGCCCGCGCCGCCCGCTCGGCCTCACCGCCACCGGCCAGCGCCAGCGCGCCCGCCTCCGCGGCGCCGTCGGCGAGGGTCAGCGCCTGGCCGGCGACCAGCAGTTGCAATGCCACCGCCGCGGCCACCAGCAGCGCCGGCAGCGCTGCCACCAGCTCGACGGTCGCCTGTCCGCGCTCAGCCACCGGCTGCCTCCAGTCGCGACTCCGCCCCGACCTCGATCCGCGCCAGTCCCGGGGCCAGTGGCAGGACGCCGACCCGGACGGAGACGCCGCTCCCCTCCCCCACCTCGGCGCCGCGCCGCAACGCCGGCGGCAACGCCCGGCGCGCGGCGGTCTCGGCGTCGCCGCCTACCAGTGCCGCCCGGGCCCCGGCGCGGGCGGCGACGCTCGCCGACCAGAGGGAATGGCCGGCGAGCGCGATCTGTGCCGCCACCAGAACCGCCAGCAGCAGGAAGGGGACGACGGCGATCAGCTCGACCGAAGCGGTCCCTTCCTCTCCGTGGCCGGCACTGCCGGGGGCCTGGGGCGACATGGCCGGACCGTCGCAGGGAAAAGCGCACGCGTGGCGCGCAAAAACGGCCAACTCGGCGCCAAATCAGTGACGGCTCAGTAACTCTGGGCTTCGGTCCAGACCCGCCAGATCGCCGCCACCGCCGCCCCGAAGAGGACGATCAGCAGCAGCGTGCCGCCCCCGGTCGAAGTCAGCTTGTCGTAGCCGGCGACCAGCAGGACCAAAAGACCCAACGCCCCGAACAAGATCGCCCGGCGACCGTCGCTGAGGGTCGCCAAAGTCAGCTGGTGCTGGCGGCTGAGCACGTAGAGAGTCCAGGCGATCCCGGCCAGCATCCCCATCACCAGCGCGGTGAAGATCGCCTCGACGGCGTTGCCGCCGGCCGGAGCGAAAGCGACGATCGCGGCCAGGACCATGACGATCGCGGCGTTGCGGGCGTGGCGGGCGTGGCGCACGGCCCCAGTGTACGTCCGGGGGCCTGGGTCAGCCCTGGGTCATGACGACGATGCCGATCCCGACCGCCGCCAGCGTCGCCGCCAAGGCGAGGCCGGCGACCGTCATCGCGGCCCCCGCGGCCAGGCGCCGTTCCGCGCGGCTGAGATCGACGAACCGTGCCACCCCCCAGATCGCAACCGAGAACGTGACGGTCACGCCGATGCCCGCCACCGTCGAGGCGATCACCGTCTCCAAGAGCTCCCTGCCCGCGATCAGGGTGGCGATCATCCGCCCGCCGCCGTGACCGGGGCACCGTGCTCGGCCCGGCGCAGGAAGAGGACGACGATCAGCGCCAGCGAGGCGATCGTGACCAGAACCGGCCCCAGCGCCCCTTCGCCGAAGATCCTGGTGACGCCGTAGGTGGCGGCACCGATCGCCGCCGCCGCCGGCAGGGTCAGAACCCAAGCCATGAGGATGTTCCCGGCCACCCCCCAGCGGACCGCCGAGAGCCGTTTAGCCGCGCCCGAGCCCATCACCCCGCCGTTGATCACGTGCGTGGTCGAGAGCGGGAAGCCGAAGTGCGTGGAGGCGAGGATCACCGCCGCGCCCGCCCCTTGGGCCGAAAAGCCCTGGGCGGCGTCCATCTTGATGATCCGGGTGCCGGTGGTCTTGATGATCCGCCAGCCGCCGCTGTAGGTGCCGAGCGCGATCGCCGCGGCAGCCGAGACGATTACCCAGAGGGGCGGGTCGGCGCCGGCGCTGAGGCTGCCGTTGGCGATCAGCGCCAGGGTGATCACCCCCATCGTCTTCTGGGCGTCGTTGGTGCCGTGGGCGATCGCCAGCAGGCCGCCGGAGACGACCTGGCCGTAGCGAAAGCCTCTGGTCACCGTCCCCGGCCGCTGGCGACCGACGATCCGGTAGACGATCGCGATCGAGACCCCGGCGACGGTGAAGGCGAGAACCGGGGCGACGATCGCCGGCGCCAGGACTTTGCCGACCAGGCCTTCGGCGATCACCGCGTCGAACCCGACCGCGGCGACGGCGGAGCCGACGACGCCGCCGATCAGCGCGTGCGAGGAGCTCGAGGGCAGCCCGAACCACCAGGTGACCAGGTTCCAGGCGATCGCCCCGATCAGCCCGGCGAAGACGATCGTCGGCGTGATCACCCCGGCGTCGACGACGTCGTTGGCGACCGTCGCCGCGACCGAGATCGAGACGAAGGCGCCGGCGAAGTTGAGCAGCGCCGCCATCGTGATCGCCACCCGCGGCCGCGCCGCCCCGGTCGAGATCGAGGTGGCGACGACGTTGGCGGTGTCGTGGAACCCGTTGGTGAAGTCAAAGGCGAGGGCGGTGCCGATGACGATGATCAGGATGACGTCGGAGTCCACCGCGTCACGAGTTCTTGATGACGATGCCCTCGATTATCTGCGCCGCCGTCTCGGTCGCGTCGATCGCCTCCTCGAGGACGGCGAACATGTCCTTCCAGCGGATCACGATCATCGGGTCGATCCCGTTCGAGAACAGCGAGGCGACGGCATCGCGGGAGATCCGGTCGCCGTCGTTCTCGAGCCGGTGGATCTCGATCCAGTACTTGTCGAGGTCCTTGAACTCCGGCAGGTGCTCGAGTCCTTCCGCCAGCTGCTCGCAGGAGGCGACCAGGACTTTGGTCAGCGCCTGGGCCTGCGCCATCGGCGCTTCGATCCGGTAGAGGCCGAGAAAGTCCGCCGCCTCCTCGGTGAAGTCGACGATGTCGTCGAGCTGGGTCGCGAGCCCGTAGATGTCCTCGCGGTCGATCGGGGTGACGAAGGTCGAGTTGAGCCGCTGGATGATCGTGTGGGTGATTTTGTCCCCCTCCTGCTCGGCCTTGAGCACCTCCCGGGCCAGGTCTTTCTCGTCGGGCCAGGAGTGCATCATCCGATCGAGCAGCCGGGCGGCGTGGACCGTGTTCTGTCCGGCCTGGATGAAGAGGTCGAAGAAGGTCCGGTCGCGGGGCAGGAGGGAGAGACGCGCCACGGCGCGCATCCTAGTGCTCTAGCCGGTGGCCGGCGTCAGCTGCTCGCTGACCCGCGCCGCGTGGCGCCCTCGCAGCTCGTCCTGGACGCTGCGACGCTCCCCCTCGGGAGCGACGAGCCGGGTCCAGACGCCGTCGGGACCAAGCTCCCAAGCGTTGACGTTGTCGGCCAGCGAGCGCTCGAGCACGTCGAGGATCTCCTCTTTCGGACCCTCCTGCTCGACCGGCGTCACCAGCTCGACGCGGCTGTCGAGGTTGCGCGGCATCAGGTCGGCGGAGCCGATCAGCACCCGCGCCTCCTCGCCACGGTGGAAGGCGTAGACGCGCGAATGCTCGAGGAAGCGGCCGACGATCGAGACGACGCGGATGTTCTCGGAGACGCCCGGCACGCCCGGCCGCAGGCAGCAGATGCCGCGCACGTTGAGCTCCACCGGCACGCCCGCCTGCGAAGCCGCGTACAGCGCCTGGATGCAGCGGGTGTCGACCAGGGAGTTCATCTTCATCGCGATCCGCGCCGGCTCGCCGCGCTGGTGCGCGGCAACCGTCGTCTCGATCTCCTCGACGATCCGGTCGCGCATCGTCGTCGGCGAGACCAGCACCTTGCGGTACTCGGCCGGGCGGCCGTAGCCGGTGAGGAAGTTGAACATCTCGGCAACGTCGGCGCCGATGTCGGGATCGGCGGTGAAGAGGCCGAAGTCGGTGTAGAGGCGGGCGGTCTTCTCGTTGTAGTTGCCGGTGCCGATGTGGACGTACTCGCGGACGCTGTCGCCCTCGCGCCGCACGACCAGGATCGCCTTCACGTGGGTCTTCAGGCCCGGGATGCCGTAGACGACGTGGACGCCGGCCTCCTCCAGCGACTTCGCCCAGTGGATGTTGGCCTCCTCGTCGAAGCGCGCTTTCAGCTCGACCATGCAGACCGCCTGCTTGCCGCGTTCGGAGGCGCGGATCAGCGAAGGGACCAGCGGCGAGTCGTCGCTGGTCCGGTAGACCGTCTGCTTGATCGCCAGCACGTCGGGGTCGGCGACCGCCTGCTCGATGAAGCGCTCGACAGAGGTGTGGAAGGAGTCGTAGGGATGGTGGACGAGCAGGTCGCGCTGGCGAATCGTCGCGAAGATGTCGGCCGGGCGGTCGTCTTCGCCCTGCAGGCGCAGCTGGGTCACCGGCGACCACGGCTCGTAGCGCAGCTCGCTGTGTCCGGGGAGATCGGCGATCGCGCCGAGGTCGTCGAGCCCGATCAGCCGCTCTACGTCGTAGACCTCGCGGTCTTCCAGGCGCAGCGCGTCGATCAGCTGCTCGCGAAGGTGCGGGTTCATCCCGGCGGCGATCTCCAGCCGCACGACTTCGCCGAAGCGGCGGCGGCGGATCTCGTCCTGGACCGCCTGCAGCAGGTCGTCGGCCTCGTCGCTGACGGTGAAGTCGGCGTCCCGCGTGACCCGGAAATAGCCGTAGTCGACGACGTCGGTGCCGGGGAAGAGCGCGTCGAGGTTGGCGGCGATCGCCTCCTCCAGCGGCACGAAGGTGCAGCCGTCGCCGAGCCGCAGGAAGCGCCCCAGCAGCTCCTTCGGCACCTTCACCCTGGCGATGATCTCCGCCCCGCTCTCGGGATCGCGCAACTGCACCCCGAGGCTGAGCGAGAGGTTGGAGATGTAGGGGAAGGGGCGGCCGAGCCCGATCACCAGCGGCGTCAGCGCCGGGAAGACCTGGTCGTGGAAGCGAGCGTCGATCTCGCGCCGCTCCTGCGGAGTGGCCGTGTCGAGCGAGAGGATGCGAACCCCGTGCTGCTCCAGTTCCGGTCGCAGCGAGTCCTCGAGACAGGCGTGCAGGCGCCGGTCGAGCTCCAGCGTCCGCGCCTGGATCGCGTCGATCTGCTCGGCCGGCGAGAAGCCGTCGGAGCCGCGGGCGTCGATCCCGGCGTCGACCTGGTCGAACAGCCCGGCGACCCGGACCATGAAGAACTCGTCGAGGTTCGAGGCGTAGATCGAGCTGAAGCGGACCCGCTCGAGCAGCGGCACCTCGGCCTCCTCGGCCAGCTCCAGGACCCGCTGGTTGAAGTCGAGCCAGGAGAGCTCGCGATTGAAGTAGAGGCCCGGATCGTCGATCGGGTCATCGTACTGAGGCACCGCTGCCCCTCCGGACCGCTCAGGCGACCTGGGCGGCGGGCTGCCGGGCTGCCGCGGGCGGCGCCGCCAGGGCCCGCCGGTAGCCGGCGGCCAGCTGCTCCATCGAGCCTTCCCAGGAGCGGGCGCGGACCGCGCGCTGGGCGGAGGCACCGAGGTGGCGCCGCAGCAGCGGCGAGGAGGCGAGCTGCAGCAGGGCGCCGGCGAGGTGGTCGGGGTCGGGCCGGCAGAGCAGGCCGGTGTGGCGGTTCTCGATCAGCGCCGCCGGGCCGCCCTCGCCGACGGCGACGGTCGGCAGACCGCTGGCGCCGGCCTCGAGCACCGCCTGGCCGAAGGTGTCGGTGCGACTGCAGAAGAGAAAGATGTCGGCGCTGGCGTAGGCGCAGGGCAGCTCCTCGCCCTCCAGCCAGCCGAGGAAGGTGGCGCGCTCGCCGAGCCGCTGCCGCAGCTCGGCCTCCTCGGGCCCGCCGCCGGCCAACAGCAGGTGCAGGCGCGGGTCGCGCCGCTGCGCCCGCAGGAAGGCCTCGGCCAGGAGGTCGATGCCCTTCTCGCGGGTGAGGCGGCCGGCATAGAGGACCTTGATCTCGCCGGGGTAGGCGTCGCGAGCGGCCTTGCCCGGATCGAAGCGGGACGTGTCGACGCCGCGCTCCCAGCGGCCGATCCGGGCCTCCCCGACCCCGAGACCGAGCAGCGAGCGATCGGCCGCCGGGCTCGGGGAGAGAACCGCGCGCGGGGCGCGGTAGAAGGCGCCGAGGGCCAGCCTGGCCATCGACTCCAGGTCCTCCTCGCCACTGCGCAGGCCGGCGTAGGACGCCAGCTCCGTGTGGTGGCTGGCGATCAGCGGCGCGCCCGTGACGTGGGCGAGCAGGGTCGCCGCGATCCCTGCGGGGCCGGGCGCGGTGACGTGGACGAGGTCATAGCGGCCTTCGGCCAGGGTCTCGACCAGATCGGGCAGGCCGGGGACGCCGAGCCTCATGCCCTCGTAGAAGGGGACCTCGAGCTCGGTCGCCGCCGGCAGCCGGCGGTCGACGCCGGCGTCGGTGCCGACCACCTCGACCTCGAAGCCGGGCACGCCCCGCTCGCGAATCTGCTCGATCGTGCGGGTGACGCCGTGGGTCGCGGCGATTCCGTCGGCGATCACCGCGACCCGCAGCGGCTCGCCGGCGCGCGTGGAGAGCTTCGCCTTCTCGGCGCCGAGGAAGGCGGTCGAGGGCGCGTAGGGCACGGCAGGGATCAGGGCCTGGAACAGGCCGGCAAGGGCCGCCGGGAGGTCGCCGCGGAGAACCGCGCCGGCGCCCTCCTCGACCGCGGCGCGCAGGCGCCGGTCGTGCATGCGCCGGGCACGGCGGTAGAGATCCGCGGGGGAGAAGCCGTC
>DATHUE010000092.1:0-19377 GCA_035462545.1 Solirubrobacterales bacterium
GATCGGGTTGTAGTGCTCCTCCCCCGGTTCGCCCTCGAACACGACCCGCCCCTCCTCCAGCTCGACCAGCAGCCGCACGCCGAAGCCGCTCGCTTCGCTGCCGGTGTACTCGCGGCCGACGTCCCAGGCGGTGCCGGCGATGTCGACGTGGGCCCAGGGGGTCTCGCCGACGAACTCCTCGAGGAAGGAGGCGGCGGTGATCGTGCCGGCCTTGCGCTTCGAGGCCAGGTTGGAGAGGTCGGCGACCTTGCCCTTCATCAGCGCCTTGTACTCGGGGTGCAGCGGCAGCCGCCAGACCAGCTCGCCGCTCTCCGACCCGGCCCGCTCGATCGCGGCGGCGAGCTCGTCGTCGTTGGCGATCACCGCCGCGTAGGTGGACCCGAGGGCGATCGTCACCGCCCCGGTTAGGGTGGCGAGGTCGACGATCCGCTCCGCTCCCTGCTCGACCGCATAGGCGAGGGCATCGGCGAGGATCAGCCGGCCCTCGGCGTCGGTGTTGTTGACCTCGACCGTCTTGCCGTTGTACTGGGTGATGACGTCGCCCGGCTTGACCGCCGTCCCGGAAGGCATGTTCTCGGTCGTCGGGACGACCGCGACGAGGTCGATCGCCAGTCCCAGCTCGGCGATCGCCGCCGCCGCCTCGAGGATCGCGGCGGCGCCCGACATGTCGTACTTCATCTCGTGCATGCCGGCGCCGGGCTTGAGCGAGATGCCACCGGTGTCGAAGGTGACGCCCTTGCCGACCAGACCGAGGGTCGGGCCCGTGCCGCCACCGCGATAGCGGAGCACGATCAGCTTCGGCTCCTGCGGGCCGCCCTGGCTGACGGCGAGCAGGCCGCCCATGCCCTTCGCCTCCAGCTCGGGCCGGCCGAGGATCTCGACCTCCACCGCATCGCTGCCGGCGGCGATCTCCTCTGCCCGCGCGGCGAGGAAGCTCGGGGTGGCGACGTTGGCGGGCAGGCTCTGCAGGTCGCGGGCCCGGTTCTGCGCTTCCGCGGCGACTCGAGCCGCCTCGGCGGCCGTCGCCAGGGCGTCGTCGGCGCTCGCCTCGCCGGGGAGCAGGGTCAGCGACTCGAGCGCCGCCGGCTCGGGGTCGCTCTCGTCGCGGCTCTTGAAGCGGTCGAAGCGGTAGGGGGCGAGGACCGTGCCGGCGACGATCGCCGCCGCCGCGGCCTCGCGGTCGTCGCCCTCGGGCAGCGCCCACGCCAGCGAGCGCGCTTCCAGCCGCACCGCCTGCTTCGCCGCCAGCGCCGCGGCGACGCGCAGCCGCTCGGCGTCGAGGTCCGTGGCCTTCCCGAGCCCGACGACCAGCACCCGGCCCGGCGCCTCGGGGTGGAGCAGCGCCGTCTTCTCGAACCCGCCCTTGGCGTCGCCGGCGCCCGCCGCCGCGGCCAGCTCGGCCGGCAGCTCCTCGCCCTCGCGCAGCCCGATCGCGACGAGGTCGGCGTCGACCGCGGACAGTTGCGCCTGGCTCAGCTCGACCCTCATCGGCGGCGAGTCTACGAGGCGGCGCGGTGCCTTTCGGACGAGTGCGGTCTGAAACGAACCGCGCTGGGCGAGTGTGGTCGGTATCTTCCGCCATCCGGGCCGTGTGGCCCTGCCAGAACTTCGAAGCAGCCAGAGAGAAAGGCCCGTCCATGCCCAGCACCGTGATCCTTGGAACCGCGCGCACGCCCTTCGGCAAGATGGGCGGGGGCCTCTCCTCGCTCGACGCCACCGACCTCGGCGGCACCGTGATCGAGGCCGCCCTGGATCGTTCCGGCGTCGCTCCCGAGCAGGTCCAGCAGGTCGTCTTCGGTCAGGTGCTGCAGGCCGGCCAGGGGCAGATCCCCTCGCGCCAGGCCCAGATCAAGGGCGGGATCCCGAAGGAGGTCCCCTCGGAGACCGTGAACAAGGTCTGCGCCTCGGGCATGCGCTCGGTCGGGCTCGCCGACCTCTCGATCCGTGCCGGTGAGAACGAGGTCGCGGTGGCCGGCGGCATGGAGTCGATGAGCGGCGCCCCCTACCTGCTGCCGGGTGCCCGGTTCGGCTTCCGGATGGGCGACGTGCAGGCGATCGACGCGATGACCCACGACGGTCTCACCAACCCCTTCACCGACAAGCAGATGATCAACGAGGCGAGCGAGGTCTCCAACGAGTTGGAGATCACCCGCGTCGACATGGACCGCTTCGCCGAGCGCTCGCACCGGCTCGCCGCCGAGGCGACCGACGCCGGCCGGCTCGCCGAGGAGATCGTCGGCGTCACCGTCAAGTCGCGCAGGGGCGAGACCACGGTCGAGGCCGACGAGGCGATCCGTCCCGACACCACGGTCGAGACCCTGGCTGGGCTGAAGGGGATCGGCGGTCCCGACGCTACCCACACTGCCGGCAACGCCCCTGGAGTCAACGACGGCGCCGCCGCGATCGTCGTCGCCTCCGAGGACTGGGCCGAGCGCGAGGGCCGCACCCCGCTGGCCCGGGTCCTCTCCTACGGCACCGTCGCCGACGACTTCCCCTACCTGGCGAAGACCCCCGCCAATGCCGCCAAGCAGGCGCTGGAGAAGATCGGCAAGAGCCCCGAGGAGGTCGACCTCTGGGAGATCAACGAGGCCTTCGCCTCGGTCGCGATCAACTCGGTGCGGATGCTCGGCGTCGACGAGGAGAAGGTCAACGTCAACGGCGGCGCGATCGCCCTCGGTCACCCGATCGGCGCCTCCGGCGGGCGGATCATCGGCGCCCTCGTGCACGAGCTGCAGCGTCGCGGCGGCGGCCTCGGCGTCGCCGCGATCTGCTCCGGCGGCGGTCAGGGCGACGCGATCGTGCTCGAGGTCAACGGCTCCTAGCTCGATATGAGCCGCGGCGCGGCCTTCTTCGATCTCGACAAGACCCTGATGGCGGGGTCTTCCGGGATGCAGTTCGCCCGCGTCGCCACCCGCCAGGGGATCGTCAGCCGCCGCCAGCTCGCGAGCTGGGCGGTCGAGCACCTGCGCTACCGCCTGCGTGGCACCACCGACGAGCGCACCGCCGAGGTGCTGAAGGTTGCCCGCGAGCTGATCGCCGGCGTCCCGGAGAGGACGATCGAACGGATGGGGCCGGAGGTGATGGCGGCGGTTCTGCCGCGCGTCTACCCGCAGATGCTGGACGAGGTCCACGCCCACCAGGACGCCGGCCGGCCCTGCTTCATCGTCAGCGCCGCCGGCAACGGCGTCGTCGAATCGCTGGCGACGGTGCTCGGCATGGAGGGCGGGATCGGGACCCGCTACGAGGTCGATGCCGAGGGCAGCTTCACCGGCCGCCTCGACGGTCCGTTCGTCTACGGCCCCGGCAAGGTCGAGGCGATCGAGGCGTTCGCGGCAGAGCACGAGATCGACCTCGCCGAGTCCTACGCGTACTCGGACTCGCTCTCCGACCTGCCGATGCTGCGCGCGGTCGGCAACCCGGTCGCGGTCAACCCCGACCCGCCGCTCACGGCGATCGCTCGCGAAGAGGACTGGCAGGTGCTGCGCTTCGAGCGTCTCGGCCGCCGCCTCGTCGCCGTCACCGTAACCCTGCTGGCGACCGTCGCCGGCTTCGGTGCCACCCGCGTCGCCGGCCGCCGCAAACCGCCCCCGCGCCGCTTCGCCGCACGCCGCTGAGCCGCCTGGGCGAGTTTCCGTCGCATAGCGACAGTAAGTCGCCCAGGGACGATCTAGACTGACCGTTGATGGCGGCGGAACCGGGGGCGAAACCGGAGTTCAAGCAGCGCGAGGCGGAGTTCTCGACGATGTCGGGGCACCCGATCGAGCCGCTTTACACGGCTGAGGACGCGCATCCCGAGCTCGAGGACCGGGTCGGCGAGCCTGGCGAGTACCCGTTCACCCGCGGGCCTTACCCGTCGATGTACCGGGGGCGGCTGTGGACGATGCGCCAGTTCGCCGGCTTCGGCACCGTCGAGGAGACCAACGAGCGCTTCCACTACCTGCTCGACCACGGGCAGACCGGGCTCTCGACCGCCTTCGACATGCCGACCCTGATGGGGTACGACTCCGACCACGCCCGCAGCCTCGGCGAGGTCGGCCGTGAGGGCGTCGCCGTCGACAGCCTCGACGACATGGAGCAGCTGTTCGCCGGCATCCCGCTCGGCGGCGTCACCACCTCGATGACGATCAACGCCCCGGCGGCGATCCTGCTCGCCTTCTACGTGCTGGTCGCCGAGCGCCAGGGCGTGCCGGCGGAGAAGCTGGGCGGCACGATCCAGACCGACATCCTCAAGGAGTACATCGCCCAGAAAGAGTGGTGCTTCCCGATCGCGCCGGCGCTGCGCCTGGTCACCGACATGATCGAGTGGTGCACGGAGAACATGCCTCGCTGGCACCCGGTCTCGATTTCCGGCTACCACATCCGCGAGGCCGGATCGACCGCCCAGCAGGAGCTTGCCTTCACGCTCAAGGACGGCTTCACTTACGTCGAGGAAGCGATCGAGCGCGGCCTCGACGTCGACGACTTCGCGCCGCGGCTCTCGTTCTTCTTCAACGCCCACATCGACTTCTTCGAGGAGATCGCCAAGTACCGGGCGGCCCGCCGGATCTGGGCGCGGGAGATGAAGGAGACCTACGGGGCCAAGCGCGAGGAGTCGATGCGGCTGCGCTTTCACACCCAGACCGCCGGCGTCTCGCTGACCGCCCAGCAGCCGCTCAACAACGTCGTCCGCACCTCGCTGGAGGCGCTGGCGGCGGTGCTCGGCGGGACCCAGTCGCTGCATACCAACTCCTTCGACGAGGCGCTCGCCCTGCCGACCGAGGAGGCGGTGCGGGTGGCGCTCCGCACCCAGCAGGTGATCGCCCACGAGTCCGGCGTCGTCAACACCGCCGACCCGCGCGGCGGCTCCTGGTTCGTCGAGAAGCTGACCGACGAGATGGAGGAGGCCGCCTACGGCTACTTCGCGCGGATCGACGAGCTGGGGGGGATGGTCGAGGCGATCCGCCGCAACTTCCCCCAGCGTGAGATCGCCGACTCCGCTTTCACCTACCAGCGTGAGCTCGACGAGCGCAAGCGGATCGTCGTCGGCGTCAACGACTTCACCCAGGAGGACGAAGAGCCGACGCCGATCCTGAAGATCGATCCGGCCCTGGAACAGAAGCAGGTCGACCGCCTGCAGGCCACCCGCGCCCGCCGCGACGGCGCCGCGGTCGAGGCGGCGTTGGCCGACCTGAAGCAGGCCGCCGCCGGCGAGGCCAACCTGATGCCGCCGATCATCGCCGCCTCGCGCGCCCTCGCCACCGAGGGGGAGATGATCTCGGCTCTCCAAGAGGTCTTCGGGACGTATACGGAGTCCCCGGTCTTCTAGCCGCGGCTCCGCAGGACCGGCGCGTGCCGTGCGTTCTCCATTAGTCTCCCGGCCGCAATGGAGGCAGCAACCGCTCGTAAGATCCGCGTCGTCGTCGCCAAGCCTGGCTTGGACGGGCACGACCGCGGCGCCAAGATCATCGCCCGCGCCCTGCGTGACGCCGGCATGGAGGTGATCTACACCGGCCTGCACCAGACGCCGGAGCAGATCGCCGAGACGGTGATCCAGGAGGATGCCGACGCTGTCGGCCTCTCGATCCTCTCCGGTGCCCACATGACGCTGGTCCCGAAAGTGGTCGAGCTGCTCGCCGCCCAGGGGGTTGACGACGTGCTCGTCACCGTCGGCGGCACGATCCCCGCCGACGACATCCCCGAGCTGAAGAAGCTGGGGGTCGCCGAGGTCTTCACGCCGGGCTCTGGAACCGACGACATCGTCGAGTTCATCCAGGGCGCGGCCACCGAGCGCCACCAGCGCGAATAGCTCCACCGATCCCAGTATCATCTCCTCGTAACCACTGATTGACTCGTCAGTCAACGCCTGAAGGAGGCCCGAAGTTGAAGATCTGCGTCCTGGTCAAGGAGGTCCCGGACGCCGCCGTCCAGAAGCGCATCGACCCCGGTACGAAGCGCCTGGATCGCGGCGGCGAGAAAAATCTCAACCCCTTCGACACGCACGCCCTCGAGGCTGCGATGCAGATCAAGGAGGGTGGGGCGATCCCGGTCGAGGAGGTCGTCGCGGTGACGATGGGCCCCGAGTCCGCGTACCGCGCCCTGCACAAGGCGGTGGCGCTCGGCGCTGACCGCTCGGTGCAGCTCACCGACGACGCGCTCGCCGGATCCGACGTCTGCGCCACCGGCCTCGCCCTCGCCAAGGTCCTCGAGGCCGAGAGCCCGGACCTGGTCCTGCTCGGCCAGCAGTCCGACGACGGCGAGTGCTACACGATCGGCGCCGTCGTCGCCGACCACCTGAAGATGCCCTCGCTGACCCAGGTGATCCAGATCGACGTCACCGACGGCAAGCTCCGTTGCGAGCGCCAGGCCGAGTACGGCTACGACACCGTCGACGTCGAGCTGCCGGCCGTGATCAGCGTCGGCGACGCGATCAACGAGCCTCGCTACCCGAGCCTCAAAGCGATCATGGGGGCGAAAAAGAAACCGCTCGACAAGAAGACCACCGGCGACGTCGGCATCGAGGCCGGCCAGGTGGGCGAGGGCGGCTCCAAGACCGCGGTCCTGGCGCTGAACCCGCCGCCCGCCAAGGAAGCCGGCGAGATCATCGAGGACGAGGACACCAACGAGACGGTCGAAAAGATCGTCGCCTGGCTCGACGAGAGGAAGCTGATCTAGATGGCAGGCATCCTGACTTACGCCCTCCACGACGACGAGGGCAACTTCAACAAGAACTCGCTCGGGGCGATCTCCGAGGCGGCCAAGCTGGCCGGTGAGATCGGCGGCGAGGCCGCCGTGCTGGTCGTCGGCGACATTGCCGACGACGCCTGCGCCGCGCTCGGCAACTACGGCGCCGCCAAGGTCTACCGGGCCAAGAGCGTGCCCGAGGGCCTGGCCCAGCCGATCGTCGACGCGATGGCGAAGGTGATCTCCGAGCAGGGCTTCTCCTACGCGCTGTTCGGCGGCGGTCTGCTCGGCTTCGAGATCGGGGCCGGCCTCACCGCCCGCCTCGGCGCCGGGGTGACGATGGAGGTCACCGCGGTCAAGGCCCAGGACGGGAAGCTGGTCGTCGAGCGGCCGATCCTGCAGGACTCCCAGATCGCCGACGTCGGTTACGTCAGCGAGCCGGGGATCATCATCGGCCGGCTCAACGCCTTCGACACGAAGGAGACCGGTGGAACCGCCGAGGTCATCGACGTCGACGTCGAGCTCTCCGAGTGGTCGACCAAGGCGACGCTCGTCCAGCGCGGCGAGCAGCGCGGTGCCGACGTCAACATCGAGGACGCCGACATCCTCGTCGGCGGCGGCCGCGGCCTCGGGGCCAAAGAGGGCTTCGAGCTCTGCGAGCAGCTGGCCGAGTCGATGGGCGGCGCCGTCGCCGCGACCCGCGCGGTCGTCGACGCCGGCTGGTATCCCTACGCGGCCCAGATCGGCCAGACCGGCAAGACGGTGGCGCCGAAGCTGTACCTCGCCGCCGGCGTCTCCGGGGCGATCCAGCACAAGGTCGGGATGCAGAACTCGGAGAACATCCTCGCGATCAACAAGGACCCGAACGCGCCGATCTTCGAGTTCTCGGACCTCGGCGTGGTCGGCGATCTGCACAAGATCGTCCCCAAGCTGACCGAGGCGATCAAGGCGAAGAAGGGCTAGGCAGCACGATGTCAGTAGCTCCGAGCGAGTTCCCGCCGCCGTTCGACCCGGCCGACGTGATCGTCGCGCCGACGGACCCGGCGGACGAGCGAATCGAGGTTGGCGTGGCGATCGTCGGCGGCGGGCCCGCCGGCCTCGCCTGCGCCAACAAGGTCATGCAGTTGCTCGAGAACGAGCCGGAGCTGACCGAGAAGCTGGGCGAAGTCCCGGTCGCGGTGATCGAGAAGGGCAAAGTCGCCGGCGCCCACCTGCTCTCCGGGGCCAACATGAAGCCCTCGGCGATGGAAGAGCTGTTCCCCGACCTGCCGAAGGAGGAGTGGCCGGTCTACCAGGAGGTGACCAAGGACGCGGTCTACCTGCTGACCTCGAAGGCGGCGCTGCCGCTGAAGCCGATGCCGCCGAACTTCCGCAACCACGGCAACTACGTGACCTCGGTCTCGAAACTGGGCCGCTTCCTCGCCGAGAAAGCCGAAGAGGCCGGCGTCTACATCCTCTCCGAGACCGCTGCGACCAATCTCCTCGTCGAGGACCGCGTCGTCAAGGGCGTCCGCTCCGGCGACCGCGGCCGCGGCAAGGAGGGCGAAGAGCTCGGCAACTTCGAGCCCGGCTCCGACGTCGTCGCCAAGGCGACGGTCCTCGCCGAGGGCACGGTCGGCCACCTCACCTACGCGGCCTACGACTACTTCGACATGCACGGCGCCGATCCGATGCGCTGGGAGCTCGGGGTCAAAGAGGTCTGGGAGGTCAAGGAGCCGCTCGACCGGGTGATTCACACGATGGGCTGGCCGCTGCGCAAATCGCCGCGCTTCAACGAGTTCGGCGGCAGCTTCATCTACCCGATGGGCGAGGACAAGCTCTGCATCGGCCTCGTCGCCGGGCTCGACTACACCGACGCCACCTTCTCGGTCCACGACGCCCTGCAGCTGCTCAAGACCCATCCCTTCATCAAGAAGCTGCTCGACGGCGGCAAGCGGGTCGCCTGGGGCGCGAAGACGATCCCCTCGGGCGGCTATTTTGCGATGCCGAAGCGGCTCGCGGTGCCGGGCATGGTCGTCGCCGGCGACGCCGCCAGCATGGTCAACGTGCCGACCCTGAAGGGCGTCCACTACGCGATGCACGCCGGCATGTACGCGGCGGAGACGATCGTCGACGCGCTCAAGCAGGACATCGACTCGGTCAACTTCGAGGCCTACGACGAGAAGATCCACAACTCGGCGATCGAGAAGGACCTCTACGAATCGCGCAACATGCGCCAGCCCTTCTCGAAAGGCTTCTTCCTCGGCGGTGCCTTCGCCTCGGCGATGACGGTCACCAAAGGACACTTCCCCGGCGGCCACTGGAAGCAGGAGCACGACTCCGAGGTCGAGATGGACCTCGGCAAGGCGGGCGACACCTACCCGAAGGCCGACAACGAGCTGACCTTCAACAAGCTCGACTCGGTCTTCCTCTCCGGCAACGCCACCCGCGACGACGCTCCCAACCACGTCCGCATCCAGACTCGGGTGCCGCGCGAGATCGCCCAGACCTGGGTCTCGATGTGCCCGGCCCAGGTCTACGAGATCCCTGAGGACCAGCTGGAGAGCCAGGCGGCGGAGGTCGACGTCCACGTCACCGCCTCCAACTGCGTCCAGTGCGGCGCGATCACCGCCAAGGGCGGCCGCCTCACCCTCCCCGAGGGCGGCGACGGCCCGCTCTACCAGGAGACCTGAGCTTTCCGCGACGCTTTTAGATGCACAGTTGGCGCGATCTGCGCGCCAGCTGTGCGTTTTTCTGTCCTAGGGTCGGGCGATGTTCGTCACCGCCTCGATCGCCACCGCCTTCTCCACGCTGATGGGGACGCTCGCTGCTTCGATCGCGGTGGGTGGGTTTCTGGGGCACGCGAGGCCAGCACTGACTGGAGGATCCGAGCAGAAGGTTCGCGCGGCGACGGTGATCGGAGGGATGGGCGGTTGCGCGGTTGGCTTGCTGGTAGTCTTTTTGTCTGCAATAGTCGGCAAGGTGATCGCATGACCAGATCCAAGGCTCTGCTGCTTTTCTTTGCTTGTGTTCTCCTCTTCGAGACGGTCGTGATCCTGGGCCTCGTTGCCCTCGGTGCCAACGAAGCCACTGTGGGTCTTGGGTACATCGTCACGCTCGTGCTCGGCTCTCTCGGCAGCGCCGAGATCGTGATGCGCTACGACTAGCCAACCGGCGTCGTTGGCTGGGTTCGAAATGACCGAATAAGGTCGCCCGGTGCTGGCCCTGGGGATAGCCGCGGCGGTCGGGGCCTCGCTGCTCTACAACACCTCGATCGCGCTGCAGGCGCTGGAGGCGCGCGGGGTGCCGCAGGAGCACTCGCTGAAGCCGTCGCTGCTCGGCCGGCTGCTGCGCAACCGGCGCTGGCTGGGGGCGACGGCGCTGGGGCTGGCAGGCTGGCCGCTGGAGATCGTGGCGCTGATGCTGGCGCCGCTGACCGTCGTTCAGCCCTGCCTGGTCAGCGGTCTGATCCTGCTGCTGTGGCTGGGGGCGACGAAGCTGGGGGAGAGGCCGGGGCGGCGTGAGCTGCTCGCCGTGGCGGCGATCGTCGCCGGTGTCGCCGGGGTCGCCTGGGCGGCGCCGGAGCGGACCACCGGCCATGCCGGCACCGTGGAGATCCTGATCGCCCTCGGCCTTGTCGCGATCCCGATCGCGGCTCCCTACGCATTGCGGGGACGGGGCGCGGCGGTCGGCTTCCTGGCCGTGCTCAGCGCCGGGTTCGGCTACGCCTGGACCGCGATCGCCAGCAAGCTGTTGACCGACGAGCTCGCCGCCGGGGCGCTGCTGGTCGGGGCAATCTGGCTGGCCACCGCGATCGCCACCGAGGCAATCGCCCTGCTGAGCGAGATGAGCGCCCTGCAGCGGCGCGGCGCCACCCACGTGGCGCCGGCGATGTTCGCCGTCCAGATCATCGTCCCGGTGCTGCTGGCGCCGCTGCTCTTCGGCGAGTCCTGGGGCGAAACCCCGCTCGGCGGCGCGGTCCTGGTCGCCTTCATGAGCCTGGCGGTGGCCGGCACGATGCTGCTCGCGGGCTCCCGCTCGGTCGGCGTCGTGATCGACTCGGCGCATGGCCAGAGGGACTGACCAGGGTCGCTGCTAGATTGCCGGCCCCGCTGTCCCGTTCGCAAGCCCCCTCGTCCAAGGAGTCACCGTAGGGTCTGCAGAGACAACCCGGTCCGACGCGACCAAGTTCGCGATCGGGTTCGACCATCGTGACCGCGAGAGGCTGTTCCAGCTCTGGGCCGAGGTGCTCGACTCCGAGCAGTGGTCCGAGGGCGCCAAGCTCGAGGCGTTCGAGCGGCGCTGGTCGGAGTGGAACGGCCTGCCCAGCCTCGGCGTCTCGAGCTGGGCCGGCGGCGCTCTGGCGGCGCTCGAGTTCGCCGGGGTTCGCGGCGAGACCGTGCTCTGTCCTTCCAACACCTTCATGGCGACGCCCCTGGCCGCCGTCAACGCCGGCGCCGCGGTCGAGTTCGTCGACTGCAACCGCACCGACCTCTGCATGTCGTTCGAGGACTTCGAGCGCCAGGCGGAACGGCACAAGCCGCGCGCCGCGATCCTCGTCCACATCGGCGGCCACATCGCCTTCGACGCCGAGCGGATCGCCGCCTACTGCCGCGACCAGGGGATCTTCCTGCTCGAGGACTGCGCCCACGCCCACGGCGCCGACTGGGACGGCCGCCGCCCCGGCAGCTTCGGCGACGCCGGCGTCTACTCGCTGTACGCGACCAAGACCGTCTCCACCGGCGAGGGCGGGGTGCTGGTCTCCAGTAACCCCGAGCTGATCGAGTTCGCCGCCAAGTTCCGCAACTACGGCAAGTTCGAGCACGAGGTCGACGGCCTCAACTTCCGGATGAGCGAGTTCACCGCTGCCCTCGGCCTGGTCCAGGCCGAGCGGATGGAGGAGATCGTCGCCTGGAAGAACGCTCACGCGCGCGAGCACCTCGACCCGCTGCACCCGGCGCGGCTGGAGCTGCCCGAGGGCATGACCTCCGGCCTCTACAAGTACCTCGTCTTCGAGGAGATCGAGCAGGGCACCGGCCGCGTCTACGAGCAGCCCTGCCACCGGATCATGGGCCGCTCCGACCTGGAGCTGCCGAACACCGACTGGGTGGCGCAGAACCACTGGTGCGTGCCGCTCTACGACCGCCCTGAGAGCCGCGCGGCGGCGCTGAGGGAGGCCGCATGAGGGTCCTGGTCACCGGAGGCGGGGGCTTCATCGGCTCCCACGTCGTCGACCGCCTGCTCGAGCGGGGGATGACGCCGCGCATCTTCGACCTCAGCGCCTCGCCGTATCACTCGCCGCTGGAAGTCGAGACCTTCACCGGCAGCATCACCGACCCGGCCAACCTCGACCTGGCGATGCGCGACTGCGACGCTGTGATCCACCTCGCCGCCGTCGCCGACGTCGGCCACGTCCTCGCCGACCCGGTGCTGGCCGAGGAGGTCAACACCCGCGGCACCCTGAACGTGTTGGAGGCAGCCTGCCGGGCCGAGGTCGGCCGCGTCGTCTACGGCTCGACCACCTGGGTCTACAGCGACTGCGTCGAGCAGGAGGTCGACGAGGAAACGCCGATCCCGGCTCCGCGCCACCTCTACACCGCGACCAAGCTCGCCGGCGAGACCTACTGCGCCGGCTACGCCGAGCTCTACGACCTCGGGTTCACGGTGCTGCGCTTCGGCATCCCCTACGGCCCGCGCGCCCGCGCCGCCGGGGTCGTCGCCAAGTTCACCGACCTCTCCTTCGAAGGCAAGGCGCTGACGATCGCCGGCGACGGCAGCACCACCCGCAGCTTCATCTACGTCGAGGACCTCGCCGACGGCATCGTCGCCGCGCTCGCCCCCGCGGCGGCCGGCCGCACCTACAACCTCTCCGGCGACGAGGTCGTGACGATCCTCGAAATCGCCGAGCGGGTGCAGGAAAACACCGACGACTGCGAGATCGTCCACACGCCGCCGCGCCCCGGCGACTTCCCCGGCAAGTCGATCTCCAACGAGCGGGCGCTGGCCGAGCTCGGCTGGCAGGCGGAGACGAGCTTCAAGGAGGGCGTGCGCCGCTACGTCGAGTGGGTGCGCAACACGACCCGTCCGCCGGACCCGATCCCGGGCAAGCGGCCGTCGCTGAACGGCAACGAACGCGCCGTCGGCGCCCTGCTGGCCGGGGCCGCCCGCTTCGAGGAGCGGCCGCCGCGGGTGCTGGTGCTGACCGCCGACATCGGCGAGGGCCACGACCTGCCAGCGCGGATCATCAAGGCCGATCTCGAAGCCGAACAGCCCGAGGCCGTGGTCGAGATCGACAACGGCCTCGAGGCGATGGGCGGGCTGCTCTCCGCCGTGGTCCGCGGCGGCTCGCGCTTCACCTTCCGCTGGGCGCCGTGGCTGTTCGACGTCCAGTACTGGCTGATCACCAAGTTCGCCCCGACGCGCTGGCTCGCCCACCACCTGATGTACCTGCTCGGCGCCCGCGGCCTGATGCGGATGATCGCCGCGCACGAACCCGACGTCGTCATCTCGACCTACCCGGGCACCACCGCGGCGTTGGGCATGCTGCGCGAAAACCGCCGCCTCGACGTGCCGGTGCAGTCGGCGATCACCGATCTCGCCGGACTGCGCTACTGGGTCCACCCGGGGGTCGACATGCACTTCGTCACCCATCCGGAGTCGATCGAGGAAGTCGAAGAGCTGGCCGGCCCCGGCAGCGTCGAGTGGATGCGGCCGCCGATCTCACGCGACTTCCTGATGCCGCGCACCCGCCGCGACGCCCGCGAGGCCCTCGCCTTGCCGGCCCACGCCCGGATCGTCCTGGTTTCCGGCGGGGGCTGGGGGATCGGCGACCTCGAGGGCGCCATCAAGACGGCGCTTGCCGACGAGGACACGCTGGTCGTCTGCATCACCGGCCGCAACGAGGGGGCGCGCGAGCGGCTCGAAGGGCGCTTCGGCGAGGACGAGCGGGTGCGGGTGCTCGGCTTCACCGAGCAGATGAGCGACTGGATGGCGGCCGCCGACGCGATGATCCACGCGACCGCCGGGCTGACCGTGCTCGAGGCCCACATCCGCGGCTGCCCGGTCGTCTCCTACGGCTTCAACGCCGGCCACCTGCGTGCCAACAACGCCGCCTTCGAGCGCTTCGGACTCGCCGAGGTCGCCCGCTCCGAGCACGAGTTGGAGTCGATGCTGCGCCACGTCACTCGTGAGCGGCGCTCGCCCGATTCCTCCTTTGCCACGCTGCCCTCGGTTGCCTCCCGGGCGCTGGACGTGCGGCCGCGGGTGAAGCCGCAGCCGGTCTGGCGACTGCGTTCCGAGCGCGTTGCCACGGCCGTGGTCGGGGCCGCGTTCGCGGTTCTGCTGGCACTCTCGATCGTCCACTGGCAGAACCCCCTGGAGCCGGTCACCAGCCGCATCCACATCGGCAAGGAAGCGGAGCAGGCGGCCGCCAGCACCGCCGTGCCCCAAGGCAAGGGCGACGGCGCCGCGAAGAAGTCGGCGGAATCCCCTCGGTCCCAGCTCGAGCCGGGAGCCGCCGCTCCTTGATCGCCGCTGCGGCCGCGGTCGGGGCCGGCGCCGCTGCGATCCTGCACGCCGGGCCGGCGCTGGCGCCTGTCGTGCCGTCGGTCGGCACCAGTCTGACCCTGGTCCTGCGCCAGGAGGGCGAGCCGGGGGTGGCGCTGACCTTCGACGACGGGCCACACCCGGAAGGGACGCCGGCGGTGCTCGAGGCGCTGCGCGAGAGCGGCGCCGTCGCCACCTTCTTCCTCGCCGGCGAGCAGGTCGAGCGGCGCCCGGCGCTGGCGGCGGAGATAGTTGCCGCCGGTCACCGGGTCGAGCTGCACTGCCACCGGCACCGCAACCAGCTGCGGCTGACGCCGCGCGGGCTGATCGAGGACGCCGAGCGGGCGCGGGCGGCGATCGAGGGGGCAGCCGGTCAGGAGATCCGCGACTACCGCCCGCCCTACGGAATCTTCAGTGCCTTTGGCCTACGGGCAGTGCGCAACCGAGGCTGGCGACCGGTGCTGTGGTCGCAGTGGGGGAGGGACTGGGCCCGGCGGGCCACCCCCGAGTCGATCGCGCGCAAGTCCACCGCCACCATTGCCGCTGGCGACGTGGTCCTGCTGCATGACGCCGACTACTACAGCGCGCCGGGCTCCTGGAGTCGCACCGCGTCGGCCCTGCCGATGATCCTCGACGAGATCGAGGCCCGGGGGCTGAGGCCGGTGCCGCTGCGCCGCTGAGAAGGCGGTGCGAGCGTCCACTCCTCGCAGCCGGCAAACGCTTCGTCCAGACGTCGCGCCATCGTGCTCCTTGGCTGGTGCTGATCGAAGATCTGCTTGCCCATCTGGCTCTCCGTCCTAGTAGTAGGGGGGCGTTATGTAAAGAGCCTCTACCGCCCGTCGGACGAAAAACCTGCACTTTGCGGGAAAAGCGAACCTGTGTTCGTCTCAGCTGACGAAGGCGGCGATCTCGTCTGCCAGTCGCTCCGGCTGGTCGAGGGGGACGAAGGTGCTGGCGTCGGGAATGCGGACGATCTTCGCGTTGCCGACTTCGCCGGCGAGGCGTTCGGCGAGCGCGATCGGAAACAGCTTGTCGCTCGGCGCCCAGGCGAGCAGCAGCGGCAGTTCGGAGCCGCGCAGCTTCTCGGCTGCCTCCAGGGTGTAGCGGGCGTTCATCCCGACCGTGACCTTCTTCAGGTCGTGCATGACGGCAGGGTCGGAGAGCGAGGGCTCCATCCAGGAGGCGACCAGGTCGGCGGCGATCGGCTCGCGGGTGAAGGGCCGGAAGGCGCGGCGGGCGATGGCGGGGACGCGGAAGGGGAGGGAGATCAGCGTCATGCCGCCCGGCGCGGCGGCGAGCTTCGGCAGGTGCTTGAAGACCCCGGGCGGGAAGTTCTCGTGGGTGTCGCAGTTGGTGAGGACGAGGCGGCCGATCCGTTGCGGATGGCGGCTGGCGAGCACCTGCGACATCGCTCCGCCGGAGTCGTTGCCGGCGATCGTCACGTCGGTGAGATCGAGCTCCTCGAGGAAGGAGTCGATCGTCGCGGCGATCCCGTAGGGGGTGAGGTCGGCGTCGGGCTTCATCGCGATCTGCTGGGCGCCGAGCGGCCAGTCCGGGGCGAGGCAGCGGTAGCGGTCGGAGAGGCGGTCGACGACGCCGTCCCAGAGCCGCCCGTCGACCAGATAGCCGTGGACGAAGACGATCGGCTTGCCGCTCCCGGCCTCGCGGTAGCGAATCCGGCCCGCCGGCAGGTCGATCTCCTTGTGCTCGCTCATACTGCCCCCTTCGTCGTCACCGCTGATGCCTTTTGTCGCCCTGTGGGCTACAAAAGGCAAGAGCGCTCTTTGATTTCGCGTAACATACATACAGTATGCATGTAAGTCCAGAGCCCCCCCAATCGAACGCAGGGCGCCGCACTCAGGCCGAGCGGGCGGAGGCGACCCGCGCGGCGTTGATCGCCGCCGCCCGGCAGCTGTTCGGCGCCCGCGGCTACGCCGCGGTCGGAGCGGAGGAGATCGTCGGCGCCGCCGGGGTTACCCGCGGGGCGCTCTACCACCACTTCGGTGGCAAAGAGAAATTGCTGGAAGCGGTCTACGAACAGATCGAGGCGGAGTCGACCCAGCGCGTCGCCGCGGTCGTGCTCGGCTCCGAGCTGACCAGTCCTCTGGCGGCGATGCGGGCCGGGATCGAGGTTTTCCTCGACGACTGCTCGAAGCCGGAGCTGCAACGCGTCGTCCTCCACGACGCCCCCGCAGTGCTGGGCTGGGACCGCTGGCGGGAGATCGCCGCCGCCAACGGGCTCGGCCTGATCGAAGCCAGCCTGGTCGCGGCGATCGACGCCGGAGAGATCAGGCCGCTGCCGGTGCAGCCGACGGCGCACTTGCTGCTGGGGGCGCTCGACGAGGCGGCGATGCTGATCGCGCGCTCCGAGGATCCCGAAGCCCGGGCCGAGGTAACCGCGGTGCTACTGGCCCTGCTCGAGGGGTTTGCGGTCGCCGACTGAGCTCGGCGGCTCGACGCCGCCCGCTTCCACCTTGGCGCGCTCGGCCGCCAGGACCGCGTCGTGGCTCAGCCGCCGCGACTCCTTCTGCGCGTACATCCGCACGTCGGCCAGCTGCATCGCCTCGCTGGGGGTCTCGGCCTCGGCGGGGATCGCGACGGCGCCCCAGGAGGGAGTGACGTCGACCCCGCGCTCGTGCGAGCTGAGCGCTTCCGCTGCCTGCTTGACGACCGCCTCGTGCCGCTCGGGCTGCCCCTCGACGATTACGCAGAACTCGTCGCCGCCGATCCGGTAGCCGTGTCCGTCTGGCCCCAGGGCGCTGTGCAGGCGCCCCCCGAGCCGCTTCAGCATCTCGTCCCCGGCAGGGTGGCCGAAGGTGTCGTTGAAGCGCTTGAAGCCATCGAGGTCGAAGAGCGTCAGCGAGATCGGCTGCGCGGCTGACGCCGCTTCGCAGCGCTCCTTCAGGTCGATCTCCATGCCACCCCGGTTGCCGAGGCCGGTGAGGCCGTCGGTGCGGACCTGTTGCAGCAGCTGCTTGTTCTCGCGCACGGTGACCCCGAGCCGGAACAGGATCGCGATCATCGTCGCCACCCACAGCATCGTCGAGAGGACGCTGGTCGCGCCGAAGTACTGGGTCGCGAAGAGGACGATCATCACCGTCGCGAAGAGGACCGGCACCAACAGCTCGCGCCAGCCGTCGAAGCGGGGCGCGGACGGGATCGCGGTGGCGCGGTGCAGCCAGGCCTCCGAGCCGAGCAGGACCGCGCCGATCAGGTAGATCGGATCGATCCAGTTGCCGCCGGGCAGGCCTTCGCCGGTGCTCTGCAGGGTGTAGGCGACGTCGGCGACTGCGAGGGCGGCGAGGCCGGCCAGCAGCAGGGACCCGGTGCGCCCGGGCCGCCAACGCGTCAGGGCGATCACCCCGACCACCAGCGAGAGCATGAGGATGTCGCCGAGGGGATAGGCGAGCGTGGTCGCCACTTCCAGGGAAGAGCCGGTCGCCTGGTCGGCGACGAAGTCGAAGACGAAGGTGGTGCCGAGGGCGGCCGTGCCGAGCGCGGCGATCAGTCCGTCGACCCAGAGCCGCCAGTCGAGTTCGTGGGAGCGCGCCCGCACCAGCAGGGCCAGGCCGAGCGCCGCCAGCGGGTAGAAGAGCAGGTAGCCGACGTCGGCGAGCGAGGGGTATGGGGCGGAGGGGTTGCCGGCGATCTCCGCCGTCCAGTAGACCTCCGCCGCCGACCAGACCAGGACCGAGGCGCCGATCGCGAGCCAGGCACCGCGCTCGGCCCTGACCTGGGACGCGCGCAGCAGACAGGCCAGGCCGGCCGAGACGACGACGGCGTCGTAGACGGCGCCGCCGGCGAGATCGTCCAGCCCGCCCCCGCCCAGCCCGCTCCAGTGGCGCAGCGCGACCAGGGCGGTGCCGCCGAGCATGACCACGGTCAGGAGCCAAAGCAGGGCCCTTGCCGGGGGCGCATCCGCAACTCGCCGGTCAGTGCTCACAGGGGCGTATCGGCACCCCTTGCCCACTTCTCTAGACTTAGAGGAGATGAAGGCAGGAATTCACCCCGAATACACGCTCGCGAACGTCCACTGCTCCTGCGGGAACCAGTTCTACACCCGCTCGACCAAAGCGGACCTGCACGTCGAGCTCTGCTCCGAGTGCCACCCCTTCTACACGGGCAAGCAGAAGCTTGTCGACACCGGCGGCCGCGTCGAGCGCTTCCAGCGCCGCGCGGCCAAGCACAGGGCCGCGAAATAGGCCATGAGCCCGGTCGAGGGCTCGGCAGGGGCACCGGGCCCCACTCCGTCCCGTAACGGGACGGCCGCCGCGTCTGCCAACGGAGGCGATTCGCTGCGCATGCCGGACGGCGCCCTGGTCGCCAAACGCGACGCTCCAGTTGGCGGTCAGGCGGTGCTGGAGGGGGTGATGATGCGCGGGGTCAACGTCTGGGCCGTTGCCGTCCGCAGCCCCGAGGGCGAGATCGAGATCGAGTCCGAGCCGCTGAAGCCGTGG
Organism: Solirubrobacterales bacterium; assembly: GCA_035462545.1. Lineage (GTDB taxonomy): Bacteria > Actinomycetota > Thermoleophilia > Solirubrobacterales > 70-9 > VAYN01. The sequence goes on from DATHUE010000092.1 coordinate 18,642, forward strand.
GCGCAGCGGCACCGGCTCTGGCGGGTGCCGGTCGTCCGTGGCGTCGTCGCCCTCGCCGAGTCGATGAAGATCGGCTTCAAGGCCCTGGCGATCTCCGCAAACGCGCAGCTTGAGGAGGACGAGGACGGCAAGCAGGAGGAGATCGGCGGCTGGCTCTGGGGCCTGACGATCGCCCTCTCGCTGGTGCTCGCGGTCGGCCTCTTCTTCGTCATCCCGGTCGGTCTTACCAGCCTGATCAAGGACGAGCTCGGCTCCTCGCTGCTGTTCTGGCTGGTCGAGGGGATCCTGCGCACGGCGATCTTCATCGGTTACATCCTCGCGATCAGCAAAATGCCGGACCTGAGGCGGGTCTTCGAGTATCACGGGGCCGAGCACAAGACGATCTCCTGTTACGAGGCCGAAGACGAGCTGACCCCCGCACGGGCGAAGCTCTACTCGCGCCTGCACCCGCGCTGCGGCACCAGCTTCCTGCTGATCGTGATGGTGCTGGCGATCTTCGTCTTTGCCCCGATCGGGCTGCCGGAGTGGTACTGGCTGCTGGCCTCTCGCATCCTCGGCATCCCGCTGATCGCCGGCCTCTCCTATGAGGTGATCAAGTGGGCCGGGAAAAACCGGCGCAAAGCCTGGGTGCGGGCGGTGATGTGGCCGGGATTGATGCTGCAGAACCTGACCACCCGCGAACCCGACGAAGAGCAGTTGGCGGTGGCGATCGCCTCTCTGAACGCGGTGCTGGCTG
>DATHUE010000093.1:0-6693 GCA_035462545.1 Solirubrobacterales bacterium
GCTCTGGCTGGCCGCCGTGAGCCCCAACACCGGGGATACGGAAGATCGCACGCGGCATCAGCTCGCGCAGTCGGCCGATGTGCCCAGGCTCGGTGGCGCCGACCACGGCACCCATCCCACTCAGACTGCCCTGTCCCGCCAGCCGCTCCGCCAGGCCGTCGACCAGCTCGGCGAGCCGCTCGTGCAGCGGCCGCTCGGGCGCCGGCAGGTCCTCGACGTCGGCGGCGCCGGGGTTGCTGGTTCGAACCAGGGCGAAGACGCCAGCCCCCGCCTCGGCGGCTGCCGCGACCAGCGGCTCCAAGGCGTCGAGCCCGAGCAACGGATTGGCGGTGAAGGCATCGGCGCCGAGCCCCGGCACCGCGCCCCAGGGCGTCGGCGTCTCGCCCACGAGGGCCTGGGCGTAGGCGGCGGCAGTGACCGGGACGTCGCCGCGCTTGCCGTCGGCGACGACCAGCAGACCCGCTTCGCGGGCGGCGGCGCAGGTCTCCGCCAACGCCGTCCAGCCGGGCGCCCCGAGCCGCTCGAAGCAGGCGAGCTGGGGCTTGATCGCGACGCAGGCGGGGCCGGCGCGATCGATCAACTCGCGACAGTGCGCGGCGACCGCGAGGGCCGCCCGCTCCGCCACGGTCCGGCTTGGATCGGAGTCAGGTGCCGCGTCCCCGGCCCCGGCCAGCTTGGCGGGGTCGGGGTCGAGGCCGAGGCAGATCTGGCTGCGGCGCTCATCGACGAGCGCCGCCAGCCGATCGGCGAAGGGGGTCAGCGAATCAGCCGCCCTTGACCTTCGTCTTCAGCGCCGAGCCGGCGGAGAAGCGCGGAACCTTGCCGCCCGGAATCGTGATCCTCTCGCCGGTGCGCGGGTTGACGCCCTGGCGCGGGCCACGCTCGGCGACGTGGAATTTGCCGAAACCGGTGAAGCTGACCTCGTCGCCCTTGCTCAGAGCACCGGTGATCGCATCGAGAACCGCGTCGACGGCGTCGCCGGCGGCTTTCTTGCCACCGATGCGCTCGTCGCCTGCCAGTTGATCCAGAAACTCTGCCTTGGTCACGTCGAGAATCCTCCTCAGGGGTTTGAAGACGCGCGCAATCTAACAGTGGCCTCGGCGTAAACGGCGTTCCCATGCCGGACGCAGCCGCATGGACGATCCAGAAAGGCTCAAGCGCCGGCCACGGTCATCGCCCCGATCAGCAGCGGCGGGGTCTTGACCGACCCCCCGAACGGGACCCAGCGCGGCTCGTCGCCGGCGGCGCGGACGGCGCCCAACATCGAGATCAGGTCACTGGCGATCGTGAACTCGCGCAGCGGCTCGGCCAGCTCGCCGCCGCGGATCGCCCGCCCCGAGGCGCCGACCGAGAAGACCCCGGTGACGGGGTTGACCCCCGAGTGCAGGCCGGCGACGTCGGTGACGAAGACGCCGTCACCGGCGGCACCGAGCAGCTCCGCGAAGGAGTCGGTTCCGGGGGCGACCACCAGGTTCGAGGCCGAGACCGAGGGCCGCGAGCGGTAGCCGCTGCGGGAAGCGTTGCCGGTCGAGGCGGCCTCGCCGCGGCGGGCGGTGTAGGTGTCGTAGAGGTATGCCTGCAGGCGACCGCCCTCGATCAGGGTGGTGCGGCGGCGCGGCAGCCCCTCGCCGTCGAACGACGCCGAGGCGGGGCCTTCCGGGTCGCGGCCGTCGTCGTGCAGGACCAGCACCTCCCCGGCCAGCTCCTCGCCGAGCCGGCCGGCGAAGGGCGAACGACCGCGCTGGACCGCGTCGGCGCCGAGGGCGCCGCCGATCAGGCCGGCGAAGCTGGCGGCGACGGTCGGGTCGAGCACCACCGGGCAACTGCGGGAAGCGGGCTTGACCGCGCCGATCATCGCCACCGCCCGCTCCGCCCCCTCGCGGCCGATCGCGTCGGGATCGAGCCCCTGGGGGCCGCGGGCGAGGCCGAAGCCGAGCCCGGTCTCGCGGCCGCCCTCGCTCTCGGCCAGCGCCTGCACGTAGGCGAAGCAGCTCGAAGACTCGTACTCGCCGGCGATCCCGGCCGAAGAGGAGATCGCCACCCGCTCGGCCGCGTCGGCGTAGACGGCGCCCTCGACTCCGACGATCCGCTGGTCGTGGCCGCGGGCCGTCCGTTCGACCTGCAGTGCCAGGTCGGCGATCTGGGCCGTCGACCAAGCGGCAACCGAGGGATCGCTGAGCCCGGCCAGCGCCTCGACCGGTGCCGGCGCGGGCGGACCGGCGAACTCGTCCTCGTCGGCAACCGCGGCCGCCTCGGCGGCACGAGCGGCGATCGCGGCGATGCCCTCCGCAGAGGAGTCGGTGCCGTAGGCGTAGCCGACCCGGCCGCCGCGCCAAGCCCTGATCCCGAGCCCGCTCTGGGTCGCCGCGGTGAGGCTCTCGACCGCGCCCCCGTGGACCCGTACCTCGCGACCGCTCTCCTCGACCGCATAGGCCTCGGCCTCACCGGCACCGGCTGCCAGCGCCGCCTCGAGGGCAGCCTTCGCGACTGCGCTGAGCTCGGTCAAACCTCGGTCCCCCCGACCGTCATCGCCGCGATCCGGACGTGGCCCTGTCCGACCCCAACCGGGGCCGTCTGGCCGCCCTTGCCGCAGAACCCGGTCTTGACGTCGAAGTCGTCGGCCACCCCGTCGATCGCCATCAGCGCCTCCAGGCAGTTGCCGATCAGGGTGGCGCCTCGGCAGGGCGCCCCCACCTCGCCGGCCTCGATCAGATAGCCCTCCGAGACGCCGAAGACGAAGTCGCCGGTAGCCGGGTCGACCTGGCCGCCGCCGAAGGAGACGGCGTAGAAGCCGCGATCGATCGAGCCGATCAGCCCCTCCGGCGTCGCCTCGCCGGGAGCGATGTAGGTGTTGGTCATCCGCGGGATCGGCAGGTGGCGAAAGCTCTCGCGGCGGCCGTTGCCGGTCGAGGCGACGTCGTCGCGGCGAGCGGTGAGACGGTCGTAGAGGTAGGAGGTGAGGCGGCCGTCCTCGATCACCAGGGTCTTCTGCATCGGCGTGCCCTCGTCGTCGATCGCCTCGCTGCCCCACTCGCTGCCGAGGCGGCCGTCGTCGTAGGCGCTGAGCAGCGGCTGCGCGACCTGCTCGCCGAGCTTGCCGGCGTAGACGCTGGCGCCCTTCTGGATGTGGTCCGCCTCCAGCCCGTGGCCGGTCATCTCGTGGAAGAGGACGCCGCCGAAACCGCCGCCGACCACGACCGGCATCGATCCGGCGGGGGCGGGTGAGGCGTCGAGCAGGGTCAGCGCCTTACGGGCGGCAAGCTCGGCGATCCGCTCGGGCTCGGAGTCGAGCAGCTCGAAACCGCGGGCGGCGCCGCGGGTCTCGTGGCCGGTCTCGACCGCCTCGCCGCGGCGGGCGACCGCCTGGGCGCCGAGCCGGACCCGGGTGCGGTCGTCGCCCGTGATCAGGCCCTCGGAGTTGGCGACGGCGATCTGACGGCGCGCCTCGGCGTAGGAAGAGGAGAGCTGGGCAATCTCCTCGCCCTGGGCACGGCCGCGCTCGTCGAGCGCCCGCAGCAGCGCCGCCTTCTCGGCTGCCGGCACGTCTTCGGGACGACGCTCGACCGGCAGCGGCGAGCTGGCATGGGCCCGCAACGGCTGCGGCTCTACCCGATGGCTGCGCAGCGCCCCGGCGGCCTCAGCCGCGGCGCGCTCGAGGTCGACGGGGTCGAGCCCATCGACGTGGGCGAAGTAGGTGGTGCCGCCGGCAACGACCCTGACCCCCGCGCCCTCCTCTTCGCCGCTCTGGGCCGACTCGACCCGCGACTCGTCGATCGAGAGCGAGAAGCCGCGACGCCGTTCGGCGAAGACCTCGGCGAATTCGCCGCCGTTGGCGAGGGCGCGCTCGAGCACCCGCGTGGCGACGCCGTCCTCGAGCAGCTCGCTCATGACTTCGGCCGCTTCCCGGCAACCTCGATCAGGCGCCCGGCGGCGACGAACAGCTCCGCCCCCGCCGGATCGTCGGCGAGGTCGGCCGCGCGGCCACCCGGGTAGTAGAGGCGGGCGAAGGGCTTGCGGGCGATCCGGCGGCGGCGCATGTACGCCGCCGCCTCGTCGGCGTATCCCGAGACGCGGTCGAGCAGGACCCGGTGCGGCTTAGGCGGCATCGTCACCCCGGGCGAGGTCGCGGAGGACGGCGCGCATGTCGAACAGCATCAGCGAGGCGAGGGCGAAGCGCTCGGTCACGGCCACCGCGACCAGGCCCTCATGGCGGAGGGCGAAGACCTCGCCCTGCTCGGTGCCGATGTGGACCTGCTCAACCGGCTCCGAGCCGGCGCCGTCGGCGACCGCGAGCAGGGTCGCCGCATCCTCGGCCCAGCGCTCCTCCTCGCCGCTGGCAGCGAGCACGGCGCCCTCCTCGGAGAGGATCGCGGCCCCTCGCAGGTCCGGCGACATCTCGGTGAGAAAGGACAGGGCGGCCCCGGCGGCATCGCCGGGAACGACCTCGGTTGCGGCGACGTCGGCCATCTCGGCGAAGATACCGGGCCGTGTCCCTGGTTCGAGCCTCCTGGATAACCGTCGTAGTCATCTGCGCGATCTCTGCCGTTCTCTTCGCGATCAGCGGCTACACCGGCTACACGATCACCCTGGTCGCGGTCGGCCTCGCCGCCGCCGTCAACCTGCTGCCGGGTCCCTAGCCGGAGCGGTAGGGGCCGCCGGCGTCGGGCTCGTGGAAGGAGGTCTCGGGCTCGACGTGGATCAGCACCTCGGCGCCGCGGACCTCGACCTCGATCGCGGCGCGCATCTCGTGGGCCAGCTCGTGGGCGCGCTCGAGGCTGGTGCCGGAGACGTACTGAACGTGGAGGTCTACGTGACGGCGGCTGCCGGCGCGGCGGCCGCGGAGCTTGTGGTACCCAGCGACCTCCGGCGTGCGGGCGGCGGCGATCGCCGCCTCGATCCGGTCCATCTCGACGTCGGGCAGGGCCTCGTCGACCAGCACCCCCGAGGAACGGCGGATGATCCGGATCCCGGCCAAGACGATCGCCGCGGCGACGATCAGGGCGGTGATCGAGTCGAAGGCGGCGGCGCCGGTGATCTCAACCAGCCCGAGACCGACCAGGACCCCCGCCGAGGTGAGAGCGTCGGTGCGCAGGTGAGCGGCGTCGCCTTCCAGCGCCGGCGACTCATGCGCCTTCGCCTGCCGCGAGAGGACGCCGGAGACGATGAGGTTGGCAACGATCGAGAAGCCCATCACGGCCATGCCGATCCCGAGCGAGTGGACCTCGGCCCCGTCGACCAGCCGCCGGGTCGCCTCGAAGACGATGATCCCGGCCCCGACCAGGATCAGCATCCCCTCGACGTTCGCGGCCAGGTTCTCGACCTTCTCGTGCCCATAGGGATGATCGGCGTCGGCGGGCTCGTCGGCCTTGCGAACCGAGACGAAGGCGATCACCGAGGCGACGAGGTCGATCAGCGAGTGGATCGCCTCAGTCAGGATCGCGATCGAGCCGGTGATCGCCCCCGCCGCCACCTTCAGCGCGATCAGCACCGAGTTGGAGGCGATCGAGAGCGCCGCGGCGCCGCTTTTGGTGCGGATCACAACGGGCCCGCGGCGATGCCTAGATGGGCGGCGAGCTTGCGAACGGCCTTGCCGCGGTGGCTGATCGCGTGCTTCTCGGCGTCGCTCAGCTCCGAGTAGGTGCGGAGGTCGTCGGGGCCGGTCTCGTCGGGGACGAAGGCCGGGTCATAGCCGAAGCCCCCCTCTCCACGCCCCTGCTTCAGGAGGCGGCCCTCGCAGCGGGCCTCGAAGACGTGCTCGGTGCCCGCCTCGTCGATCAGCGCCAGGGCGCAGAAGTAGGCGGCGCGGCGGCTGCCGGCGACGGCGTCGACGTCGTCCAGCAGCTTCGCCAGGTTGACCTCGTCGGTCGCGCCCTCGCCGGCGTAGCGCGCCGAGTAGATCCCCGGGGCGCCGCCGAGCGCCTCGGCTTCGATGCCGGAGTCGTCGGCGATCACGCCCGCGCCGGTGGCGGCGCGGGCGGCGCGCGCCTTGATCAGGGCATTGGCGGCGAAGGTGTCGCCGTCCTCGGGCGGCAGCTCGACCTCCTCAGGCAGCGGGCGCAGCTCGACGGTCGGGAGCAGTTCGCCCATCTCCCGCAGCTTGTGGCGGTTGCGGGTGGAGAGGACGAGGATCAAGAGACCCGCTCCTGCACCTCCCGCAGGCGACCGATGCCGCCCTCGGCGAGGGCCAGCAGCTCGTCCAGCGAAGCGCGCGAGAGCGGCGTCCGCTCCGCCGTCGCCTGCACCTCGACCAGGCCGCCGTCGCCGGTCATCACGACGTTGGCGTCGACCTCGGCGGTCGAGTCCTCGGCGTAGTCGAGGTCGCAGAGGGCCCGGCCGGCGACCATGCCGACGCTGACCGCGGCAATCGAGCCGGTCAGCGGCATCGTCTCGATCGCCTTGCGGTCGAGCAGTTTCTGGAAGGCGAGCCGCAGTGCCACATAACCACCGGTAATCGCCGCGCAGCGGGTGCCGCCGTCGGCCTGCAGCACGTCGCAGTCGACGTAGACGCTGCGTTCGCCGAGCGCCTGGAAGTCGCAGACGACCCGCAGCGAGCGCCCGATCAGGCGCTGGATCTCGACCCCGCGCCCGTCCTGTTTGCCCTTGGCGATGTCGCGTTGCTTGCGGTCGCCGGTGGAGGCGGGCAGCATCGCGTACTCGGCCGTGACCCAGCCTTTCCCCTTGCCCATCATCCAG
>DATHUE010000094.1:0-2838 GCA_035462545.1 Solirubrobacterales bacterium
ACGGGCGGCTCGCCGCCCGATTCGCCCCCGCCGCGACTTTGATCGCGCGGCCTTGGGTCCCCCGCTCCCCTTGCGCTCGCGCAGGGACTCGGCAGATGGGGTTCGTTTCCTTCGGAGAGCAGACCGTAGGGGCGGCCAGCGCCGGCCAGTGTGACGGCGCACACAGGCCTCACTCCCGCAAGGCCGCTTGCAAACCGCATCGCAGAGCGAAATACGAGCGATTTCATGGCTGGCCGAACCTGTGCGAAGATGGGGTCCGTGGCCAGCGAACGACTAAGCGGGTTGGACTCCTCCTTCCTCCACCTGGAGCGGGGCGGCGCCCACATGCACGTCGCCTCGACGATGGTCTTCGAGGGCCCGCCGCCCCCCTACGAGGAGTTCCGGGACCACATCGCCTCGCGCCTGCACCTGGTCCCGCGCTTCCGTCAGAAGCTGCGCTCCGTGCCCCTCGGGCAGGGCCGTCCGGTCTGGGTCGACGACCCTCACCTCAACCTCGGCTATCACGTGCGCCAGACCGCCCTGCCCGCCCCGGGCTCCGACGAGCAGCTGCGCAACCTCGCCTCCCGCATCTTCTCCCAGCAGCTCGACCGCAGCAAGCCGCTTTGGGAGCTCTACCTGGTCGAGGGGCTTGCCGATGGCCGCTTCGCGATCGTCGGCAAGAGCCACCACGCGCTCGTCGACGGCATCTCCGGAGTCGACATCACCACGGTCCTCTTCGATCTCGATCGCGAGCCGGCCGCCCCCGCCGCCTCGGGCCCGCCCTGGCTGGCCCGCCCCGAGCCGACCGACCTCGACCTGCTCCGGGATGCCCTGCAGGAGCGCCTCACCAGCCCGCAGGAGATCGCCCGCGGCTTCCGCGCCGTGCTGCGCGGTCCGCGCCAGATCGCCCGCGGCTTCCGCGACACCTCGAAGATCCTCGGTGCCGGCCTCTCCGCTCCCAGCTCACCCTTCAACGTCGAGATCGGGCCGCACCGGCGTTTCGCCATGGTCCAGGCCCAGCTCGACGACCTGAAACGGGTCAAGGACACGCACGGCGGCACCGTCAACGACGTCATCCTCTCGGTCGTCGCCGGCGCCCTCGGCAAGTATCTGCGGGCCCGCGGCCACGACACCGAGGAGCTGGAGCTGCGGGCGATGGTCCCGGTCAGCGTCCGCGCCGAAGAGGAGCACGGCGCCCTCGGCAACAGGATCGCGGCGATGATGGCGGTCCTCCCGGTCTGGTGCGAGGACCCGGTCGAGCGGCTGCGAATCGTCACCGAGCAGATGGGCGACCTGAAGTCCTCCGGCCAGGCGGTCGGAGCCGAGATCCTCACTCGCATCACCGATTTCGCGCCGACCACGATCACCTCGCAGGCCGCCCGCCTACAGCCGGCGCAGCGCTTCTTCAACCTCGTCGTCACCAACGTCCCGGGGCCGCAGTTCCCCCTGTACGTGCTCGGCCGTCAGATGGAGTCGATCTTCCCGATGGTGCCGCTGGCCCGTCGCCAGGCGCTCTGCGTGGGGATCATGTCCTACAACGGCCAGGTCAACTTCGGCCTCGTCGGCGACTACGACGCGATGGCCGACCTCGAGAGCTTCGGCCTCGACCTCGAAGAGGCGCTGGCCGAGACCGCCGCGACCGCCAAGAAGCGGAAGAAGCCGAAGACCAAGGCGAAGAAGAACGTGGCCGCGGCGGCGAAGAGCAACGGCAGCGCCCCGGTCGCCTCTTCCGAGTCGGTCTGAGTCCGCGCCGCGCGACCGCCGCTGCTAGCGCGCGATGTGGCCGCTGACTTCGAACGGGACCTGGTCGGTCAGGTAGAGCCAGTCGAGCCGGCGGGCGCTGAAGCCGGCGGCGGTGGCGTCGGCGTTGACCAGGACCGCGGTGACGCGGCTGAAGCGGCCCGGATCGGGCAGGCGCACGCGCATCTTGCCGCCGCCGCGGCTGAAGTCGACCACCCGCACCGAGTCGCCCTGGCGCTCGCTGCCGACCCGGCCGACCAGCGCCAGGCCGGCGGCGGTCCCGCGCGGCGCGGTGGCCTTGACGACGACGGCGCGGCCGCCCGCCGGCCGTACCCGCAGCAACTGGAAGGTGGTGTGGTTGAGGACGCGGGTCAGGCGGCGGCCGTCGAACGGCAGGTGCCCCTGGCGCGGCACGTTCGGGTAGCGCCGGCCCTCGCCGAACCCCTCTCCGGTTCGCCACTCCGCGACGTCAGCGGCGAAACGGACGAAGTCGCGACTGAAGATCGAGCCGCCGGCTTCGCGGATCGCCGCGTCGTAGGCGCCGACCGAGAAGCCGCCGGGCCGGACGTGGATCGCCTTCGCCCAGGCCCGCCGCACCAACGCCGGGTCATAGCGCCTGGCGAGCCAGTGGTTCCAGACCGCCGAGCCGTACTCCTTGATCGTGGTGGCGGTGAGCGGCGTGTCGTAGAGCTTGCCCCATCGCCGCACGTAGCGCAGGTAGTCGTCGACCTCGGGGTATGCCTGCTCCTCCATCCAGGTCGCGGTCGCCTCCGCGAACCAGGGGTCCTGGTAGGCGTCGTAGCCGAACTGGATGATGTGGTTGTACTCGTGGGCGAGGGTGACCTGGAGGGCCTCGACCGGGTCGGTGCCCGGGAACTCGAAGGGGCTGTAGTCGTCGTCGATCACCAGGTAGCCGTGCAGCCGGCGCGGGATCCTTCCCTTCTCCCCCTGGCCGCGGTCCGGCGCGGCATAGCCGAACAGCTGGCCGCCGATCTGCGAGAGGTAGATGTCGGTCGTGCCCTTGCCGCCGCCGCGGCGGCCGGCGCTCTTCGGCTCGCGCCAGCCGAGCTGGCGGTTCTCGACGGCGTGGACGTGTTCGGCGACCTGCTGCACGCTCTC
>DATHUE010000095.1:0-4906 GCA_035462545.1 Solirubrobacterales bacterium
CGATGGGTGGCGAGATCGCCCAGGCGATCGCCACCGCCGACATTCCAGTCGTCGTCAAGGACATCGACCAGAAGTTCGTCGACGCCGCCGTCGAGAAAGCGCGAGCGGTCACCGAGGGCCAGCTCGGCCGCCTGGTCAAGAAGGAGAAGCTGACCCAGGAGCAGGCGGACGCCCGCCTCGCCGAAGTGCTGGGCCGGATCATCGGCACCACCAGCTACGACGAGTTCGCCGACGTCGACTTCGTGATCGAGGCGGTCCCGGAGAAGATGGCGATCAAGCAGTCCGTCTTCCGCGAGATCGACGCCGCCACCCCGGGTCACGCGATCCTCTCCTCCAACACCTCCTCGCTCTCGGTCACCGAGATCGGCGAAGCGACGCTGCGCGCCGACAAGGTCGTCGGCTTCCACTTCTTCTACCCGGCCTCGGTGATGCCGCTGGTCGAGGTGATCGTCGGCGAGGACACCTCGCAGGAGACCGCCACCGCCGCCTACAACTTCGCCCAGGCGATCAAGAAGCAGCCGATCGTCTGCGGTGAGGTCCCCGGTTTCGTCGTCAACAAAATCCTGATGGCGACGATCGGCGAGATCTGGCGGGCGCAGGAGGAGAACGGCCTCTCGCTGAAGATGATCGACGCGGCGATTGCGGCGGCGAAAGCGGCGCCGATGGGCCCGTTCTTCCTCACCGACCTGCTCGGGCTCGACACCGTCTACCACGTCGCCGCCCACCTCAACGAGTCCTACGGCGAGAGCTTCTACGTCCACCAGGGCCTGAAGAAGCTGGTCGAGGAAGGCAAGCTCGGCGCCAAGAGCGGCGGCGAGGGCTTCTTCAAGGACGGCGAGCAGACGATCCCCGGCGAGGCCGAGCCCGACGGCGAGGAACTGGTGGCGATGTTCGCCTGCCGCGCCCTGATCGAGGCCTGTCTGCTGGTCGAGGAAGGGATCTGCTCGGTCCGCGACATCGACCTCGGGATGATGGCCGGGGCCGGGCTCGACCCGACCAAAGGCCTGCTGCCGCCGTTCTGGAAAGCCGACGTCGAAGGCCTCGACACGGTGCTGGAGAAGATCGAGGAGCTGGAGGAGAAGCACGGCGAGCGCTTTGCGGCGCCGATCACCCTGAAGCGGCTCGTCGCCCAGGGCCGCCTCGGCCTCAAGTCCGGACAGGGCTTCTACGCCTACCCGCAGCCGGACGAGGGCGAGCAGCCGGAGAAGGTGAAGCTGGAGACGCGCGGCGACGTCGCGATCGCCTGGCTCGCCAACCTGCCGATGAACGCGATCTCGCCCGACGTGATCCGCGACCTGAAGACGGTCTGGGAGAAGGTCAACGCCTCCGACGAGGTCGGGGCGATGGTGATCGCCTCCTCGGTCCCGGTCGTGTTCTCGGCCGGTGCCGACATCAAGGCGTTCACGACCCTCGACGAGGCGAGCGGGGCGGACCTGGTGAACACCGCGCACGCGCTGCTGCGCGAGTTCGAGACCTCGCGCGTGGCGACGGTCGCCGCCGTCAACTCGATCGCCTTCGGCGGCGGCTGCGAGGTGGCGATGGCCTGTGACGTGCGGATCGCCGCCGAGGCGGCCGTCTTCGGCCAGCCGGAGATCAAGCTGGGGATCATCCCCGGCTTCGGCGGCACTCAGCGGCTGCCGCGGCTGGTCGGCGAGAACAAGGCGCTGGAGATGAACCTGGTCGGCGACGCCGTCCTCTCCGAGGAGGCGCTGGAACTGGGCCTCGTCAACCGCGTCGTTCCCGACCACGAGCTGTTCGAGACGGCCCTGATGTGGGGCCGCAAGCTGGCCGGCCAGGCGCCGCTGGCGAAGGAGCAGATCAAGCGGGTCTCCGCCAACGGCGACATCGACGCCGGCATCGAGGCCGAGAAGGGCGGCTTCGCCGCCGCCTTCCAGAGCGAGGACGCGAAGGAGGGCATCGGCGCCTTCCTCACCAAGCGCACGCCGAAGTGGAGCGGCAAGTAGCGACGCGGACAGGCGGCGGGACGGCGCGGTTGGCGGAGCTGCTCGCCGGGTCGTCCCGCACCGTCGTCCTCACCGGGGCGGGGGTCTCGGTCCCCTCCGGGATCCCCGACTTCCGCACGCCGGGGACGGGGCTGTGGGCGAACGTCGACCCGTTCGAAGTCGCCCACATCGACGTCTTCGAGCGCGACCCGGCGCGTTTCTGGTCCTATTACCGGCCGCGCTTCCACGACCTCGGCGGGAAGCGGCCGAACGCGGCCCACGAGGCGCTGGCGGAGCTGGAGCGCCGGGGTTTGATCGAGGGCGTGATCACCCAGAACATCGACCGCCTGCACCGCGCCGCCGGCTCGGAGAACGTGATCGAGGTGCACGGCTCGATCGAGACCTCGAGCTGCCGGCAGTGCGGCGAGGCCTACGGGATCGACGCGGTCGAGGGGCTCTTCGACGACCAGGGCGTGGCGATCTGCGCCGAGTGCGGAGGCAAGGTCAAGCCCGACGTCGTCCTCTTCGGCGAGCTGCTGCCGGAGGCGGCGATGGCGCGGGCTCAGGCCCTCGCCGAGGAGGCGGAGCTGATGCTCTGCGTCGGCTCCTCGCTCGCCGTCCACCCGGTCGCCGGACTGCCGCAGCTGACCCTGGCCGGCGGCGGCCGGCTGGCCCTCGTCACCAAGGGCCCGACCCCCTACGACGGGGATGCCGAGCTGAAGCTGGAGGGCGAGGTCGACGCCGAGCTGGGCGCGGTCCTCGCGGCCCTCGACGGGGTCGCGGCATGAACGCCGCGGCGCTTCCCGCGGCGGTCGTCTTCGACAACGACGGCCTGCTGCTCGACACCGAGTCGGTCTGGACCCGGGCCGAGCAGGACCTGTTCGCCCGCCGCGGCACCGAGTTCACCCCGGCCGACAAGCGCGAGCTGGTCGGCACCTCGGCCGAGATCGCCGGCCGTGTGCTGGAACGGCGGCTCGGCGAGCCGGGCCGGGCCGGTGAGCTGATCGAGGAGCTGAACGAGCTGGTCGTCGCCGAGCTCGAGCGCGGGGTGGAGGCGATGCTCGGCGCCCGCGAGCTGCTCGAGGCCCTGAAGGGCAGGGGGACGCCGATCGGCCTCGTCTCCAACTCGCCGCTGATCTTCGTCCGCCGCTCGCTGGAGATCGCCGGCTTTCACGAGATCTTCGACGTCGTCCTCAGTGCTCACGAAGTGGGGGCGCCGAAGCCGGCGCCGGATCCTTACCTGGAGGCCTGCCGTCGGCTAGAAGTGGAGCCGGGCCCCTCGGTCGTCGCCCTCGAGGACTCGCCCACCGGCGTCGCCGCCGCGGTCGCCGCCGGCCTGACGGTGATCGGCGTCCCCTCGATCGAGGGGGTGCTGCTCGACGAAGCGCACCACCTGGCGGAGTCGCTGGTCGACGACGTGGTGTCCCGGCACCTCGTGCTTTAGCCCGAGCCGCCGTGACCGGCCGCGTGGATGACGGCGTGGCCGCGGCCGCGGGAGATCAGCCAGCGGTTGAGCGGGAATGCCGCGGTGCCGGCGACCACGAGGGCGAAGGCGAGAGCGCCCCAGAAGAGAGGTGCGTCCAGCCCCGCCTCCATCGCGCCGGGGACGAGCAGCATGATCGCGTTGTCGACGATCTCCATCAGGGCGATGCTGAGGGTGTCGGAGGCAAAGGCGATCGGGGCCACCGTCGCCAGCGGCAGGCCCGAGCGCAGCAGCGGCAGACTGGTCAGCGTGTAGCCGAAGAGGAAGGCGAGGGCGACGGCGAGGGCGATCGTGCCGAGGTCCGAGAAGCCGAGCGCGGTGCCGATCACCATGCCGGCGACCTCGCCCAGCGCGCAGCCGGTGAGGCAGTGGATCGTGGCGCTGAGGGCGATGCGGTTCAGATTCGAGGAGTTCATCTGAATCAGTATATACCCCCTAGGGGTATTTGATACATTGATCCCGTGAACCCCCTGGGACGCATCGGGATCTTCGTCGCCGGCCTGGTGCTGGTCTTCGGCGCCGCCGTCGGCGTCGGCTCGCTGGTCGAGCCGGCCGATACCGAGGACGGTGGCCATGGGGGTGGGGGGCACGGCGCCGCGGCGCACACTGCGGCTGGCTATTCCCTGGACCTCGACTCCACCTCCTTCGCCCGCGGCGAGCCGGCCGAGCTGAGCTTTTCGGTCCTCGCCGACGGCGAGCCGGTGGCCGGGTTCGACGAGCTGCACGAGCGCCGCATGCACCTGATCGTCGTCCGCCGCGACGGCCGCGGCTTCCAGCACCTCCATCCCGAGATGGACGAGGAGGGGACCTGGCTGGTGCCGATCGAGTTCGGCGAAGCCGGCGAGTACCGGGCCTTCGCCGACTTCTCGGTCGGTGGCGAGCAGCGCACCCTCAGCCGGGATCTCTCCGTCTCCGGCGGCGCGTTCAGGCCGCGCCCGTTCCCGGCGCCGCGGCCGCTGGCCTCCGCGGGCGGTGGCTACGAGGTCCGCCTCGACGCCGGCGACCCGGTCGCCGGCGAGTCTTCCTCGCTCGGCTTCTCGGTCGGCAGGAACGGCGAGCCGGTCGGCGACCTCGACCCGTACCTGGGGGCGCGGGGCCACCTGGTGGCGCTGCGCGAAGGCGACCTCGCCTTCCTCCATGTCCACCCCGAGGCGGCCGAGGGGCACGGGCATGGCGGACAGCCGGAAGGGGCGGCGCATGGCGAGATCGCCTTCGGCGCCACCTTCCCGAGCGCCGGCCGCTACCGCCTCTACCTCCAGTTCAGGCACGAGGGCGTCGTGCGGACGGCGGCCTTCACGGTCGAGGTGCCGCGATGAGCCCGGCGGCAGAGGCCGAGCGGATCGAGCTGCCGATCGAGGGCATGACCTGCTCCTCCTGCGCCGGCCGCGTCGAAAAGAGCCTCAACGGGCTCGACGGCGTCGAGGCGACGGTCAACTTCGCGACCGAGCGGGCGACGGTCGAGTTCGACCCCGCCCGGGTC
>DATHUE010000096.1:0-4142 GCA_035462545.1 Solirubrobacterales bacterium
CTTGATGTCCTCCAGCGAGTACTCGTCCTGGAACTGGGCGTAGGGGTTGTTGACCGAGTGCTTGTGGTTCTTCCAGCCGATCCAGGCGTAGTGGTCGGGGTTGGAGCCGTACTTCTCCATGTGGTCACGGCCGGCGTTGCCGAACATCTGCGGGGCCGGCGGCGACTGCTCGGGGTCTCGGATCTCGAACATCCGGGTCGCGTGCTTGTCGAGCGCGTTGGTGCGGTCGGTGTACTTGACCCCGAGGCTGCCCGGCTCCATCTTCTCGAAGCCGAGCGCCAGCGCGCACTCGGCGAGGCCGCCCTTGACCGCCTGGCGGGCGAGGAACAGCGCCGAGGAGCCGGTCGAGCAGTTGTTGTTGACGTTGACGACCGGAATCCCGGTGAGGCCGAGCTGGTAGAGCGCCCGCTGTCCGTAGGTGGAGTCGCCGTAGCAGTAGCCGGCGTAGGCCTGCTCGACATCGTCGTAGGCGATGCCGGCATCGGCCAGCGCCTTCTCCCCCGCCTCCTTCGCCCAGTCGGGGTAGTCGCCCTCCTTGGTGCCGGGCTTCTCGAACTTGGTCATCCCGACCCCGATCACGAACGTGCGGTTGCTCAAAGTCTCGCTCCTGTGTCTCCCCCGCGGCGCGGGCGGCGGTTTGGCTGGCTGGCCAAATTTAGCGGGCGCGGTGCCCCGGCGCCACCGCCCTCCCCCCTTCCCCGGGGTTCGACCAGAGCGCGAAGGCGGCGGCGGCGATCGCGATCCCGAGCGCGGTGCCGGTGGCGCGCTGGCCCGCCGCTTCGAAGGCTCCCGCCCCGAGCGTGTCGTCGAGGAGGACGACGTAGACGGTGATCGCCGCGGTGAACAGCGCGTACTGGACGGTGAGCAGGCCGAAGGTGAGAGCCGCGGCGGCGGTGAGGACGAGCCAAGCGACGACCTCCTCGCCGCCGAAGGCCTCGGCGACCGCGGTCGCCACGACCAGCCCCAGCGCCGTCCCGACCGCGCGCAGGACGAGGCGATGGAAGGTCTCGGACCGCTCCGGCCGCATCACGAAGAGGATCGTCAGCGGGACCCAGAAGCCGTGGTCGTCCATCCCCAGGGCCCGGTAGAGGGCGACGCCGGCGGCAAGCGCCGCGCCGAACCGAATCGCGTGGCGGGCGGCGTGCGAGCGCAGGGTGAGGTTGGCGGCCAGAGCCGCCTTTGCCCTGGCAGTGCTCCAGCCGCTTGCCTCGTCGTCCTCGCTGCGGTCGAAGCCGAGCCAGACCGCCAGCGACCAGGCCGCCTGCAGCAGCCCGCCGGCGGCGGCGTAGAGCAGCGCCGGCAGGGTGTCCTGCACCGGCAGGAAGAGGCCCTGGGCGACGAGCAGCGCCAGGGTCACAGAAAGACCGGCGATCGCCAGCCGCAGGGAGACGGCAAAGCAGTAGCCGGCGGCGGCGCCGAACAGGGCCATCGCCAGTACCGCCGTCGGCGCCGTCTGGCTGCTGAGGACCCCGAGCGCCGCCGCGATCCCGATCAGCGGCGCCGCCGCGGCCTGCCAGGCGGCGCGCGGGCGGGCCGGGGCGTCGAGTCCGGGGAAGCCGGCGAGCAGGGCGCCGGTCGCGATCGCCCCCTGGGTCGGCGAGTCGAGGCCGAGCTCGATCGCCAGCGCCAGGCCGATCGGGACCGCGACCAGGGCGCCCCGCCGCAGCGCCGGCCTCGGCTCGGACGGGCCGATCGCCCAGAGTGGCGAGGCCAGCAACCTCCGCGCCGTGCCCGACGCATTGAACAGCCGGGGCGGCGAGGACGGGGACGACATCCGCGCGAGGGTAACCTGAGCCGCGGTGATCACCGCCGTTGCCAGCACCGACCCGGCTGCCGGGGTTGGGATCCTCGCCGCGCTCGCCGCCGGCCTCGTCTCCTTCCTCTCCCCCTGCGTGCTGCCAGTGGTGCCGGGCTACCTCTCTGCCGTCACCGGCGTCTCCGCCGCCGAGCTGGAGAGCGCCGGCTGGCGCCGGGTGCTGGGACCGAGCCTGCTGTTCGTCGCCAGCTTCTCGGCGATCTTCATCGTCCTCGGCCTCAGCGCCACCCGCCTCGGCTCCCTGCTCAAGGACAACCTGCAGTTGCTCGAAACGATCTCCGGTGTGCTGATCGTCGCCCTGGGCGTGCTCTTCGTCGCCTCGCTGTTCGTCGCCCGGCTCAACCGCGAGTGGCACGTCGACGCACTGCTCGAGCGCGCCGGCAAAGGCGGGCCGGTGGTCGCCGGCGCGGCCTTCGCGATCGCCTGGACCCCGTGCATCGGCCCCACCCTCGGCGCGATCCTCTCCGCCGCGGCTCTCACCGACTCGGCCGGTCGCGGCGCTCTGCTGCTCGCCGTCTACTCGGCCGGCCTGGCGATTCCCTTCATCCTCACCGCGCTCGCCTTCTCGCGGATGACCACCGCCTTCGCCGTCGTCAAGCGCCACTACCAGGCGATCGTCGCCGTCGGCGGCGCGATCCTGATCGCGATGGGCCTCCTGATCCTGACCGGCGAGTTCACCCAGCTCAACATCGAAGCCCAGCGCTGGACCTCCGAACTAGGCCTCGAATTCTGAGTCAGTCGCGGACGGGCGCGACCGTCTGCAGTTCCTGGCCGACGGCCTCGGTGACCTCTAGCCCGTCGTCCTCGACATCGCGGGAGCAGACGATGCGGAAGCGGCCGGTGCCGATCTCGCCGTCGGGGACGACGGGCAGGCCCCGGATCGTGTCCCAGCCCAGCCGCTCGACCTCGAACGGGTTCATCCGCACCTCTGCCGCCGGAAACGGGCAGTTGGCGTTGTGCTGGTCGATCGCCTTCGAGATCGCCTCCAGGTTCTTCGCCTCGGGTGAAGCCACGCGACAAGTCTAAGGCGCACCGGCTGGCTGGCCCGGTCCCGTCTCTGGCCGTCCCTACCATCGGATCGGATGGCCTTCGAGCGGACGATCGCGCACCTCGACATGGACGCGTTCTACGCGTCGGTCGAGCTGCGGCGGCGGCCGGAGCTGCGGGGGAAGCCGGTCGTGGTCTGCGGGTCGGGGCCGCGGGCGGTGGTGACCACCGCCAGCTACGAGGCCAGGAAGCTGGCCGGCATCCATTCGGCGATGCCCGCGGCGATCGCCCGCAGGCGTTTGCCGGACGCGGTCTACTTGCAGCCCGACTTCAATGCCTACCGGGAGGCATCCCGGCAGGTGATGGCGATCCTGCGAGGCAACGCGGAGATCGTCGAGGTGGTCGGGCTCGACGAGGCCTACCTGGACCTGAGCGGGCTGTTCTCGCCGAAGGCGACGATGCGGCGGATCGTGACCGCGATCCGCGAGCAGACCGGCCTCACCTGCTCGGTCGGGATCTCCGAGAGCCGGCTGCTGGCGAAGATCGTCAGCGAGCTGGGCAAGCCGGCGGGGCTGGTGGTGCTTTCGCGTGAGGATGCCCTGCAACGCTTCGCCGCCGACTCCCCCGGCCTGATCCCCGGGATCGGGCCGAAATCGGTGCAGAAGCTGGAGAAGATGGGCATTCGCACCTTGGCCGAGCTGGGACAGCAGGACCGCTCTGCCCTCGAGGCCGCTTTCGGCCCGCGCCAGGGCGCCTGGCTGCACGCCCGGGCCCGGCTCGAAGACTCGACCCCGGTCACGGTCGTCCGCGAGACCAAGTCGCAGTCGACCGAGATCACCTTCGACGCCGATGTCGGCGACCGCGCCCGGATGGAGTCATCGATCGCCGAGCTCGCCGAGGAGCTCTGCCGCCGGCTGCGCAAGCGCGAGCTGGCGGGCCGCACGATCGGGATCAAGGTCCGGCTCGACGACTGGACCAACGTCACCCGCTCGCACACGGTCGAGGAGGCGACCGACGACCCGGCGCTGGTGACGAGGGTCGCGCTCGACCTGCTGCGCGCCTACGACCCGCAGCGGCCGGTGCGGCTGCTCGGGGTCCGCGTCGCCGGCTTCGAGGCCGGTGAGGTCGCCGAGGCCGAGCCGGAGCCGGCCCCGGAGGGGCAGCTCCAGCTCGGCCTGGCGGGTTGAGCCGAGGCGGCCTACCTGTTGGCGAGCACGCTGCCGACGCCGGGGAAGCCGAGCCTCACCTTCGTCGCCTCGGTCAGGTCGTAGTCGCGGCCGGCGACGTAGGGGCCGCGGTCGATCACGGGGACCGTGATCGAGCGGCCGCGGTAGCGCAG
>DATHUE010000097.1:0-10571 GCA_035462545.1 Solirubrobacterales bacterium
GGGGCGACGGCCGTCATCTACCTCTACGCGGTCGCAATCGGCGGCGCCGCCAGCGGGATCGACGCGGTCAAAGGACAGATCCTGGTCGGCGGTCTGATCGCGATAGTGCTCGCCGCCGTGCTCGGCATCTACTACGGACAGATGGCGGCGCGGGACATCCGCAGCCTGCAGGAGGCAGCCCGCAAGGTCGCCGACGGCAACTTCGAGACGCCGATCCCGGTCGCCTCCGCCGGTCAGCTCGGCCAGCTCGCCCGCACCTTCAACGAAATGCAGCGCCGCCTGGCCGAGCTCGACATCGCCCGCAAGCAGTTCATCGCCAACGCCTCGCACGAGCTGCGGACGCCGATCTTCAGCCTCGGCGGATTCGTCGAGCTGCTCGAGGACGAGGATCCGAGTCCGGAGGAGCGCGAGGAGTTCGTGCACACGATGCGGCTGCAGATCGAGCGCCTGCGGAAGCTGACCACCGATCTGCTCGATCTCTCCCAGCTCGACGCCGGGGCGATGGTGATGCAGGCCCGCAGCGTCGACCTCGGCGTCCTCGCCCGCGAGGTGACGCGCGAGTTCGACGCCCGTGCCGAGCTGCGCGGGTCGCGACTGGAGCTGCGAACCCCCGACCGCCCGGCGATTGCGCTCGGCGACCCCGATCGGGTGCGGCAGATCATCCGTATCCTGCTCGACAACGCCCTCACCCACACCCCCGAGGGCACCAAGGTAACCGTGACCACTTACTCAGTCGACCGCCGCGCCGAGCTGACCGTCTCCGACGAGGGGCCGGGGATTCCGCAACGGGTCCAGGGCCGGATCTTCGAGCGCTTCTACACCGCCGACTCCGCCGGGGGGTCAGGTCTCGGGCTGGCGATCGCCCGCGAGCTGGCGCAGCGGATGCAGGGACGGATCGCAATCAGCTCGAGCCGCCGCTTCACCGCCTTCACGCTGGATCTGCCGCCGGCCCGCGCGCCGATCGAGCAGCTGCCGGCCCCACTCTCCGAGGCCTCCGCGTGAAGCGACTGGCCACTCTCGCCGCGACGGTGCTCGCGCTTGCCTTCCTCGCCGCCTGCGGCGAGTCCGACAACGGCGGGTCCTCGTCCGGGAGCGCAGCGGAGACGGGCGCTCAGCAGCCGCAGGTGATCGTCCAAGCCTCCTCCCCCGGCTTCGACGCCACCGAGATCTACCGCGAGGCGGCTCCTGGGGTGGTCACGGTCCGCTCGATCTTCGGCAGCGGCGAAGCGGGGGCCGCCGAGGGCTCCGGCTTCGTCCTCGACGAGAGCGGCGAGATCGTCACCAACGCCCACGTCGTCACCGACGAATCGAGCGGCAAGCGGAAGCCGGCGAAAGAAGTGTTCGTCGAGTTCTCCGACCGCAACATCCTGCCGGCGGAGATCCTCGGCTTCGATCCCTTCGTCGACGTCGCCCTGCTGAAGATCGAGCCGGACGGCTTCGACCTGCACCCGCTCGAGCTCGGCGACGACAGCGAACTGGTCGTCGGCCAGCCGGTGGCGGTGATCGGCAGCCCGTTCGGCGAGCAGCAGTCGCTCTCGGTCGGGATCGTCTCCGCCACCGACCGCTCGGTCGAATCGCTGACGGAATTCCAGATCGACGGCGCGATCCAGACCGACGCCTCGATCAATCCGGGGAACTCCGGCGGACCGCTGCTCGACACCGCCGCGCGGGTGATCGGCATCAACCAGCAGATCGAGACCAGCTCCGGCGCCAACGACGGGGTCGGGTTCGCGGTGCCGGTCTCGGCGATCAAGCGCTCGGTGGCCCAGCTGGAGGAGGACGGCAGCGCCGAATACGCCTACATCGGCGTCTCCAGCCAGGCGCTCTACCCGCAGCTGGCGCGCAGGCTCGGACTCGACACCGACTTCGGCGGCCTGGTGGCGGACGTCGTCGCCGGGGGCCCGGCCGAGAAGGCGGGCCTCGAGGGCGGTGACGACAACCTCCGCTTCCAGGCGGGCGAATACACCACCGGCGGCGACGTGATCCTCGAGGTCGACGGTCGCGAAGTGGTCCGGCCCGACGACCTGGCCCGCTTCGTCGCCTCACGCCGGCCGGGCGAGGAGGTGGCGCTGACCGTCCTCCGCGACGGCGAGCAGCGGCAGATCGAGGTCACCCTCGGCCAGCGCCCGGACAGTCCGACCGGCGGCTAGCCGGCCCGAAACAAGCGTTCTTCCGCCCGGACGTGTAGAACTCCGGCCTTGCTTCAGGAAGTCGCCCTAGGTCAGAAGTCCCTCGCGGACTACACGCACATCGCCGACAAAGAGCTGATCGAGCGGATCCGCGAGCTGGCGGAGCCGCTCAAGGGCAAGCGCGTCCTGCACGTCAGCGCCACGGCGTTCGGCGGCGGCGTCTCGGAGATCCTCTACACGATCGTGCCGCTGATGCGGGACATCGGCCTCGACGCGCACTGGCACGTGATCTTCGGCAAAGAGGAGTTCTTCAACGCGACCAAGCTGCTCCACAACTCCCTGCAGGGAGCCGAGGAGTCGCTGAGCGACGAGCAGTGGGCGCTGTTCGACGAGATCAACCAGATGAACGCCGAGGGCCTGCAGGGCGAGTGGGACGTGGTGATCGTCCACGACCCGCAGCCGATCGGGTTGCGGCGCGGCGCCCTGGAGAAGGGGCGGAACTGGATCTGGCGCTGCCACATCGACCTCTCGACCCCGAACCCGGCCCCGATCGAGCGGCTGCTGCCGCTGATCGAAGAGTACGACGCCAGCGTCTGGCACCTGCCGACCTACGTGCCGACCGCGATGGGCGCGGCGCGCGACGGGGTCAACATCATCCCGCCGGCGATCGACCCGCTCTCGCCGAAGAACATGGCCTTCTCGCCCGACGACGCCGCCTTCGTCTGTCGCCAGTTCGGGATCGACGTCGACCGGCCGCTGATCACCCACGTCTCCAGCTTCGACCCGTGGAAGGATCCGATCGGCGTGATCGACGCCTACCGCGAGGTGACCGCGAAGGTCCCCGACGCGCAGCTGGCGATGGTCGGCTCGATGGCGACCGACGACCCCGAGGGCCGCGAGTACTTCCAGAAGACCTACGAATACGCCGACAACGACCCGGACATCAAGATCCTCAGCAATCTCAACAACGTCGGCGCGATCGAGGTCAACGCCTTCCAGTCGCAGTCCGACGTCTGCCTGCAGAAGTCGATCCGCGAGGGCTTCGGCCTGACCGTCACCGAGGCGCTCTGGAAGGGGCGGCCGACCGTCGCCGGCAACGTCGGCGGCATTCCCCTGCAGATCACAGACGGCGAGAGCGGCTTCCTCGTCGACTCCCCCTCCGAGTGCGCGCAGCGCTGCCTCGAGATCCTCGCCGACCCGGAGCTGGGCAAGCGGCTCGGCCGCGCCGGCAAGGAGCATGCCCGCCGCGAGTTTCTCTCGCCGCGGCTGCTGAGCGACTGGCTGCAGCTGTTCACCGAGCTCGGCACCTGAGCCGCGGCGCGGCCCTATTAGTCTCTGCGGCGTGGACTCCTCGCCGCTGATCATCGTCTCGAACCGGGGGCCGGCCCAGTTCGAGCGGGCCGAGGACGGCGAGCGCACGGTGCGTCGCGGCGGCGGCGGCCTGGTAACCGCGCTCTCGGGCCTCGTCTCCCACCGCGACGCCCTCTGGATCGCCTCGGCGATGACCGACGAGGACGTCGCCGTCTCCGAGGAGAAGGGCGGCCCGGTCGAGCTCTCGATCGACGGGATCGAGTACCGGGTGCGGCTGGTCGGCAGCGATCCGCAGGCCTATGACCGCTTCTACAACGTGATCGCCAACCCGATCCTCTGGTTCATCCAGCATTACCTGTGGGACCTCTCCAATGCGCCCGACATCCGCCAAGAGGAGCTCGACGCCTGGGACTTCGGCTACCAGGCCGTCAACCGCGACATCGCCGAGGCCGTGCTGGCGCAGCTGGAGGACCAGGAGCAGCCGCTGGTGATGCTGCACGACTACCACCTCTACACCGCACCGGCGATGATCCGCGAGGGTCGCCCCGACGTCTTCCTCCATCACTTCGTCCACATTCCCTGGTCGCAGCCGGACAGCTGGCGGGTGCTGCCGGGGCGGATCCGCGAGGCGATCTTCCAGGGGATGCTGGCCAACGACATCATCGGCTTCCACACCCACGCCTACTGCATCAACTTCCTCCGCTGCTGCGACGAACTGCTGGAGTCCGAGGTCGACTACACGCAGGGCGTCGTCTACCACGAGCGCGGCAAGACCCTGGCTCGGGCCTACCCGCTCTCGATCGACGCGGCGCGGCTGCAGCGGGCGGCGGAGTCGAGCGAGGTGGCCGAGGCCGAGCGCGAGGTGCTGGAGCGCCGCCGCAAGCACCTAATCATCCGCGTCGACCGGGCCGACCTCTCGAAGAACGTGCTGCGCGGCTTCACCGCCTTCGACACCTTCCTCGCCCAGCACCCGGAGTTCCGCGAAGAGGTGACCTTCATCGCCCACCTGCAGCCCTCCCGCCAGGACGTGCCCGAGTACGCCGAGTACCTGGAGCGGATCGAGGCGCTGGTCGCGGTCGTCAACCACCGGCACGGCACCACCGACTGGATGCCGATCGACCTGAAGATCTACGAGAACTTCCACGACGCGGTCGCCCGCTACAAGCACTTCGACCTGCTGATGGTCAACTCGATCTTCGACGGGATGAACCTGGTCGCCAAGGAGGCGCCGGCGGTCAATACCCGCGACGGGGTGCTGATGCTCTCCGAGAACACCGGCAGCCACGAAGAGATCGGCGAGTGCGCGCTGACCGTCAACCCGTTCGACGTCCAGGAGCAGGCCGACGCGATCTACCGGGCGCTGACGATGGATCCGGAGGAGCGGCGAGTGCGGGCGGCGCGGCTGAAGGAGGTCATCTTCGCCCGCAACCCAGGCGACTGGGTCGACGAGCAGCTGGCCGACATCGAGCAGCTGCGCGCCGAGCAATCGTCCGCCTGAGGGGGAGAGTTTTCCGGCTCCGGAGCTTAGGTGCGCATGCACCTCAGGGTCCGGTGGCAAGCAGCGGCCAAGGGCGGGCTTGCGCTCGTGGCAGCGGCGGTGGCCCTGCGGGCCGCGCCGGAGTTGATGCGAGCACCCGAGCCGGCGGCGCTGCCGGCGGACGTCGGGTTGCCACGGGTGGTCCCCGAGGCGCCAGATCGCGAACGAGATCTGCCGAGGCTTCGCGTCGAGCCGCGGCCGCCGAAGTCCGCGAAGCGGGAGCAGCGCTCCAAGCCGGTACCTGCGCCAACTACGCCCGCGCCCGAAGCGGCGCCGCCGTCGCCAGCCCCAGCGCCCGAGCCCGAGCCCGAGCCCGAGCCCGAAGTGACAGCGACCCCTCCCCCAGACCCCCCACCGCTGCCCCCTCCGGCACCTCCTCCTGGCCCGCCAGACGACGGATCGACCGAGTTCGCGCCGCACTGAAGGCGGGCGCCGCTATAGTCCCTCGCCGTTTTGGCAGCCCCACGCGAATATGAGCTGGTCCTGATGCTGGACCCCCAACTCGACGCCCCGGCCCGCGACGGCCTGGCGCAGGAGGCCCGTGGCCAGATCGAGGCCAGCGGCGAGCTCAAGCACGAGAACGACTGGGGCCTGCGCAAGATGGCGTACGAGATCAATCGCCGGACCGAGGCCGACTACCGCTGGTTCCGCTTCGAGGCCCCGACCGATCTGCTCGACTCGCTCGACCACAACCTGAAGATCGCCGACGGCGTGCTGCGCTTCCGCATCTTCAAAGTCGATCCCGACGCCCCGGTGATCGTCCCGCCGACCTCCGGCACTACGCCCGGCCCCCGCGAGCGCGCCGCCCACGGCGCCCGCGACGAGGCCGACGGCGACTCCGACGAGTAGCGAAGAAGCTACCGCTGTTTGCGGGGAATGCCCGCCGCGAGGGGGGCGGATCGCGCCGGTGCCCCTCTTAGACTGGGGTCCGGATAAGCGAAATCAGAGGAGTTGAGAGCTGTGGCAGCTTCGAACGTGAACGTGGTGGTCATCACCGGGAACCTGACCAAGGATCCTGAGCTGCGGCATACCGGCGGCGGCACGGCGGTGTGCGAACTCCGCGTCGCCGTCAACAGCCGCCGCAAGGAAGGCGACAACTGGGTCGACAAGCCGAACTTCTTCGACGTCGTCGTCTGGGGCGCGCAGGGCGAGAACTGCGCCACCTATCTCTCCAAGGGCCGCCCGGTGGCGGTCGAAGGCCGGCTCGACTGGCGCG
Source organism: Solirubrobacterales bacterium (assembly GCA_035462545.1). Taxonomy (GTDB): domain Bacteria; phylum Actinomycetota; class Thermoleophilia; order Solirubrobacterales; family 70-9; genus VAYN01. Next base: position 6,194 of record DATHUE010000097.1, read on the forward strand.
AGTGGGAGGCGAAAGAGGGCGGCGGCAAACGGCAGGCGGTGCAGATCGTCGCCAACACCGTGCAGTTCCTCGGCTCCCGTGACGGCTCCGGCGGCGAAGGCAACGGCGGCGGCGGCTTCACCCCGCCTCGCAGCGACACGCCCACCGACACCTCCGACTTCGCAGGCGCCCCCGCCGGTGGCGGTGGAGGCGGCGGCGCCGACGACGACATTCCCTTCTAGTCGAGCCCTGAAGCCGATTCGGAGGTGGGATGTGTACCATCCCGCCTCCGAATGGCACGAGCTAGAGAGTCATCCACCTCCACCCCGCGGCGCGGTGGCCGTCGTGCGCCCGATCGCGCCCGGCCGCGCAAGTACACGCGGATCAATTCCGAGGCGGTCGACTACAAGGACCTCAACCTGCTGCGGCGTTTCCTCTCCGACAAGGGGAAGACCCGCGGGCGGCGCGTCACCGGTCTTTCCCGCGCCCATCAGCGACAGCTCTCGGTGGCGGTGAAGCGGGCGCGCGAAATCGCCCTGCTGCCGTACGTCGGAGAGCGTTGATGGCACAGGCGATCCTGCTCAAGGACGTCGAGGGACTGGGCGAGCACGGCGACCCGATCGACGTCTCCCCCGGCTACCTGCGCAATTACCTGATCCCGCGCAAGCTGGCCCAGCCGGCAACCCCGGGAGCGCTGGAGGAAGCACAGCGGCGACGCGAGGCGGCCGAACGGGCCGAGGAACTGCGGGCCAAGCGCGAAGCGGAGGCCTCCAGCCTGCTCTCGAAGACGGTGCTGACGATCCACCAGCGCGCCGGCGAGGACGGCAAGCTGTTCGGCTCGGTCGGGGTGAAGGAGATCGCCGACGCGATCGAGGACGCCCGCAACGTGAAGATCGACCGCCGCAAAATCAAACTCGAGCAGCCGCTGCGCGAAGTCGGCACCTTCATGGTCGAGATCGAACTGGCCGACGGCGGCAGCGCCGCGGTGAAGACGATCATCGCCGAGGAGAAGTAGGCGGGTCTCGGGTGCGGCTCGGCTGGGCCCGTTCGGAGCGGGCAACGGTCGGGTTGGCGGTGGTGGCGCTGGCCGGATCCGGCGCCGTCCTGACCGAGCAGTTCGGACGGCTGCTGCGGCGGCGGGCCGGGGCGCAAACCGACCACGAACCCTTGCTGGAAGCCGCTCCGGCGGCGGCGGTCGACACCGTTGGCGTCGCGGTCAGCGGCTACAGCGCGACGCCGCGCAGCGAAACCGTGCTCTTCAACCTGCTGGCCGGCTTCCTCGGTTCCTTCGCCCTGGTCCGGCTCTCGACCTGGGGCATCCGCGACAACTGGGGCCCGTTCCGCAACGTCAGCATCGGCGGCCGCCACATCCACCACTTCGTGCCGGGCATCCTGCTCGCTTTCAGCGCCGGCACCGCCGCCCTGCTGACCGATGACGATTCGCTCGAGCAGCGGCTGGCAGTGCCGATGGGGGCGGGAATGGGGCTCACCTTCGACGAGGCGGCGCTGCTGCTCGACCTGCGCGACGTCTACTGGACCCGGGAAGGCCTGCTCAGCGTCCAGCTCTCGCTCGGCGCCACCGCGATCCTCAGCATCGCCATCCTCACCCTCCGCATGCTGCGCCGCGGCGAGCGGCGCCAGGAGGAAGAGGGCCTGATCCCACCGCCGGTCGACCACGGGCACCAGCTCTCGTTCTTGTCTTAGTCCCGGCTCAAATTCGGCACAGAATTCTGACTCTGTGCGCGCCATACGTGCGGATTTCTAAGGCAGTCTCGCCACGTGGTTCCTTTGAGCCAGAAAAAGGCGGTCCGACTCCTCAAGGAGCATGGCTGGAGCCAGACGACTGGCGGCAGACATCAAGTCAAGATGGTTAGACAAGGCCAGCGACCGATCACCCTGCCGCAGCACAAGGGTCGGGACTACTCGCGCGGCCTGACCAAGGCGATCCTCAGACAGGCGGGTCTAAGATGACTCAGAGCATGGAGCTAGCTGTCAATGTGCGCTTGGAGGAAGGCTCCTACTGGGCCGAAGTACCGGATCTGCCTGGTTGCTTCGCCTCCGGCGACTCGCTGGACGAGCTACTGGATTCGCTGCGGGAGGGCATCGAGCTTTATCTAGCGGACGATGCAGGCAAACCACTTTCCTCGGAGCGTCCACTGCGATTGACTAGCGCCGTGCTCAGCGACTCCGCCCAGGCCTGAAGTAGCGGTCCGCTAGATCCAGATGCCGCAACCTGCCGCCACCCACGTCCCGCCCCAGAACATCGAGGCCGAGGAATCGGTGCTGGGAGCGATGCTGGTCGCCGAGGCGACGCTGACGCGGGTGATCGACGAGGTGAAGCTGAACGCGGCGGACTTCTACCTCGAGCGCCACCGGCTGATCTTCACCGCGATCCACGATCTGTACGCGACCTCGAAGCCGGTCGACGAGCTCTCCGTCAGCGAGTCCCTGACCCAGCGCAACCAGATCGACGAAGCGGGCGGCAAGCACTACGTCTCGGAGCTGGCGGCGAAGGTGCCGGCTGCCGGCAACGCCAAGCACTACGCCGAGATCGTTCAGCAGAACTCGCTGCTGCGGCGCCTGCTCGGCGCCGGTCAGGAGATCCAGGGCTGGGTCAACGACCGCGCTGGCGAACCGCGGGAACTTTCCGAGCGGGCGGAGAAGCTGCTGTTCGACGTCGCCCACAAAGAGCAGGCGGGTGATTTCCGGATGCTCTCGGAGATCCTCCACGACGAGGTCGACCGGCTGGAGAAGCTCTCGACCGGCGAGATCGAACTGACCGGAACTCCCTCCGGCTTCCGCGACATCGACGCCGTCACCGGCGGCTTCCAGCCCGGCAACCTGGTGATCGTGGCGGCACGGCCGGCGATGGGCAAGTCGGCACTTGTCGCCAACATCGCCGAAAACGTCTCGGTGAAGAAGAAGAGGCCGGTCGCCTTCTTCTCGCTCGAGATGTCGGAGGTCGAGCTGGCCCAGCGCTTCATCGCCTGCCGGGCGCGGATCTCCGGCGACAAGCTGCGCAAGGGGCAGGTCTCCCAGCGCGACTGGCCGAAAGTGGTGCGGGCCTGCAACGAGCTCGAGGAGGCGCCGCTGTGGTTCGACGACTCCTCCGACCTCGGCATCCTCGATCTGCGGGCGAAGGCACGGCGGCTGCACGCCCAGACCCAGGACCAGGGCGGGCTGGGGATGGTCATCGTCGACTACATGCAGCTGATGCGCTCCGACGACCCGCGGGCCAACCGGGTCGAGCAGGTGGGCCAGATGAGCCGTGGCTTGAAGATCCTCGCCCGCGAGCTGGAGGTGCCGGTGCTGGCCATCTCCCAGCTCTCGCGCGCCCCCGAGCAGCGGACGCCGCCGAAACCGCAGCTCTCCGACCTGCGCGAGTCGGGGCAGATCGAGCAGGACGCAGACCTCGTCGCCTTCCTCTACCGCGAGGACTACTACCGCGATCCCGACGACGAACCGGACGGGCTCGCCGACCTGATCATCGCCAAGCACAGGAACGGCCCGATCGGGACCAGGAAGCTGGTCTTCCTCGACCGCTATCCGAAGTTCGCCGACCAGGCCCACCACGACTCCTCGGCCGTGGAGCAGGGCGGCAGCGAAGGGCCGCCGCCGTTCGCCGACACCGAGGCCGCGGGGCCTGAATTCTGATGCCCGCCATCGCCCGCTCCGAGCCGTTCAGCGAACAGGCCTGTCCGGTCGGCGTCTGCGACGGCTCCGGCTGGATCCTCGGCCCCGAAGACGTCGCCCGTCCCTGCGAGTGCCGCGAACAGCGGCTCAAGCGAGGGCGCAGCAGAGGGGTCCTGTCGACCCTTCCGTCGCGCTTCCGGGGGGTCTCTTACGACAGGCCTCCGGTTAGCGACATGGCAAGGGATATGACCGCTCGCCATGTCGTCCAGGCCACGCGAGACTACGTTGAGAACCTCGACACGAACCTCGCCGCCGGCCGGGGTATTTGGCTGATGGGCACTACCGGCACCGGCAAGACGACTCTCGCGATGCTGGTCGCCAAGCAAGCGCTCGCAGCTGGCAAAACGGTGGGCATCTATTTCGCTCCGAAATTGCTGACCCGGATCCGGCAGACCTACCAGGAAGCCGAAAGCAACAGGGCCTATGAAACCTTTTTTCGAGAAGTCACCTCCGTCGATCTGCTCTACATCGACGATCTGGGTTCCGAGCGACGCACGGACTGGGTTGTCGAGCAGCTCTACGCCGTGATCAACGAGCGCTACGAGAACCAGCGGCCGATGCTGGTCACCAGCAACTCCGACAGTGACGTCGACCAGGATGCCGACCATGGCCTGCGCCAATTGAAGGAGCAGATCGGTCCGCGCACGGTCTCACGCCTAGTCGAGATCTGCGGCGATCCACTGCCGCTGTTCGGCCCCGACCGGCG
>DATHUE010000098.1:0-9389 GCA_035462545.1 Solirubrobacterales bacterium
AGAAGAACGCGATCTCCCCATCCCGCGCGGAGGACTTTCCGGCCTGGTTCCAGGCGGTCGTGAAGGAGGCCGAGGTCGCCGAACTGGCCCACGTGCGGGGCTGCATGGTGATCCGCCCTTGGGGCTACGCGACCTGGGAGCTGATGCAGCGCGAGCTCGACCGCCAGATCAAGCTGACCGGCGCCCAGAACGCCTACTTCCCGCTCTTCATCCCGCTCAGCTACTTCGAGGAGGAGGCCGAGCACGTCGAGGGGTTCGCCAAGGAGATGGCGGTCGTCACCCATCACCGGCTCGAGGCCGACCCCGCCTCGCCGGGCAAGCTGAAGCCGCAGGGAGAGCTGGCCGAGCCGCTGATCGTCAGGCCCACCTCGGAGACGGTGATCGGCAAGTCCTTCGCGAAATGGATCGACTCCTACCGCGACCTGCCGCTGATGATCAACCAGTGGGCCAACGTGGTCCGCTGGGAGTTGCGGCCGCGAGTGCTGCTGCGGACCACGGAGTTCCTCTGGCAGGAGGGCCACACCGCGCACGCAACCGAGCAGGAGGCGCGCGAGGAGACCGAGCGGATGCTCGAGGTCTACCGCGACTTCGCCGAGGACTTCCTGGCGATCCCCGTCCTGACCGGCGAGAAGCCGGCGGAAGAGCGCTTTCCGGGCGCCGTCAGCAGCCTCTCGATCGAGGCGATGATGCAGGACGGCAAGGCCCTGCAGGCCGGCACGACGCACTACCTCGGCCAGGGCTTCGCGGAAGCGGCCGAGATCGGCTTCCTCGACCGCGACGGCAGCCGCAAGCTGGTCCACACGTCCTCCTGGGGGGTCTCGACCCGTCTGCTCGGCGCCCTGGTGATGTCGCACTCCGACGACGACGGGCTGCGACTGCCGCCGCGGGTCGCTCCGCAGCAGGTTGTCGTCGTGCCGATCCTGCGCGGCGACTCGGCCGAGGCGGTTCGCGCTTACGCGGCGGAGCTGGCGGCGGAGATCGCCGGCCAGAGCTTCGGCGGCGAAGAGGTGCGGGTGATGGCTGACCTGCGCGACCGCGAGGGCCCGGCGAAGCGCTGGGAGTGGGTCCGCAAAGGGGTGCCCCTGGTCCTCGAAGTCGGGCCGCGCGATATCGAGCAGGAGGCGGTGATGGTCCGGCGGCGCGACGCTGGGGAGCCGAAGGGCGAATCGGTGCCACGCGCCGAGATCGCCGCCCGGGTGCCGGTGCTGCTGGAGGAGATCCAGTCCGGCTATCTGCGTGCCGCGGCAGCGCGGTTGGAGGCGCGCACCGCACGCGACGTCGACAACCTGGATGATTTCCGGCGATGGTTCGAAGGCGACGACGGCGACCCCGGCAGCGGCGGCTTCGTGCGGGCGCCCTGGAGCGAGGCGCCGGAGTCCGCGGCGGTGTTCGAGGAGCTCAAGGTCTCGGTCCGCTGCATCCCGTTCGACCAGCAGCTGCCGAGCGGTGCCACCTGCGTGCTGACCGGCAAGCCGGCGACGGTCGAAGCGATCTTCGCCAGGGCCTACTGAGGCGCGGGGCGGGTTCGATCCCCCCGCCGGCAGGGGAGCGATGACCGACGCGGCGCCCTTCGGCCGCGGCCGCCTGCGCCGCCTCTTCGGCCTCGACCGCACCGGCGCCAAACCCCGCTCGACGCGCCAGGGGGAGCCTCTCAACCCCTGGACGATCCCCAACCTGGTCGGCTACGTCCGCCTGGCGGCGCTGCCGGTCTTCCTCTATCTCGCCTACCGGACCGAGGACGGCACCTCCTTCCTGGCGGCGATGGTCTTCTGGGCGATCGCGGCCGGCGACTACCTCGACGGCTTCCTCGCCCGCGTCACCGGCCAGTACAGCCGCATGGGGGCGTTGCTCGACCCGCTCGTCGACCGGCTGACGATCCTCGCCGGCGCCGTCGTCTGCTGGAGCTTCGAGCTGCTGCCGCGCTGGCTGCTCCTGCTGCTGGCGCTGCGGGAGCTGGCGATGCTGGCCCTGGCTCAGCACGGGCTTCGCCACGGCATCGACATCGAAGTCAACTGGCCGGGGCGGATCTCGGTCTTCCCGATCATGGGGGGGATCTGGCTGGCGCTCTTCGCTCCGGGCTGGGTGGCGACGGCGCTGGTGATCTGGGGCACGGCGATGGCGATCCTTGCCACCGTGCTCTACGCCCGCACCGGTCTGCGCGCCGTGCGCGCAGCGAAGACGAGTGCAAGCTGACGCCCGGGAGGGAGAAACCTTCAACCTGCAGTTGAACCTTGGAGCGGGCGACCTATAATCGGTTCTCGCGCAAACCGGAGGCCGCAACGCCTCCCGTGTAGGACATAAGGAGCGAGATGGAGGACACCTTTCCGGATCTGGGCTCTCTCAGCGACGAGGAGCTGAAGGAGCTGATCGAGAAGCTGACGCAGGAGGAGAACGAGATCTCCTACAAGCGCCGCGTCCTGCACGGCAAGATCGACATCCTCCGTGCGGAGCTGGTCAACCGGCTGCGGCAGAAGCGCGAGGGTGGCGAGGCGATCATCTCCGGCGACGACGTCGAGCAGCTGACGCAGATCCTCGCCGGCAAGGCCAAGGCCCCGGAGGACGAGCCGGCCGCCTGAGCCGGCCCGGAGCGACGATGGCCGTCCACTGTCCCGAGTGCGGGTTCGTCAACCCCGAGGGGGCGAACTACTGCCAGAAGTGCGGCGCTTACCTCGGTGGGCCGGCCGAGGCGGAGGATTCGTCGAAGTCGGGCGAGGACCCGACGACGATGACCTACAAGGTCGGCGAGACCGGCGACATGCAGCCGGTCGACATCGACGAGGTCGTCGAGGAGGCGGGGGCGGCACTGGTGATCCGCGCCGGCGGCGGTCGCGCCGGCGAGAGCTTCAGCGTCGACGAGGACCGCGTCAGCATCGGCCGCAGTCCCGACGCCGGGGTCTTCCTCGACGACGTCACCGTCTCCCGCAACCACGCGCTGCTGGTGCGGCGGCGCGACGGCCTCTACATCGACGACCTCGGCTCGCTCAACGGCACCTACGTCAACCGTCGCCGGATCGAGTCGCACCGGCTCGCCGACGGCGACGAGATCCAGGTCGGAAAGTACAAGCTCAGCTACCTGGAGCGCTGAGGTGCCGGTCTCCGAACAGCCCGCGCGCCGCGCCGCCGACGCCGCCAGCAGGCCGCGCAAGGCGCTGACGATCGGCGCCGTCTGCAAGATCCTCCAGAACGAGTTCGACGACGTCTCGATCTCGAAGATCCGCTACCTCGAGGACCAGAAGCTGCTCAACCCGCGCCGTACCTCGGGCGGCTACCGCCTCTACAGCCAGGCCGACGTCGAGCGGCTGCGGACGATCCTGCGCCTGCAGCGCGACGAGTTCCTGCCGCTGCGGGTGATCCGCCAGGAGCTGGCCGGCGGCGGCAGCATCGACCTCGGCGGCAACGGCGCCGAGAAGCGGCCGGCGCCGGGAGCGGTGCGGCGGGCGATCCTGGTCGACACCGCCCGCTCCTTCCTCAGCCTCGAGGAAGTCCTGGAGGAGACCGGCGCCCGCGAGGAGCTGGTCGCCGAGCTCGAGAACTACGGGATCGTGCAGCCGGAGAAACGCGAGGGCAAGGTCGTCTACGACGAGACCGACCGCGAGATCGTGCGGGCGGCCAACGAACTCTCGCGGGTCGGCGTCGGCGCTCGCAACCTGCGCGTCTTCCGCTCCTCCGCCGATCGTGAGGCGAACCTGCTGGAAGCGCTGCTCGGCCCCTCGCTGCGCTCGCGCAACCCCGAGCGCCGCAAAGAGGCCCTGCAGAGCCTGGAAAGCCTGGCGGCGACGGTCAGCCACCTCAAGCACCTATTGCTGGTCAGGGACCTGCGTCGCCTCGCGGGCGACTAGTCATCTGCCGAGCCGATGGCCCGCGTCACCCGTACCCGCACGATCGCGGCGCCTGTAGACGCTGTCTGGAAGCTCGTCGCCGATCCCTACAGCCTGCCGCGCTGGTGGCCGCGGGGGAGCCGGGTCGAGAACGTCGATCAGCGCGGCAGCGGCCGCCGCAGCCAGTGGACGCTGGTGCTGGAGACGAGCGAGGGGCGCGGCATCCGCGCCGACTTCCGCTGCGTCAGCGCCGCCGAGAACGAGCGCTACGTCTGGGAGCAGCAGCTCGAGGGAACGCCGTTCGCCAAGCACCTGCAGGCCTCCGGAGTCGAGATCGGGCTGCGGGCGGTGGGCGAGGGGACCGAGGTGGCGCTGACCGCGACCCAGACCCTGCGGGGAATGTCGCGGCTCGGCTCGCCGCTGATGCGCCGCGGCCAGGGCGAGGTTCTCGAGGAGGCCCTCGACGGGATCGAGGAGGCGCTGACGTGAGGCTGGGCGACTTCGGGGCAATATGTGCGCACAAGTCGCCCAGGAGCGGTCGGTGAACCCGCGCCGCGACTCGAAGTGGTGGGGGTGGGGCGACCCCGCGGTCGAGGTGGAGCTCGACGCGGAGGCACAGGCGGTCCTGCGCGAACGGGTCGGGGATCTGCAGCCGTGGCCGCTGGCCGCGGCCCTCGAGGACTTCCCGCTGCCGCCGGCCCAGCCACTGCCCGCCGCGATCCGCGAGGCGGTCGGCGAGGACGCCGTGTTCGGCGGCGACGAGGACCGCCTGCGCCACGCCCACGGCTGCGGCTACGCCGACCTGGCACGGCTGCGCACCGCCCGCCTCGAGGACGCTCCGGACGCCGTCGTCCTGCCGGCCGACGCGGCGGCCCTGCGGCGGCTGCTGGACGTCTGCGCCGCCGAAGGGATCGCGGTGGTGCCGTTCGGGGGCGGAACCAGCGTCGTCGGCGGGGTCGAGCCGCTGCGCGGCACCCATCAGCGCTTGATCAGCCTCGACCTGCGCCGTTTCGGCGCGGTCGAGGTGGACCGCCGCTCGCTGACCGCGACGCTCGGCGCCGGCCTGCGCGGGCCGGAGGCGGAGGCGGCGCTCGACCGCCAGGGCCTGACCCTCGGTCATTTCCCGCAGTCTTTCGAGTACGCCACGATCGGCGGCTTCGCCGCGACCCGTTCGGCCGGGCAGGCCTCGAGCGGCTACGGCCGCTTCGACGCGCTGGTCAGCTCGGTGCGGCTGCTGGCGCCGGCCGGCGACCTGCGCACTCTGGAAACGCCCCACACCGCGGCCGGCCCCGCCCTGCGCGAGCTGGTGATCGGCTCCGAGGGGGCGCTCGGCGTGATCCCCGACGTCACCGTGCGCGTGCGACCCGCCCCGTCCGTGCGCCGCTACGAGGTCTGGATGGCGGAGAGCTTCGAGGCGGGGACGGAGATCGTCCGCGGCCTCGCCCAGGGCCCTGGCCTGCCGGAGATCATCCGCGTCTCCGACGAGGAGGAGACCGAGGTCTTCCTCTCGCTCTCCGGCCCGCGCGGGACCGCCGGACGGCTCGTCGACGGCTACCTCGGCCTGCGCCGGCGCCGCGGCGGGGCGCTGATGGTGGTCGGCTACGAGGGCGACCGGGAGTCGACGGCCCGCCGCCGCGCCCTGACCGTGCGGGCGCTGCGCGCCGGCGGCGCGGCCTACCTCGGCCAGAAGGCCGGCGCGGGCTGGGAGCACGGCCGTTACCGCGGCCCTTACCAGCGCGACACGCTGATGGCGATGGGAGCGATGGTCGAGACGCTCGAGACCTCACAGACCTGGTCGCGCCTCGGCGAGCTCTATCGAGGCGTCGGCGACGCGATTCGCACCGCACTTGGCGGTCAGAGCACGCCGGGCATCGTCTTCTGTCACCTCTCGCACGCCTACGCCGACGGCGCCTCGCTCTACTTCACCTTCGTCGCCCGCGCCCGCCGCGGCGCGGAGGTCGAGCAGTGGCGGACGGTCAAAACCGCCGCCTCGGAGGCGATCGTCGCCGCCGGCGGCACGATCACCCACCACCATGCGGTCGGCCGCGACCACGCTCCCTACATGGAGGCCGAGGTGGGGGAGACGGGAATCGAACTGCTGCGCGCCGCGAAGGAGAGGCTCGATCCCAGCGGGATCATGAACCCGCAGAAGCTGCTGCCGGGCTAGTAGCCTTTGCCGCGCTGCTGCTGCGCTTCGGCGGCGACGTTGGCGATCGGGCCCTGGATCGGGCCGCGCAGGACCTCGGTGCCGGTGTAAGACGGAAAGTCCTGGCCGCGTTTCGCTTTCGCCACCGCGGCTTTGTACTCGGCGTTGTCGGTGAGGGAGACGCTGATCTGATCGAAGAGGCCGGCGGCGACGGTTCCCAGCGCTTCTTCGGGCAGCGGCAGCTGCACCCGGATGCCCTCTTCGTCCTCGCCGAGCTCGACGGCGCCGACGCGCAGCGCCAGCTCCGGTGACTTGTAGAGCCAGATCGCGTAGGAGGAGCCCTGCGGCGAAGGCTCGAGCCCGCTCGCTTCGACCTGGAGGAGGATCTGTTTTTTCGTTTTGCCGAACAGGGCGGCGCCGCTGGCATCGCCGCCGTCGACTGGCCGCAGGACGGCACCGGTGAGGTTCGAGTCGCTCAGCGCTTCTTCGGTCGAGCGCAGCTCCGAGGAGGTCGTCTGCGACGTCTCCTCGCCGCCACCCGAGCCCGCGTCCGAGGAATCGCCGGAATCGCCGCCGATCACGCCGGTCGCAAGCAGGACGATGACGAGGACGACCGCGGCCAGGCCGCCGGCGATCGCCATGACTCGGCGCTCTTTGGGCAGGGTGGAGCCGCCGCGCGGCGGTTTCGCTGCGGGCGCCGGCTTCGACGGCTTCGGAGGTTCGGTCTTGGGCGCAGGCTTCTTCGGCGCCTCTTTCTTCTCGACCGGAGGGGGCGGCGTCTCGCCGCCTTCGCGTTCGACCGCGTCGAGGGCGTCCTTGACCCGGGCGCGCACCTCCTCGACGCTGAGTCCCATCAGCGCCGCGATGTCGTCGTAGCCCTGCTCGCGCTGCGCCAGCAGCCGCAGCAACGCCTTCTGGTCTCCGCTCAGCCCCACCAGGGCGAAGCCTATGGCAGCGGCGCCCCGGGTAGGGTCCCGGGCGATGGCCGCGGACCCCAGGGGACTGCTCTCCCACTTCGACGAGCTGGTCGGCACCGAGTGGCTCGACGACGACCCGGACCACGCTCGGGTCCGGGTCGAGCTGCGCGACGAGCTGCGCCAGCCGGTTGGGCTGCTGCACGGCGGGGTGCTCTCGACCCTGGTCGAGAGCATCTGCTCGCGCGCCACCGCGCTGGCCGTGCTCGGCGACGGGATGATGGCGATGGGCCAGTCGATCGGCGTCAGCTTCATCCGCCCGGTGACCGAGGGCGGGGCCGAGGTCACCGCCCGGGCCCGCCACCGCGGCCGCACGACCTGGGTCTGGGAGGCCGAGGTCCGCGACGACGCGGGCAGGCTCTGTGCCTTGGCTCAGATGACGATCGCCGTCCGGCCGATCCCCAAAGGCCCTTAACCCTCTCGATACCGATTGGTGATCGGCAGTCGCCGGTCCTTGCCGAACGCCTTCGGGGTGATGCGGATCCCGGGAGCCGCCTGGCGGCGCTTGTACTCGGAGCGGTCGACCAGCCGCACGACCTCGTCGACGACCTCGCCGGGCATCCCGGCGGCGATCATCTCCTCACGGCCCTGGTCGCGCTCGACGTAGGCCTCGAGGATGCGATCGAGGAGGTCGTAAGGGGGGAGGGAGTCGCTGTCGAGCTGGTCGGGTCGCAGCTCGGCCGACGGCGGCCGCTCGATCACCGAGGCGGGCACCAGCTCGCGCCCGGCCCGCTGGTTGCGACGTTCGACCAGCTGGTAGACGAGCGTCTTCGGTACGTCCTTGATCACGGCGAAGCCGCCCGCCATGTCGCCGTAGAGGGTCGCGTAGCCGACCGACATCTCGCTCTTGTTGCCGGTCGTCAGGACCAGCCAGCCGTGGCGGTTGGAGAGCGCCATCATCAGGTTGCCGCGGATCCGGGCCTGGATGTTCTCGGCCGCGAGGTCGGGCTCGGAGCTTCCGAAAGTCGGCCCCAGCGCTCGCTCGTAGTCGGCCATCGTCTCGCCGATCTCGATCTCGATCAGCTCGGTGCCGAGGCTGCGAGCGATAGTTCTGGCGTCCTCCTGGGTTTCCTCGCTGGAGTGAGGAGAGGGCATCACCACACAGCTGACCCGCTCGGGCCCGACCGCGTCGGCCGCGAGCATCGCCACCAGGGCGGAGTCGATTCCGCCCGAGAGGCCGAGCCCGACGTGACGGAAGCCGTTCTTGGCGACGTAGTCGCGCAGCCCCAGCTGCAGCGCCGCGTAGACCTCGTCGAGATCGGCAAGCGGCTCGGCCAGCCGGGCCGGCTCGGCCGCCGGCAGCTCGCAGACCAGCAGCTCCTCCTCGAACTGGGCGGCGCGGGCGAGGATCTCGCCGCCGGGCCCGGTGACGAAGCTCTGGCCGTCGAAGACGATCTCGTCCTGGCCGCCGACCAGGTTGCAGAAGGCGAAGGAGACCCCGTAGGCCCGCGACCGCTCGGCGAGCAGCGCTTCCCGCTCGCGGCCCTTGCCGCGGTGGTAGGGCGAGCCCGACGGGTTGGCGATCAGCCGCGCCCCCTGCTCCGCCTCGACCTGCGCCGGCGGCCCCGGCTGCCAGACGTCCTCGCAGATCGTCAGCCCGACCCGCGCACCGCCGACCTCGACCGTCAGCGGCTCGGTGCCGGGGACGAAGTGGCGCTGCTCGTCGAAGACGGCGTAGTTGGGCAGCCGGTTCTTGCGATAGATCGTCTGCACGGCGCCTTCCGCGAGGACGGCGATCGAGTTGTGGGCGCGGCGGCCGTCACCATCGCCGGTCACCGGCTCGGCGAAGCCGACGAGGGCGGTGGTGGCGTCGACCCCGCGGGCCAGCTCCTCGATCGCGCGCCGGTTGGCGGCGACGAAGTGGCGCTTCAGGTAGAGGTCCTCCGCCGGGTAGCCAGGCAGGCAGAGCTCGGGGAAGATCGTCAGCTCGGCGCCGGCGGCGCTGGCGTGGCCGATCCACTCGGCGATCTTGGCGGCGTTGCCGTCGATGTCGCCGACGGTGGGGTTGATCTGGGCGAGGGCTATGCGCATGCGGTGGCTCCTGTCACCGCCGAAGTATCGCTACCGGCGCCGTCGTTCCGGGCCGTGGCGGCAGGTAGGCTGCCGCCGATGCGCAGTCGCCGCCACCTCGTTCTCGCCTCCGCGGTGGCGCTGCTGCTCGCCGTCGCCCCGAGTATCGCCGGCGCCGCGATGCCCGTCGGGGTCGCCCCGGGCGTACCCAGCGTCACCTCTTCGCAGCATCCGTTCATCGCGCCGCAGTCGCGGCCGAGCGAAGAGCGCCAGCGGCCTACCGACGACAACGACCCCAACCGCAACGCCTACACGGTCCCGGAGGCCCCGCGCTCGCCGGCCTGCAGCCAGCACTTCTGCGTCCACTGGGTGGCCAAGGGCCTCGACGCGCCAAACCTCGCCGACGGCGATGCCGACGGCCTCCCCGACTACGTCGAGAGC
>DATHUE010000099.1:0-3789 GCA_035462545.1 Solirubrobacterales bacterium
TGCAGGCAGACCAGCCGCGCTCCTGCGCCAGCCGCGATCCTGACCCCGGCGGCCAGCGCCTCCTCGTGCTCGGCGGGGTCCGGGTGCCAGCGTTGCTGGACGGCGGCGATCCTCAGCGGCGGCCGCTGCGGCGGCCGCGTCCGCGCCGGCGAGGGCGGCGGCTCGGTGGCGAGAATCAGGCGCGGCTCCTCCATCTGACGAGAGTAGCTTGAGTACATGGGCCGCCCGCTCGATTCCACCCCGGCCGCCGACGGCTACCGGATGCCGGCCGAGTTCGCGCCGCACACCGGCTGCTGGATGGCCTGGCCCGAGCGTCGCGACAACTGGCGCGACGGCGCGGGGCCGGCGCAGGAGGCGTTCGCCGTCGTGGCCGCCGCGATCGCCGCCTCCGAGCCGGTGACGATGGCGGTCTCCGCCGCAGGCTACGAGCGCTGCCGAGCATCGCTGCCGGACTCGGTGCGGGTGGTCGAGCTGCCCAGCGACGACGCCTGGATGCGGGACATCGGGCCCACCTTCGTGGTCGACGGCTGCGGTGGCCGGCGCGGCGTCGACTGGCAGTTCAACGCCTGGGGCGGGCGCGAGGGCGGTCTCTACGCCTCCTGGGAGCAGGACGACCGGGTCGCCGCTCGGGTGCTCGAGCACGAGGGCGCCGAGCGCTATCGAGCGCCGCTGGTGCTCGAGGGCGGCGCCATCCACGTCGACGGCGAGGGCACGGTGCTGACCACCGAGCAATGCCTGCTCAACCGCAACCGCAATCCCGGGCTGTCGCGGGACCAGATCGAGTTGCATTTGCGCGACTACCTCGGCGCCGAGCAGGTCATCTGGCTCGGCCGCGGCGTCTTCGCCGACGAGACCGACGGCCACGTCGACAACCTCGCCTGCTTTGCCAGGCCCGGGGTGGTGCTGTTGACCTGGGCCGAGGACGAGTCCGATCCCCAGCACGAGATCTCGGCCGAAGCGCTGGCGCGGCTGCAGGCCGCGGCCGACAGCCGCGGCCGACCCTTCGAGGTCGTCCGTCTCCCCTCCCCCGGACCGCTGACGATCGCCGCCGAGGAGGCCGCCGGCGTCGAGCCGGCGCCCGGCACCCAGCCGCGCCGGCCCGGCGACCGGCTCGCCGCTTCCTACGTCCACTTCTACCTCGCCAGCGGACGGGTGGTGATGCCGCTGCTCGACGAGCGCTACGACGACGAGGCGGCTGCGATCCTCGCCGAGTGCTTCCCGGGCCGCTCGGTGGTCGGGGTGCCGGCGCGCGAGATCCTGCTCGGCGGCGGCAACGTCCACTGCATCACCCAGCAGGTGCCGGCGATCTCTCCTCAGGCCGAGGGCGAGGCCAGCGAGAGCGCGTAGTCGCCGGCGGCGTCGGTGAACCAGCCGCGCAGCTCCAGGCCCGCATCGACGTAGATCTCCTCCAGCCGCTCGCGGGTGAACTTGGCCGAGATCTCGGTCCGCATCTCCTCCCCCGCGGCGAACTCGACATCCAGGCCGAGGCCCTCGAGGCGCACCTGCTGTGCCGCCAGCGAACGCAGGCCGATGTCCATCCAGGCCGCCTCGGCGTCGTAGCGGGCGATGTGGGCGAAGAGGTCCGGCGCGAAGTCGGCGCCGAGCTCGCGGTTCAGCACTGTGAGCACGTTCTTGTTGAACTCGGCGGTCACCCCGGCGGGGTCGTCGTAGGCAAGCTCCAGCCGCCCCGTCTCCTTGGTGAGGTCAGTGCCGAGCAGGAGGCAGTCGCCGGGACCCATCAGCGCCCGCAGCCGGGTGAGAAATTCCTGGCGCTGGTCGGGATAGAGATTGCCGACGGTGCCACCGAGGAAGGCGATCAGGCGCGGCCCCAGATCGCCGGGCACGCGCTCGAGGTCGCGCTCGAAGTCGCAGACCAGCCCCTGCACCGCGAGCCCCGGGTACTCCTCGACCAGGCAGGCGGCCGTGGAGTGGGTGATCTCCTCGGAGATGTCGACGGGGACATAGGTATCGAGGCAGCCCAGCCCCTTCATCGCGCTCAGCAGGTGGCGGGTCTTCGCCGCCGAGCCGGAGCCGAGCTCGACCAGGGCAGTGGGCGCGCCGGCTGCGGTGAGGATCTCGCGCGAGCGGCCGGCGAGGATCTCGCGCTCGGCGCGCGTCGGGTAGTACTCGGCCAGCTCGGTGATCCGCTCGAACAGCTGCGAGCCGCGCTCGTCGTAGAAGTACTTGGGCGAGAGCTCCTTCGGCGTCGCCAGCAGGCCGCGGCGCACGTCGCGCCGCATCGTCGCCGCCGCGTCGGCGTCGAGGTGAACCTCGATCTCGATCGTCGAACCCATCTCTTACCGGTCCCTTGCGCTCGCCGTCGGCCCCTGGATCAGTCCGCGTCCCGTGCGCAGCGGACCCCGGCGAAGATCTGTCGCCGCTGCGGCAGGTCCCAGTTGCGGAAGCTCGGACGGACGACATCGGGATGCGTGGCCCAGGAGCCGCCGCGCAGCACGCGGTACTCGTCGCCGAAGAAGACCTGCGAGTACTCCGGGTAGGGAAAGGCCTCGAAGCCGGGATAGGCGAGGAAGTCGGAGTCGGTCCACTCCCAGGCACGGCCGACGCCGTCCAGCTGGGGCCGGGCCGCCTCCCACTCGAACTCACTCGGCAGCCGCTTACCGGCCCAGCGGGCGAAGGCGTCGGCCTCGTGCCAGGAGACGTGAATCACGGCCTGGCCGGGCTCGACCGGAACCCGGGCGCCGCGACCGGTCGAGACCCAGCGCTCGCCGTCGCGCTCCCAGTACTGCGGCGGCTCGGCTCCGGTGGCGGCGAGGAACTCGGCGTAGGCGGCGTTCGTCACCGGGGTGCGGTCGATCTCGAACGGGGCCAGCCCGACCGTGTGGCGGGGGCGCTCGTTGTCGTAGGCGAAGCCTCGCGGCGGGGCGCCGATCGCGTGCTCGCCGGCCTCGATGCGAACCGTCTCCGGCTCGCCCGGGAGCGGCTCGCCGCCGGGTTCGAACTCGGCCCGCACCGGCTCGTAGCCGTCGACCAACTGCAGCAGCTGCAGCATCGTCTCGTGGTGCTGCAGCTCGTGGGCGAGCAGCATCTCGTAGACGAAGCCGTCGCGCAGCAGGGGGTCCTCCGCGTCGGGACCGATCTCGACTTCGCCCAGCACCTCCAGCGCCCGCTCACGGACGTCGGCCATGTAGGAGCGCAGCTCGGCATCGCGCAGGATCGGCAGCTCGCCGCGGGTCTTGCGCGGGTTCTCGATCGCGTCGTAGAGGCGCCCGAGGTCGCCGTGCAGGGGCTCGCGGCCGCCGATCGTCTGCACCAGCCAGAGCTCCTCGAAGTTGGCGATGTGGCCGAGGTCCCAGGCCAGCGGGCTGAGCAGCGGCGAGTAGACCCGGTTGAGCTGCTCGTCGCCCAGCGGCTCGATCAGGTCCAGGGTCCGGCTCCGCGCCTCCGCGAGGCGTTCCGCGATCGCTTCCTTGGAGAGTGAGGTCACCTCGGTGGCGATGCGAAAACCCTATAGGGGTCGGATCACCGGTCGGTGGAGATAGGCTCCCCCGCGATGCGGATCGAGGGGACATCGGCGCTGGTCGCGGGCGGGGCCTCCGGGCTCGGCGAGGCGACGGCGCGAGCGCTGGCGGCGGGCGGGGCGACGGTGACGATCGCCGACGTCAACTCCGACAGGGGCGAGGCGCTGGCCGGCGAGCTCGGCGGCGATTCGAGCTTCGTCCAGACCGACGTCACCGACGGCGCCGCGGTCGCGGCGGCCGTCGGCCGGGCGGCGGAGGCCGGTGGCGGGCTGCGGATCTCGGTCTGCTGTGCCGGGGTCGGCTGGGCCGA
>DATHUE010000100.1:0-6059 GCA_035462545.1 Solirubrobacterales bacterium
CCCGACTCCCCCCCGCCGCCATAAATAAACTGCCGCGCCCATGTTCAGCAAGGTTCTAATCGCCAACCGCGGCGAGATCGCGATCCGCGTCGCCCGCACCCTGCGCGAGATGGGCATCACCTCAGTCGCGGTCTACTCGGAGATCGACCGCGACGCCCCCCACGTGCGCGCCGCCGACGAGGCCTTCCTGATCGGTCCCGCGATCCCGGCCGAGAGCTACCTGAACATCGCCAAGATCATCGAGACCGCGAAGCAGGCCGGCGCCGAAGGGATTCACCCCGGCTACGGCTTCCTCGCCGAGAACGCCGAGATGGCCCGCGCCTGCGCCGAGGCCGGCATCACCTGGATCGGCCCGCCACCGGAGGCGATCGAAGCGATGGGCTCGAAGACGCAGGCACGCGAGATCATGGAGAAGGCCGGCGTGCCGATCGTCCCCGGCTCGACCGAGGTCGCCAAGGACGTCGAGGACGCCAGGCGCCAGGCCGACGAAGCCGGCTACCCGGTCGCCTGCAAGGCGGCCGGCGGCGGCGGCGGCAAGGGCTTCCGCGTGGCGATGACCCCGGACGAGCTCGAGGAGGCGTTCGAGGGTTCGGCCCGCGAAGGCGAGAAGTTCTTTTCCGACGACCGCGTCTACGTCGAGCGCTACCTCGAGGACCCGCGCCACGTCGAGGTCCAGGTCCTCGCCGACTCTCACGGCAACGTGATCCACCTCGGCGAGCGCGACTGCTCGATCCAGCGCCGCCACCAGAAGGTGATCGAGGAGGCCCCCGGCCCGCACGTCGACGAGGAGATGCGCGAGCGGATCGGCAAGATCGCCACCGACGCGGGCGCCGCGGTCGGCTACCGCGGCGCCGGCACGATCGAGGGCATGCAGGTCGGCGACGAGTACTTCTTCCTCGAGATGAACACCCGCGTCCAGGTGGAGCACTGCGTGACCGAGATGGTGACCGGGATCGACATCGTCCGCGAGCAGATCCTGGTCGCCGCCGGCGAGCCGCTCTCGATCGCCCAGGACGAGGTCGAGCTGAACGGCTGGTCGATCGAGTGCCGGATCAACGCCGAGGCGGCGCACAAGAAGTTCGCCCCGGCGCCGGGTCCGATCGGCGACTCCTACCGCGAGCCCTCCGGCCCGGGCGTCCGCGTCGACTCCGGGGTGCAGGGCGGCTCCGAGGTGACGCCGATGTACGACCCGATGGTGGCCAAGCTGATCGTCTGGGACGTCGACCGCGAGAAGGCGACCCGGCGGATGCTGCGGGCGCTCTCCGAATACGACTCCGGCGGCCTCACCACCCTGATCCCCTTCCACGAAGCGATCCTCGCCACTGAGCAGTGGGCGCAGGGCGAGACCTGCCGCGACCTGATGGAGGACAAGGACTGGCTGAAGTCGACGGCGCCCGAAAGCGCGCCGGCGCCGGCCTCCTCCGAGGAGAAGGACCTCCTCGCCCGCGACTACAAGGTCGAGGTCGGCGGCAAGCTCTTCGACGTCAAGGTGATCGGCGAGGCGGTTGCCGGCGGCGCCGCACCGGCGGCCGGCGGCAAGAAGCCGCAGAAGCGCGAGCGCAAGTCCGGCGGCGGCGCCAGCGCCAACAGCGCCGACCTGCCCTCGCCGCTGCAGGGGACCGTCTTCAAGGTCAACGTCGAGCAGGGCGCCGAGGTGGCCGAGGGCGACCTGATCTGTGTGATCGAGGCGATGAAGATGGAGAACGAGATCACGGCGCACCGGGCGGGCAAAGTCACCGCTCTCAACGTCACCGAGGGCGCGGCGGTCGGCGCCGGCGACGTCCTGGCGACGATCGAATAGCTCGGGGTTGCCGTTTTGGGGGAGCCGTGAGGCCCTGCCCCAGACACAACTCGCTTATGGCTCGTTGTTGTGTGTCTGGGGCAGGGCCTCACGGCACCCTGCCACACGTTGCCGAACCACTCGATCGCCGCCCGGTAGCTGGGCGAGCCAACCGCCGCGCCCTCCGAGAGGGTGCAACGGCAACTTTCCCCGCCCGCTGCCGTGGGACTTAGCTACTCGGGACGGAACCGGAACGGCGGGTTCGGACCGGTGGCTACGACCAGAGCGCGATCCGTAGCTGAAAACACGGCCGGCAAATAGGCCGTCCCTGCGGTGCGTGTTGGTAGGGAGCCGGTAGGCCCTTCCCCAGACACTCAACAACGAGCCATTAGCGAGTTGTGTCTGGGGAGGGGCCTACCGGCTCCCCCTGACACCACCCTCAGGCAGGGCCCTATTTCCCCTGCCCTTTTTTCTGTTCCCGTTCTTCCCGTTCTTTCTGCCGCTGTTCCCGTTCCTCTTCCCGCTGTTCCTTCCGTTCCTGCCGTTCGATCTCGCGCTGCTGCTTCTTGGTCAGCGGCAGTTTCGGGGCGGGCTCGTGGCAGCGTTTGCCGACGCATTCGGCCAGCCGCACCAGTTCCTTGTGGAGGAAGTCGCGGATCGGGAAGTAGTTGCCGTCGCGGACTTTGTTGTTGAGCTCGTAGGGGTCCTTGTTGATGTCGTAGAGCTCTTTCTCGCCGCTCGGCCACTCGATGTACTTGTAGGGGCCGAGGCGGATCCCGACGTAGTCCTTGGGCGGCGCGACGACCGAGGCGCTGGCGCCGTCGCCGCTCGGGCGGGCCCGGACTCGGCTGACGCGGGCGACCGGTTCGGCGCCGTTGGCCTCGACGTCGTTGGTCTCGACGAAGGACTCGAAGAGGATCGGCCGCCGGGTCCGCAGGGTGGTGTCCAGCATGTAGGGCACCAGCGAGCGGCCGTCGATGCTCTTGTCGGCGGTGGCGCCGGCCAGCTGCAGCAGGGTCGGGGCGATGTCGATGTTGGCGACCAGCTCGCCGGTCGACGATTCCGGCTTGATGCCCGGCCCGCGCATCAGGAATGGCAGGTGGGTGGCCGGCTCGTAGGCGAGGAACTTGCCGCCGGTGAGGCGGTGCTCGCCGAAGAAGAAGCCGTTGTCGGAGACGAACAGGATGTAGGTGTTGCGCAGCTTGCCCATGTAGCCGAGCGTGTCGACCACCTGTTTGACCCCGTCGTCGATCGAGCGCAGCGACTCCAGCATCTTCTGGTAGTAGACGCGGTAGGTGTGGACTTCGTTCGGCGCCAGGTAGGGCGCTTCGCGGATGAAGCGCGGCTTGTCGTTGACGTTGCCCTCGTTGAATCCCTGCGAGCGGCTGTGCGGATAGGCGGCGCCGGGGTAGGTGTCGTAGTGGCGAGGCGCCGGCTCGGGGCCGGCCGGGCGGCGGAAGTCGCCGTGCGGGGCGGTGTAGTCGAGCTGCACGTAGAAGGGCGTTTCCGGGGGCGTCCCCAGCATCTCTTCGGTCGCGATCCGGGTCAGCGCGTCGGTCTCGTACGTGCACGGTTTCCCGTTCAGCGGCGCGAACGGGCAGCCGAAGTCGTCCTTTTCGCCGTAGAGGCGCGTCTCCCAGCTGCCGGAGTCGCCGTAGGGCCCCTCGATCGCGCCGTTGTTGTTGAGCTGGTAGCCGTAGAAATAGTGGAGGGTGTCGGCGTTCAGGGTGGTGTGCCAGGCGTTCCAGCCGGGCGGGACGATGTTGCCGCTGGGGTGCGGTTTGCCTTCGCCGTCGGGCGGGTCGCCGTAGCCGTTGAGGAACTTGCCGACGTGGACCGTCCGGTAGCCGGCCGCCTGCAGCCAGGTGGCGACGTTGTGACTGGAGGCCGCCCGGGTCATGAAGCCGTTGAAGCCGCCGTTGGGCTGGACGTTGCCGCGGACGTTGTTGTTGTGGTTGTAGCGCCCGGTCAGGAGACTGACCCGGGACGGGCAGCAGAGCGGGTAGGGCACGTAGTAGCGGTTGAAGGTGACCCCTTTGGCGGCGATCAGTTCCAGCGTGTGGGGCATCACCGGGATTGGCCCGCTGCCGGGCGGGGTGTAGGTCGCGTAGAGCTGGTCGAGGGTCTGGTCGTCGGTCTGGATCACGACGATGTTCGGCCGCTGCCCCGTGGCCGCGAAGCCCATCGCGCCTTCTTCGGCCTCTGGGACCGCCGCTTCGCCCGCAGGGCTGACCGCGAGCGCGAGCGCGGCCGCCAAGGCCAGCACGCAGGCGGCGAAGGCGAGCCGCGCCGCGAGCAGGGCAGGGGAACGATTCGGCTGTGGCGTCGAGCTATCCATGGCTAGGGCCGAAACCGGCGGGGCTCACCGGAGTTGCGCCCCGAACGCTAGAAAACGCTTAGGACGCGCCGAGCTTTTTCGCTGCTTCGCGGAAGTTTTTGACGGTCGCGCCGGGGGCTTTGCGCCCTTCCAGCTTCTCGCCGTGGCGGTTGACCCAGATCACCGGGACGTTCATTTTCAGCAGCGGCGCCACGTCGGTCGCGTAGTTGCAGCCGATGTGCAGCCAGCCTTTCTTGCCGCCGATCCGCCGCGCGCACTCTTTGAAGTGGACGGGGTCGGGCTTGTAGCTGCGCACCTGCTGGGCGGTGACGACGAGGTCGAGTTCGGTCCGCAGGTGGCGGCGCGAGATCCCCAGCAGTTTGTCGTCGGTGTTGGTGATGATCCCGACCTCGTACTTCTTGCCGAGCCGGTCCATCGCCGCGTTGGCCTCGCGGAACGGCATCCAGTAGGCGACGCTGTTGGGCAGGAACTGGGCCCGCGAGGGCTCCACCTCCCAGCCGAGCTCGCCGGCGACCTTGACGATCGTGCGGCGCAGCACCTCGGCGTAGAGCTCGTAGGAGCCGGCCATGATCTCCGCCTGGACCTCCATGAAACGCGCCAGGAAGGGCCCTTCGTCGAAGGAGAAGCCGTCTTTCGCCGCCTCTTTCTTGCAGGCGTCGACGATGCCCTTCTCCCAATCGATCAGGGTGCCGTAGCAGTCGGTGGTCACCCATTTGACGTTTTTTAGACTGGGGAGGGGCATGCGGGGCGCGGCATTATGCCATTCGCCACCGTCTCGGCGCGCCGCCCCCTGTCTCGGGTAGGGTGCCCGGCCGCGCCTGCGGGCGCCCTAAGACATGGACCTTCTCGAGTATCAGGGCAAGCAGCTGTTCGCCAAGCACGGCATCTCCGTGCCCAGCGGCGAGGTCGCCGCGACCGTCGAGGAGGCCGTCGCCGCCGCCGAGCGGATCGGCTACCCCTGCGCGATCAAGGCCCAGGTGCTGATCGGCGGCCGCGGCAAGGCCGGCGGGATCAAGATCGCCGCCGGCGCCGAGGAGGCCCGCGCCCACGCCGAGGCGATCATCGGCATGGACATCGTCGGCCCGCACGGCGAGGGCCCGTTCAAGGTCCACCGCGTCTGGGTCGAGGGCGGCTCCGACATCGCCGCCGAGTACTACGCCTCGGTGATCCTCGACCGCGGCGAGAAGAAGCTGCTGGCGATGGTCTCCAGCCAGGGCGGGATGGACATCGAGCAGGTCGCGGCCGAGAGCCCCGAGGCGCTGGTCAAGCGCCACATCGATCCCTCCCGTCCGTTCGACGCCGCCGCGGCGCGGCCGATCGTCGCCGATGCCGGCCTCGCCGAGGACGTGCTCGACCAGGCCGCCGAGGTGCTCTCGAAGCTGGCCGAGGTGGCGCGCTCGGAGGACGCGACCCTGATCGAGGTCAACCCGCTGATCGTCACCGCCGGCCGCGAGGTCGTCGCGCTCGACGCGAAGGTGACGATCGACGGCAACGCCACCTTCCGCCACCAGGAGCTCGCCGAAGAGGAGTTCGTCGACGACGAAGATCCGCAGGAGGCGATGGCGCGCGAGAAGGGCCTCACCTACGTCAAGCTCGACGGCAACGTCGGCATCCTCGCCAACGGCGCCGGCCTCTGCATGTCGACGCTCGACGTCGTCGCCCAGGCCGGCGGCGCCCCCGCCAACTTCCTCGACGCCGGCGGCGGCTCGAAGGCGGAGGCGATCGTCGACGCGCTCACCGTGATCACCTCGGACGAGAAGGTCACGGCGATCCTCTTCAACATCTTCGGCGGCATCACGCGCTGCGACGAGATCGCCAAGGGAATCGTCGAGGCCTCCTCGCAGCTCGACCTGAAGGTCCCGCTCGTGGTCCGCCTCGACGGCACCAACTCCGAGCAGGGGCTGGCGATCCTCGCCGAGGCCGACCTGCCGAACCTGCAGC
>DATHUE010000101.1:0-9336 GCA_035462545.1 Solirubrobacterales bacterium
CCCGCCCAGGCGGGGGGCGGCCGCCGCCGCTTCGTCCGCCGCCTCGCCCTCGGCGCGGCCGGCGCCCTCGGCGTCGGCCTCACCGCCCTCGCCGCCCAGAAGATCGGCGTCGACAACGTCGTGCGGAGCATCGCCGGCTCGGACCTCACCTGGGTCCTGATCGCCTGCGCCCTGATGGGCCTCTCGCTCTTCTTCCGCGCCGCCTCCTGGTTCTGGATCGTGCGCGCCGCCCTGCCCGGCCGGCCGGTCCGGCGCCGCGACGTCACCTCGGCGACGATGATCGGGGTGCTGATGTCCGCCACCCTGCCGGCGCGCCTCGGGGAGCCGGCGAGGGCGATGTCGCTCGCCCGCCGCACCGGCCGGATGCGGGAAACCTTCCCGGTCCTGCTCGGGACCCTGGTCTCGCAGACGATGCTGAACATCGTCGCCCTGGTCCTGCTCGGGGTGATCATCGTCTCCAGCACGCCGCTCTTCCACAGCGGCACCCAGAAGATCTTCGCCTTCAGCCTGCTGCCGCTGATCCTCCTGGTCGTGGTGATCGTCGCCCCGGTGCTGATGCGCAAGGGCAGCGCCGGCAACGGCCGCGTCGCCCGCCTCGGCGCCGCCCTGCACGGCGCCCTGGTCCAGGTGCGGGCGGGGTTGAAGGTCTTCCGCCTGCCCCGCCTCGGCATCGCCGCCGCGGCCGCGCAGCTCTCCGCCTGGGCGATCCAGCTCGCCGCCTGCTGGGCGCTGTTCGCCGCCCTCGGCCTCGACGACCGCGCCGGCATCGGCGCCGCCGCCGCGGTCCTGTTCGCCGTCAACGTCACCGCCGTCGTCCCGGCGACGCCCTCCAACATCGGCGTCTTCCAGCTGGCGGTGATCAGCGTCCTCCACACCGGCTTCGACATCGGCACCGCCGACGCCCTCGCCTACGGCGTCATCCTCCAGGCCGTCGAGATCGCCACCGCGGTCGCCCTCGGCCTTCCCGCCCTCGTCCGCGAGGGCCTCACCTGGAGCGACCTCCGCGTCCAGGCCCTCTCCGCCGCCCCGGTGCGGCTGGAGCCCGAGCCCCCGGCGCGCGATGAGCGGCGCCAGGGCGTGCGAGCATAAACATAAGGGTTCCTAACCTTTCAAAAAGCACCGAGCGTTTGGTTAAGATGTTCGATGGAGAGAGCCACCCACTCGATCGCCAGGAGAGGAGCGGGACCCACTCGGCATGCGAGGAGGCGCCGATACCCAAGACGAGCCGCGCGCTGGCGCGCGCATCCTCGAGCTTCTCGCCAATCCGCTGAACTCACGCATCCTCCGCGCCCTCGCCAACGGTCCGCTGCGCCTCGCCGATCTGCATGAGCGGACCGCTTGGCCGGCGCAGACGACGCTCCGTGCCGCGATCGTCTCCCTGCGCGAGCTGGGCCTGCTCGAACGGGTCGAGGTCAGCCGCATGCCGCTCGGTGTGGCCAATGGCCTCACCGGCGCCGGTCGCGAGACGCTCTTCGTCACTGACGTCGTCGAGCGCTGGCTCGCCCGGGGGCCGCAGGGCCCGATCCCGATCGACTCCGACGCCGCCAAGGCGGCGATCAAGGCCCTGGCCGGCGGCTGGAGCTCGACGATGGTCAGGGCTTTGGCAGAAGAGCCGGCTTCGCTCACCGAGCTCGATCGCCTGATCCCAGAGATGAGCTACCCATCGCTCGAGAGGCGGCTCTCGCGAATGCGCTCGACCCGTCAGGTCGAGCCATCCCCGGCCAACGGTCGCGGTCAGCCCTTCGGAGCCACCGACTGGCTGCGCCACTCGGTGGCTCCCCTCTGCGCGGCAGGCCGCTGCGAGCGCCGCCACATGAAAGCCGACAGCGCGCCGATTACCCCGGTCGAGATCGAGGCCGCCTTCCTGCTGGCCCTGCCGATCGCGCCGCTGCCCGAGACCGCCGAAGGCGTCTGCGCCCTGACCGTCCCGGCTGAAGGCGAGAGTTCCTCCAACGGTCGCCATTCCCTCGCCGGCGTCGTAGTCGAGGTACGCGCCGGCCAGCTGATCCGTTGCGAGTCCGACCTCAACTCCGGTGGTCCGACCTGGGCCCTCGGCGCCCCCGTCACCTGGATGGATGCCGTGATCGAGGGCCACCTCGACGCCCTCCGCTTCGGCGGCACCAGCCCCCAGCTGGCGGTCGACCTGGTGCACGGCCTGCATGTGGGTTTGTTCGGGGAGTAGCTACCGGTGTAAGGATGATCGACCAGTACGAGCTGGGCCAGGCGAACGGTGCGCATCTGGTGCTCGTAATCCTCACCCTGGCCACGCTGCACAGAAACATGGTGGTCTCTTGAATAAACCTCGCTAGATGCAGGGATAGGTCCCTGGGTCCCCTGGGGGAGGAGATACCTTTCCGTTTCCTGTGCCGGCCACCCTTGTACCTCCAGCCCTCGATCACGCCAGACGCGGGAATGGTCGAACCGCATTCGAGCGGAACATCCTTCCGGGCTTCGCGCACTGGCTGATGGAAGAGGTCGACAGGCGCCGCCCCGACTATCTGGTGCCCGCCGAGACGAAAGGCGCGCGGGTCCTCGAGGCAGTGCTGCGGTATGCCGGCGACGAGCTCGGCTCGCCGATCACGGTGCCGGTCCTCTATGGAACCGCGCTCGCCTACATGGACCCGGACACCCTGGGGGACCTGCGGCTGCTGGTGGTCGACGACGCCGTCCGAACCGGAGCCAACCTCACACACCACAAGCAGCGCGCCCGTAACTACGGCGCCACCGACGTGCAGGCGGTCGCCTGTATCGGCGACGGTGCCCACGAGCATGACGATGTCGACTGCTATCTCACCGTGGGAGAGAAGACCTACGCCGAGTACGTATGGCAGCTGACCGAGCTCGTAGCCGCTCAGGGCCTCCCCCCTGAGGTCGACCACCACATCTTCGAGATCCGCCTGCCGTTTCGGATCGCTGGCATCTGGGGGGAGCTCCAGCGCCTTCTATCCGGCTATGGCCATCTCACCGTCGACAGTTCCGCACACAACCGAGACGAAGTTCTCGGCATGACGCTTCACTTTCCCCGGTTCGCGCCGCGCGGGTCCGCGGGGGAGGGGCAGCGCCACGAGATCGACAAGATCCGGTTCTTCCCGGACCTTGCCAACAACTGCTTCTACGCGATCCCCGTCAAGTTCCCGGCGCTGGAGCTGCCGCCGGCGAGGATCGTCGACTTGGTACCGATCTCGGAGGCGAGGAATCAGCTCGAGAAGCTGGGGCTTGGCGAGGACGGACCCGCCACGGTGTTGATCGAAGAGGCGAAAACCCTCAACGCGAAAACCCTGTTTCGGGCGCTGTCGACCGGCGCCGAGTTCGAGTCGATTCGCGGCTTCTCCAGAGCACTCTGGCGAGCCTTTCCCGATGCCACTATCGAGGCGCAGGAAGAGTCCTTCGAGCGCCTCTACGGGCCCCACTGCGGCCGGCAGGTCGCAGCGCAGGTCGCGGTCGGCCTCGCTGCCATCGCGAAGGAGGAGGAGGGACAGCCCGCAGAGTCGCCGACGCTGGAGAGCGGCTTCGAGCCCACCTACCTGGACGAGCACGTCGTGAAGACAACCGACGAGATAGTCGGGGCTCTGCAGGACATGTACGACCGGCATCGCGAGAAGCCGGATCATGATCCCTACGAGCGCATCGGCTACTCGATCCCTGAGATCGTCAAGCAGCTCGACTATCCCGACCCGGTGCTTGCCTCGCGCTGTATCGACTACGGCCTGGCGATGACGGTGCTGGTGCCGTTCACCGGCTTCGACGAACACGAGGATCGCCTCTGCGTCGAGCGCAGGTACCGCGTCTCGGAGATCAAGCGCGGTGGGGAGCCGGAGAGCTACCTGGACATCGGCGACGCCCGGGTCGAGCTCTCCGAACAGGTCATCGCCCTTCTCTGCCACAACCTGATCGTCCGCTGCAGGGACGGGCGGGCCAGCATCTCCCCGAGCGAGATCGCCCTGTTGGTAGCGATCCTGCGGCCGTTGGTCCTCCGCGGCCACGCGATTCCCCTCGTCGTCGAGCCCCGCGTCGAGCCGGTCGACCCGGATGCGCCGCGGGGTCGGGATGGCGAGGCGGGGAACGACGGGGTGCCCCAGATCCTGTTGCAGAAGGAAGAGCGGCCGATCCGCTTCGAGGAGAGGATGTCGTCGAGCAGCTATTTCTGCCTGGACGACGAGGGTCACCTGACCCCCTCCGAGCACTTCACGGCCGAGTACGACGAGGGAGCGCTGCCGCTCAACCTTCGGCGCAGCATCGAGGGCATCGAGGCCAGGGTGAAGATCCTCCTCTCGCTGCTCGACCCCCTCAGCCCGGAGGAGCGCGACCAGCTGATGAAGGGCTGGGCGATGAGCACCGACTGGCGGCTCGGGCTGACTCATGTCCGCCACTCCCTGCTCGCGGCGATCGAGACGATGGAGAAACCGCTGCGGTTGATCCAGCGCGGCTCCTCGCACCCCCCGTCCGGCGGGGTCGCCGAGGAGGTCGACGGCTACTGCGCCCAGGCGAGCAACAAGCTGGAGCTGCTCGGCAAGCCCTGGGAGCAGTCGGCGAAGAAAAGGTGGGAATCGCCGCTGCAGCTGGAGCGGGGAACGCTCGAATCGATGGCCGCGCCGCTCAAGCCGCTCACCCTCTACCAGCTCCCCGACGCCCTCTCGAGGCTGATAGCCGCGTTGGGGGCGATGGTCGCGCGCCTCGATGCCGTTTCCGTCGAGCTGGGGCGGGAGCCGGGGGCAGGGGACGCCGAGAACCTCGCCGCGCTCGCGACTGAGGTGGCGATCGAGGTGCGCCGGAAGCTGACCTCACTCGACGACGAGGCGCCGCAGCCGTCGCCTGCCCTCGACGATCCGCGCAAGGCGATCCAGCGGGCGGCTGGAGAGCTGAGTAACACGCTGCGGCTCCTCAAGGCCTTCCTCGCCGCCGCCACCGGCATCTACAGGGGGGCGCAGGACGCACGGATAGCTCGGCCCCCGACCGACAAGCGGAACTCCTCCGTGCTCTCGCTCGACATCGCGGGCTCCCGCGCGCACGAGGAGAAATACCCCCAGACCCACCGCGAATGGAGGAGCGACGGCCTCGACGTCGCCGCCCAGTGGGGCAGGGCCTTCAGCGGCAGGGAGGGCAAGCACCGCGAGGGAGACGACCTCTGGTTCGAGTTCGCCGTCGGCGACGCCGCGGTGATCGCCGCCGCCTGCGTCCAGTGCCAGGCCAGTGCTCTTGCCTCGACCGGGCTGGACGCGATCAAGCGCGAGTTCCACGCGGCCGTCGACGCCGGCGAGCTCGAGGAGGGGAACAAGGGCAACACCCAGGGGCCCTGCATGGACCGGGTCACCAAGGTCGCCAAGGCCTGTGACCGCCAGGCCGACACGAATTACGTCTTCGTGACGAAGGACGCCTGGACGCACTGCTCAGCCGACCTCCGAGATGCCGGAGTCCGGGACGAGAGGTGGGAGGCCGAGGCCGAGCTCGACGACGGTACGCCGATCACACCGGTGGCGATCGATTCGGAGCGGCTGCTGCGACGCTACTGCGAACGCCTGGCCGAGCTGGCCGCCGCGGTTCGGGCGCGGGTCGGGGAGGAGACCTCGGCCCCGCCGACGATCGAAGCCGAGGCGGAGAGGCGAGGCGACGAGGGACAGGGCGGCGCGAGCGCGGCCGAGGCCTGAGCGCGGCTCAGGCGACCCGCGCCTCTTCGAGCAGGCGCAGGAGCGCCCATTCCCCCATCGTCCGGCAGCAGAGCGTCGCCGCGACCTCCCAGGAGACCATCTCCGCGACCATCTCCTCATGCAGGGAGCTCTCCGGCAGGGAAGCGCGTACCCGGGCCAGGATCCGGTCGGGCACCCTTGCGGCGAGGCCGTCCCTGACGTCGGCCGGCGCGACCGGCCGCCCAGCCGTCAGCCTCCGCACGTAGGCGGCCTGGGGCGGAGACATCGCGCGCACCGGCCGTGCCCTGGCGGCCGCCCGCGCCAGTAGCTGACGGCCGCTCTCGGCGTCGGCGGCGAAGCGCGCCGCGTCCCCGAGGCAGAGTGCGTGCTCGAGCCCGAGCCTGACCGCCTCCTCGGCGTCGAGCCCGGCTTCCGCGGCGACCGTCACGAACCGCTCGAGCCGGGGGGAGGGGCGCAGCCGCAGCAGCTCGGGTCCGCTCGGAGCGCCGCCCTCGCCGCCGGTCAGGACATGCAGCTCGGCCGTACGGGTGCTTGCGGACGCCATCGTTGAGCGACTGTACGGATAAGTCCGGACAGAATATGGCACTCTGTCTGGGTGGATACGTACAGCGCCGAAGCGGCGTCCGTCCGGGCTCCCCTCTTCGCCGAGCGGCTGAAGAGGGCGATCGAGCTGAGCGGCCTCAACCTGCGCGACCTGCAGAAGAGAAGCGCGGTCGACAAAGGCACGATCAGCCTCTGGACTCAGGCGAGGAAGGGCGAGGACGGCCGCCTCCGGGCCGTCAGCGTCGACGCCGTCCGGGCAGTCGCGGACGTCCTGGGGGTCGAGGCCGAGTACCTGCTGGACCTCCCCCGCCCGGGGCAGGCCGAGAAGACGGACAGCACCGACCTGCTGCGCCGCCTGGCCGCGCTGCGGGCGAAGGCCGAAGCGATCGAGGATCCCGCCGTCGAGCTGAGCGAGTCGCTGCAGCAGAACCTCGACCGCTTCACGACCCTCTCGGCCCTGCTCGGGGAGCTGCGCGAGCTGACCGCGGAGGCTAGGCGGCTCGAATGAGCCTCGCGGTCCCCATCGGGAGGGGCGTCATGGTTGACATGCGGGTTTGCGGACTCTTCGCTTGACAGATCTTTACCTTTCGGTTCGGATGTCGCCATGACCGCGAAAAAGACCGCCCTCACCGCCCTGCTCGCCCTCGTCTCGGTCCTCGGCCTCGCCGCCTCGGCCCAGGCCAACTGGACCCACAAAGGCAAAGGCGAACTGAAAGAAAACGCCTCGCTCGTCCTCGCCGGGGCGCTGACCGTCTCCACCTCCGCCGGCGACGTCAGCTGCCCGGTGACGATCGAAACCACCCTCACAGCCTCGAGCTCCTCGGGCCACGTCAGCTCCTTCGCGGTCGCCAAACCCTCCGAATGCGACCTCGGCGGCTCGCTGGGCGCGATCTGCGGCACACATGGGGTGACCAAAGTCGAACCGACAGGCACCTGGGCGCTCGCCGCCGACGAAGCCGACCTCACACTCTCGGCGATCGACGTCCACTACGTCATGGCCGGCTGCCTGATCCCCTCCTTCCGCCTCAAAGGGTCCGCCACAGCCAGCCTCGACAAAGCCACGGCGATCTCCACCGCCACCCTCAGCGGCACCCAGACCCTCTACAACGCCGCCGGCGAAGAAGCCGGCACGGGAGAACTGAAAGGCACCCTCAGCGCCACCCCCGCCGCCACATACGGGGTCAAAACAGGCGCCACCGTGGAGACCCGCTGGACAGACGCCAACGCCCACCTCTCCGGCGACGGCAAACTCACCCTCGCCGGCACCTTCTCCTTCTCGGGCTCCGGCGGCTCGGTCAGCTGCCCGGCGACGGTCAAACTGCAGCTCTTCTCGGCCACAGTCGAGGAAGAGGAACCCGAAGGGGAGATCGAATCCTTCACGGTCTCCAAAGCCTCCGAATGCGACCTCGGCGGCGGCTACAAAACCAGCTGCGGCACAAACGGCCTCGCCTCCGTCGAACGGACAGGCACAGCGACCCTGACCGCGACCGAATCCGACGTCGCCGTGGCCGGCCTGGTCCTCGACTACAAATTCGAAAAATGCCCGATCACCTCCCTGCGCGTCGAAGGCGACCCGACAATCTCGGTGAACAACCCCGAAGCGATCGGCTCGGCGACCTTCAGCGCCGGCGCCCTGGAGATCTACAACGCCGCCGAAGAAGCGGTCGGGACCGCCGAAGCGGGGGGCAGCGCCACCGCTTCGCCGGGGGGGACATTTCAGCTGGTCGAAGAAGAACCGGTCGAAGAAGGCGAATCCTGGTGGACCACAGATCCGGGCGGCGAGGTGCTTCCGGGTCCTGAGAATCCGACCACATTCACAGGCTCGGGCGAACTGTCCTCGACGCGCGGCTTCACCACCGGCCCCGCGGAAGTGCACCTGCACGGCTTCCTCTGGAACGGCCCCGAACACGGCGAGGGCGTGATCGACGTGTTCGAAATCACAGTGCCGGAAGGCGGCATCCCGACGACCCTGCCGGGCTGCACCGTGACCGGAGCGACCAACACCACCGAAATCGGCGCCGAATGGTCGCTCACACTGGAGACAGAAGCCGAAAGCGCAATCGAGATCAGCGGCATCACATTCACCAACCACTACTCGAAATTCTGTCAGGAAACCTACAAACTGCCGGCCACAGTCCCGGTCTCGGGTGAAGCGACAGGCACCTACAACAACGAAACCGGCTGCATCGAATTCGAAAACGACGAAGGCCTCGCGGTCGAGGGCACCGAAGGCACGCTGGTGTTCGCCACAAACGGCACCGTCTGCATCCATGAGGAAGGCGGCAGCTTCACAGCCAACGGCTAAAGGCGCCCCCACCCCGATCCGCACACGCGAGACCCTGACACCCAGCGATTTGCAGGGGCGATGGGCCAAAAGGCGGCGGCGCCGAGAAGCCACCGCCGCCTTTTGGCCCGACAACCCTTGACCGATCGGCACCGAATCGGTTATGAGTCTCTGTGACCGAATTGGGGACCCCGGCGGAGCCAAGCACGGCGCCACCGAGGCCCCCGGTGCAAAAGAACCGGCCGGGCCCAGTCAACCAACCACGGCCCGGCGGCACGTACTCACAGGAGGGTACCGATGACGATCAAGAAGATGCTGCTGCTGCTCAGTGCAGTCGCGGCCTTCGCGGCCTTCGCGGCTCCGGCGGCGCAGGCGGAATCCTGGTGGACCACAGATCCGGGCGACGTGGTGCTCGGCGACGAGAATAGCCCGACCACATTCACAGGCACAGGCGAACTGTCGACGACGCGCGGCTTCACCACCGGCCCTGCGGAAGTGCACGTGCACGGCTTCCTCTGGAACTGCCCCGAACACGGCGAGGGCGTGATCGACGTGCTCGAAATCACAGCGCCCGAAGGCGGCATCCCGACGACCCTGCCGGGCTGCACCGCGACCCAAGCGACCAACAACACCGAAATCGGCGCCGAATGGTCGCTCACACTGGAGACAGAAGCCGAAAGCGCAATCGAGATCAGCGGCATCACATTCACCAACCACTACTCGAAATTCTGTCAGGAAACCTCCCCACTGCCGGCCACAGTGCCGGCTACAGTTGACGTGAAAGGCACCTACAACATCGATACCGGCTGCATCGAATTCCTCAACGCCGAAGGCCGCGCGTTCGAGGGGACCGAAGGCTTGGCG
>DATHUE010000102.1:0-5844 GCA_035462545.1 Solirubrobacterales bacterium
ATCCCGGCTGCGCATGGCGAGGAGGCGCACCTCGCCCTGCCGCACAGCCGGCTCGAGGTTCTGTCGGGGGTCGGTCACGTGCCCCAGCTCGAGGAGCCCGGTCGCTTCGTCGCGGTGCTCGAGCGTTTTCTCGCCGAGACCGAGCCCGCCGCTTTCGACCGCGACGAGTGGCAGGCGCGGCTGCGGGCCGGAACCGCGGCGGACTGATGCTCACCGTAGCCGTCACCGGCGCGACCGGCGAGGTCGGGCGTCCCTTCGTCGCCGCCTTGGAGCGTGAGCCGGCGGTCGGGCGGATCCTGGCCCTCGGGCGCCGTGCCTTCGACCCCGCCGAGGAGGGCTGGGCCAAGGTCGAGTACCGCCGCGGCGACGTGCTCGACCGTGGCGCCGTGGCGGCGCTGGTCGATGGGGCCGACGTCGTCGCTCACCTCGCCTTCGTGATCGTCGCGGACCAGGGGCACAGTCGCGAGGTCAACCTGATCGGCTCGCGCAACGTCTTCGAAGCAGCGGCGTCCGCCGGCGCGGCGCGGCTCGTCTACACCTCCTCGGTTGCCGCCTACGGCTTCCACGAGGACGCTCCGGCCCGCCTGCACGAGGACCTGCCGCCGCGGGGGACCGAGCGCCATCCCTACTCGGCCCAGAAGTCCGAGGTGGAGGAGGCGCTGGCCGAAAGCCTGGCCGGCACGGAGACCGGCGCCTATGTGTTCCGGCCCTGCATCGTCGCCGGGCCACGGGCGCCGGCGATGCTCGAGGCGATCCCGCTGCGCGGCCAGCTGGCGAAGCTTCCCGGCCTCGGCCTGCTCGGGCGGATCCCGGGGCTGAAGCCCGTCCTGCCCGATCCCGGCGTCTCCTTTCAGCTCGTGCATCACGACGACGTCGCCGCGGCGTTGGCGACCGCGGTACTGGGCGAAGCGCCGACTGGGATCTACAACCTCGCCGGGCCGGGCGAGATCACCGTCTCGGTCATCGCTCGCGAGCTCGGCTGGCACGCCGTTCCGGTGCCGAGTGCCGCCGTCAGCGTCACCGCGGCGGCCGTCGCCCGGCTGCCCTTCCTGCCGCCGGAGGCGGCCTGGATCGAGGCGGTGCGCCGGCCGGTGCTGATGGACACCGGCCGCGCCCGCCGCGAGCTCGGCTGGCGGCCGCGCTGCGACGCTGCCGAGACGCTGCGGCAGACGATCGCGGCCTGGCGCCAAAAGTAAGTAGCCGTTCGTTCGAACCTGCTCAAGGACCTTCCGGTCGCGTCGAAGGGTTCTCGAAGTCAGCTGAATCAGGGCAAACCTGTCGCGAGGCAGGGACGCAAAGCAAGAGGTCTCCCGGGAGGGAGATGGCTCGGCCGCCAGCTTGGTGAAAACCGAGTCTTCTTCCATGCGACAAGGAGGTTTGCCGAAGATGATGTTGTCCCATTCCCGCGTTGGCTTTCCGATCCGGCGCCTGCTGCTCGTCGCAGTGGGAGCCGTGCTGGCCTTCTCGGCCTCAGCGACCGCCGCGCAGGCAGCGTGTTCCTATCCCGACGCCGAGCAGGTCTTCGCTGCCTGGAAGGACGAGGGCTATTACCAACTGGCTCCCGACGGTGGGCTCGAGCAGGGCGGCACCGGCTGGTCCCTGGCGGGCGGGGCGGCAGTGGTCGCCGGCAACGAGGACCACTTCCTCAGCAGCCCCGACGACGCCTTCTCGCTGAGCA
Organism: Solirubrobacterales bacterium; assembly: GCA_035462545.1. Classification (GTDB taxonomy): domain Bacteria; phylum Actinomycetota; class Thermoleophilia; order Solirubrobacterales; family 70-9; genus VAYN01. Next base: position 1,679 of record DATHUE010000102.1, read on the forward strand.
TTCCCTTCGGCGGCTCGGCGACCAGCCCGCCCGTCTGCGTCGACGAGACCACTCCGTCGTTCCGCCTGATGGCTCTCAACTCCGGGTCCACGAGCTCCAAGCTCGAGGTCACCGTCACCTATCTGCTGCCCGAGGGCGTGAGCACGAAGGACGTCGACGTCAAGGCCGACGACGACTGGGAGCCGACCAAACCGCTGGAACTCGAGACCGATGGCGAGGCGGAGCGGGCCGCGACGATCAGCTTCGCGCCGCGGGACGACAAGGGCACCTGGCAGGTCGACGACCTCTACATCGACCCCTTCGCCCGCCGTTAGCCCGGCGAAGGGATGAGCCGGTCGTAGCCGACCGGGACGCCGTAGATCCGCTTTGGGAAGGGCCCGGCGGGACTCATCCACGGCGGGGGCACCGCGCTGCGCAGCGTCGTCGCGAAGAAAGCGGCGGCGAGGCGATCGGTCCAGTCCTGCTGCCGGGCGGCAGGGAGCCGCTCGGCGCGGCGGCAGCCGGGGCTGCCCTGCAGGTACCCGCCGTCGTCGCGGCCGAGGCGCGAGAGGGTGGCGTTGAAGTAGTTGTGGCTGGCGCCGTCGAGGCGGACGAAGAAGACCGGCTCTTTGCGCGACCGGCGCTGAGCGGCGGCGAAGTAGCGACGGGCCTGGCCGGGAACGTCGTAGTCGCAGCGGGCGGCGACGATCGCGGTCGCGACGTCGGGCAGCGGCCGGCCGGCGAAGGCGGGGGCGAGCAGCAGCAGCGAGGAAATCGGGTGGCCGGCCGCGTAGGCGACGGCGTCGGCGCCGCTCAGCGAGTGGGCGAGGAGCCCTGGCGCGGCGGAGTCGATCCTGCCGGCCAGTTGCAGTCTGAAGCCGGTGCCTCCGTCGGCAACCGCGGCGTTCAGCTCCGCCAGGGTGCGGTCGACGATCGCCGGCCACAGCGTCCTGTGGCGCTCGCCGCTGCGATCGTTCCAGCCGATCGTGAAGGCGCCGTTGAGGTCGGGCGCGACCGCGGCGACCCCGCGCCGGGCCAGCGCCGCGGCGAGGTGGCGCATGCCGAGGTCGCTGCGCAGCTCCCGCCCCCAGCAGGGCCAGCGGAAGACGTAGCGCCGCACCTGCGGACAGTCGTCTCCGTGGCGGCCGTGGGCGACGACGACGAGCGGGAACGGCCCCGGCCCCGCCGGCACCGCGATCGCCCCCCAGAGCCGCACCGGGATCGGCCCCTTCGGCCCCGCGTCCGGCAGCTCGACCACACCGAGGTCGTAGTCACGCACTTGCGGCGCGGCCGGTGCCGCGGCAGCCGGAGCGGAGCCGCCGAGCGAGGCGAAGGCGGCGATGGGGACGGCGAGCAGGGCCGTAAGGAGAGGGCGACGAGAAGAAGACTTCATCGCGGCGACGATAGCCACGCGCCCGACAGGATTCGAACCTGTGGCCTATCGCTCCGGAGGCGATCGCTCTATCCAGCTGAGCTACGGGCGCTCGTCGTGCAGCTTAGTCAGTCGTCGCGTCCAAGCGCTGGACGAACATATGTTCTGTCCGACGGCAGACATAAAGTTTCATACATGGGAACTGCCGCCATCGGCAATGCGACGGAGGCCATGGTGCTTGGCGCTTTTGTGGAGCGAGACTTCTCCGTATCTGTCCCATTCGGAGGCGGTCATCCATACGATTTGGTCGTCGATCTGGGTGAGCCGGGGTTTCTGCGGGTCCAATGCAAGACCGCATGGTCAGTCAAGGGGTGCATGGTCTTCAATGCCCGTTCGACCGACCACGGACGAGGTCCCCAGCCTTATCACGGCCTTGCGGATGTCTTCGGGGTCTACTTCCCGCCTCGCAAGACGGTCTATCTCGTTCCCGTCAACGCAATCCCAGGGAGCGAGGGTCGCCTTCGTTTGCTTCCCACGCTTAACAACCAGCGAAAAGGAATCCGGTTCGCAGCGGAATTCGAGTTCGATCGCTGGTCCGATGAGGATCTACGGGAGCTGATGCGGGACGAGGTTCTCGCGGTGGCTTGATCGGCAGATTCGCGTAGGCTCGCCGCCGTGGACCTGACGGTGACCTTTCTCGGCACCGGCGGCTCGGTGCCGTCGGCGCGGCGCTCGACCGCGAGCGTGCTGGTTGCGCGGGGGGGCGAGCGGCTGCTGTTCGACTGCGGCGAGGGGACGCAGCGGCAGATGCAGCGCTCGCTGGGCCTGGTCCAGGTCGACGAGATCTACCTGACCCACTTTCACGCCGACCACGTTCTCGGCCTACCGGGGCTGCTGAAAACCTACGACTTGCTCGACCGCGAGCTGCCGCTGGCGATCTACGGGCCGCCGGGGCTGGGGGAGATGTTCGAGGGGCTGAAGCGGATCGTCGGCCGGCTCTGCTTCGAGCTGGAGCTGATCGAGCTGAAACCCGACGAGCCGATCCTCTACGACGGCTACGAGGTGCGCCCGTTCGAGGTCGCCCACAGCGCCCGTGCCTACGGCTACGCGATCGTCGAGGAGGAGCGGCCGGGCCGCTTCGATGCTGAGGCGGCTTTGCGGCTGGGGGTTCCGGAAGGACCTGAGTTCGCCGCCTTGCAGCGCGGTGAGGAGGTTGAGGGAAGCGAGGGCCCCGTTCGTCCCGAGCAGGTGCTGGGCGAGCCTCGGCCCGGACGCACGATCGTCCTCACCGGCGATACCGCACCCTGCCCGGCCACGGTTCGGGCCGCCGCCGACGCCGAGCTCCTGATCCACGACGCCAGCTTCTCCGAGGAGGACGCTCAGCGCGCCAAGGAAACCGGCCACTCGACGGTTGGTCAGGCCGTCTCCGTCGCCGAGGAGGCAAACGTGAAGATGCTCGCCCTCGTCCACATCTCCTCCCGCTACCACGTGGGGACCCTGCTGGAGGAGGCGAGGAAAGAGTTCGAGAGGACGATCGCACCACGCGATTTCGATCAGGTCGAGATCCCCTTCCCAGAGCGCGGAGAACCCAAGCTGATTCCGAATGGAGCCAGGGAGCAAGGCGAGCCGGAGATGGCCTCGACGGAGCCTCCCCAGTAGTTGCGACGGCGAGGCCATCTCCGGCTCGCCGCCCTCGCTGCTACATTCCCACTCGTCCTTTAAGCGGGTCCTGTGAGGCCCAGAAGGAGTGAGGAAGTGGCTGAAAAGACCGTGCTCGGGCACGACGACCTGCGGCGAACGCTGAAGCGGATCGCCCATGAGATCGCCGAGAAGAACCCCGACTCCTCGCAGCTCGCCATCGTCGGCATCCATACTCGCGGTGCCGTCCTCGCCCAGCGCCTGCACCCGATCCTCAGCGAGCTGACGGGAGCCGAGCTGCCGGCCGGCGACCTCGACATCTCCTTCTACCGCGACGACGTCGGCGCCAAGGCGCCCGCTACACAACCGGTCGTCCACGCTTCCCACCTCGACTTCGACCTCAGCGAGCGCACCGTCGTCCTCGTCGACGACGTGCTCTTCACCGGCCGCACCGTGCGGGCCGCGATCGAGGCCCTGTTCGACTACGGCCGCCCGCGGCGGGTCCAGCTCGCCGTCCTCTGCGATCGCGGCCACCGCGAGCTGCCGATTCGTCCCGACTACGTCGGCAAGAACCTGCCGACCGCCCATGGGGAGAGGGTCAACGTCCGCCTCGAGGAGATCGACGGCGCCGACGGGGTGACGATCTCCGAGTCGAGCCAGGCGGAGGCGATCGCGTGAAGCACCTGCTGGCGATCGAGCCGCTCTCGCGCGAGCAGATCGAGACGATCCTCGATCGCGCCGAGAGCTTCGCCGAGGTCGGTCGCCGCGACATCAAGAAGGTCCCGACCCTGCGCGGCCGCACCGTCGTCACCCTCTTCTACGAGTCGAGCACCCGCACCAGCGCCAGTTTCGAGCTGGCGGCGAAGCGGCTCTCCGCCGATCTCGTGTCGGTGAAGGCTGCCGGCTCCTCGGTCGACAAGGGCGAGTCGCTGAAGGACACCGTCGCCACCCTCTCCGCCTACGAACCGGCGGCGATCGTGATCCGCCACCCCTACGCCGGCGCCGCCCAGCTGGTCGCCGGCTGGACCGAGGCGGCGGTCGTCAACGCCGGCGACGGAAAGCACGAGCACCCGAGCCAGGCGCTGCTCGACGTCTACACACTGCGCCGTCGCCTCGACGACCTGGAGGGCAGGCGGATCTGGATCGTCGGGGACGTCCTCCACAGCCGCGTCGCCCG
>DATHUE010000103.1:0-11319 GCA_035462545.1 Solirubrobacterales bacterium
CCAGCGCCTCGAGGGCTTCAACGCCACCGGACTGAGCATCTCCGGCAACGGTCGGCTGCTCGCTCTCTCCGGGCGGTTCGACGACGAATACGGCCGCGGCTCGAAGGTCTGGCTCGTCCGCGCCGACGGCACCGGCATGCGCCGGCTCACCCGCGGCCCGGGCCAGGACGCGATGCCGGCGATCTCGCCGGACGGCCGCCGGGTCGTCTTCTCGCGCCGCGGCGGCGACCCCTCTGCCGGCCGCAGGGCGGAGCTCTACACGGTCGGCGTCGAAGGGGGCGAGCCGGTCCGGATCACCGAAAACGGGCTCGCGGACGTCAACCCCGTCTTCAGCCCCGACGGCCGCAGCATCGCCTTCGGACAGGCCAACGACCGCGCCAACCGCGGCAAGGTGGCCGTGGCGCGGGCCGACGGCAGCGGGCTGCGGACCGTCGCCTCGACCGGCGGCGAATACCCCGACCCCGACTACTCGCCGAGCGGCCGCAGCATCGCCTTCGTCGGCGAGGTGCCGGGCGCCCGCGGCTACGACACCGCGATCTACACGGTCCGCACCTCGGGCAAGGGCCGCGCTCTCGCCTTCGCCGCCTTCGAGTTCCCGGGCCTGCCGCAATGGACCGGGCGAGGTTAGGCGCGCGGCAACCGCTCTGATAGAACGGTTCGCTAATGGAGGCCTCCCCCAACGGCGAGCAGGAGCTGCGCAAGCAGGCGCTGCTGGAGCTGAAGAAGAAGCGCGACTTCGTCAACCACGCGATCACCTACGGCATCGTCAACGGACTGCTGCTGGTGATCTGGGCGTTGACCGGCGCGGGCTTCTTCTGGCCCGGTTTTGTGATCGCCGGCTGGGGAATCGGTCTCGCCCTCAACGCCTGGGACGTCTTCCTGCGCAAGCCGATCAGCGAGGACCAGATCGAGCGTGAGGCCGCGCGCCTGCGCCAGGGCGGCAACGGCTAGCAGTCCTGGCGGGCGATGGCGAAGACCAGCGCCGGCATCCTCCTCTTCCGGCGTACCGGCGGCGCCGCGCCGGAGCCCGGGATCGAGGTGCTGCTCGTCCATCCCGGCGGCCCCTTCTGGGCGAGGAAAGACCTCGGCGCCTGGTCGGTGACGAAGGGCGAATACGCCGAGTCCGAGGACCCGGTCGCCTGCGCCCTGCGCGAGCTCGGCGAGGAGCTGGGGCCGACGGCGCCGGCCCTCGATGCCGCCGACCTGATCGAGCTCGGCGAGGTGCGCCAAAAGGGCGGCAAGACGGTCGCCTGCTGGGCGGCCGAGGCTGAGTTCGACCCGGCCACCCTGGCCAGCAACGAGTTCGAGCTCGAGTGGCCGCCGCGCTCGGGCAAGCGGCAGTCGTTTCCGGAGGTCGATCGAGCTGAGTGGTTCGACCTCGCCGCCGCCCGCGAGAAGCTGATCCCCGCCCAGGCGGAGTTGATCGACCGCTTGCTCGAACGCCTGGGGGCGGGATAGCTTTGACCCGTCCGGGTCGCGGGTGAAGGGAGGCCGAGGTGGAGCCGAAGGTCGAGATGCCGAACGCCGCGGGTTTCGCCGAGCTCTCCGCGCGGGCCGACGAGGAATCGCCGCTGACGATGCTGCACCTGCTGGCGTTCAAACCCGGCGGCGGCCGCGAGCGCTTCGGCGAATATGCGCTGGCGCTGGCGCCGATGCTGAAGCAGGCCGGGGGCCGCATCATCTTCATCGGCGCCCCTGGGACGGTGTTGCTGGGGGCCGACTCCTGGGACCTGGTGAGCCTGGTCGAATACCCGAGCCGCGGCGCCTTCCTCGAGATGGTCCAATCCCCCGAGTACCAGGAGATCGCCCACATGCGGCGGGAAGCGCTGGCGCGAGGCGAGCTGCACCCGATCGACTCGGCCGACGGTTTGACCTGAACCATCCCGGACCTATACTCGGCGCGGGTATGGACAACGGCTCGACTCCGCCGCACGGGTACACCGTCCCGAACGGCAAACCGGCCGCCAACGGCAGCGCCGCGTCGAACGGGAGCGGGTCGCTGCCGCTGACCGCGCGCCTGCTGGTCGCCGGCGCTCGCGGGGCCCGCAGCGTCGGCAGGGCGACCGGGGTCGACCGCGCCGTCGAGGTGGTCGCCGAGGAGGCGATCGTCGCCGCGGTCGAAAGCGAGGCGGTCGAGCGCGCCCTTGCCCGGGTGCTGGAAGGCCCGGTGGTCGTCGAGGCGGTGGAGGGGGCGTTGGAGAGCGACGCGGTGAAGCGGGCGCTGCTGGAGGCGATGGACAGCGAGCTGGTCGACGAGGTCTGGAAACGTCTGCTCGCCTCCGAGGAGGCGCAGCAGCTGGTCGAGCGGATCGCCGAGGCGCCCGAGGTGCGGGCCGCGATCAGCGCCCAGGGCGTCGGCCTGCTCGAGGACATCGGCCGCACGATCGGCAAGCTCGCCCGCCGCGCCGACGACAGCTTCGAGCGGATCGTCCGCAGTGTCTTCTTCCGCCGGCGCCGAGTCGTGCCGACCAACCGCGCCGGCGCCGTCAGCCGCCTGCTGGCGTTCGCGATCGACGGCGTCATCGTCAACCTCGGCTTCTCGGCGCTGGCGGCGCTGGCGGCGCTGGTCGTCTCCGCCCTCGGCGGCAACGGCAACGGCATCTCCGATCTCGCCCTTCTCGCCGGCGGGGCCGTCTGGATCGGCGTCGGCTCGCTCTACCTGATCGCCTTCTGGTCGCTGGCCGGGCAGACGCCGGGCATGCGCTTCCTCGGGATCGAGATCGCCCAGGGCAGGCTGCTGCCGCGGCGCTCGGTCGCGCGCCTGTTCGGACTCGGACTGGCGGTGCTCAGCTTCGGGCTCGGCTTCCTCGGGATCGTCTTCGGCGAACGCCGCCGCGGCCTCGCCGATCGCTTCGCCCGCACCGACGTCGTTTACGACGAGCGCCGCCCCGAGCCGGCGCCCTGGTCGCAGCCGCCCGCCGGCGTGCCGGTCTAGACGAGCTTCTCGACCCGAAAGCGCTTCTCGCCGCGCGGGGTCTCGACCGTCACGGTGGCCCCGACCGCGGCATCGCGCAGGGCGCGCCCGATCGGCGACTCGGCCGAGAGCCTGCCTTCCGTCAGGTTCGCCTCGGTCGAGCCGACCAGGGTCCATAGGTTGACCTTGCCGCTGCCCTCGTCGCGGACCTCGGCGGTGCGGCCGAAGGCGAAGACGTCGGTGCTGGCGGTCTCGTCGACCTCGACCACGACCGCTTTGTGGAGGCGTTCCCGCAGGCGCTTGATCCGCGTCTCCAGGTGCGCCTGGTCCTCTTTGGCGGTGTGGTACTCGGCGTTCTCCTTGAGGTCGCCCTCTTCGCGCGCGACCTTGATCCGCGCCGCCATCTCCTGGCGTTTCGGCCCTTCCAGCTCCGCCAACTCGGCTTTCAGCGCCTCGATCCCCTCAGCGGTGATCGGCTCGCCGCCGGTCCCTTCTCCGTTCATTCGTCCAGCCTCGCAGATACGGTCGGCCGGCGTCCGGGGAGCGTGGCGTGAGGAGTGGGAGGGGCGGGTACGAGGGGGCGGGATGGCCGATCTGGTGCTGGGTCCACTGCTGCGCTACGTCTCCGAAACCGAGGCGACGGTCTGGGTCGAGACCGACGCCGCCTGCGAGGTCGAGGTGCTGGGGCGCCGCGAGCGCACCTTCGGCGTCGCCAGCCACCACTACGCGCTGGTCCGCATCGAAGGTCTCGAGCCCGGCGAAAGCTACGAGTACGAGGTGGCACTCGACGGCGAGCGCCGCTGGCCGGAGCCCGATTCCGAGCTGCCGCCGAGCCTGATCCGCACCTTCGCCCCCGGCAAGCCGCTCGACGTCTGCTTCGGCTCCTGCCGGGTGGCGGTCCCGCACGCCGAGCCCTACACGCTCTCCAAGGACGAGCACGAAGAGGGCCGCGAGCTCGACGCCCTGCACGTGCTGGCCCGGCAGATGGTCCGCGACGAACGGAGCGAGTGGCCGGAGCTGCTGTTCCTGCTCGGCGACCAGGTCTACGTCGACGAGGGCTCGCCGGAAGCGCGGGAGAAGATCCGCGCCAAACGCGACACCGAGCAGCCGCCGGGCGAAGAGGTCATCGACTACGAGGAGTACGTCTGGCTGTACCACGAGGCCTGGCGCGACCAGCTGATCCGCTGGTTGTTCTCGACCGTCTCCACCTCGATGGTCTGGGACGACCACGACATGAGCGACGACTGGAACATCTCCCGCTCCTGGCACGAGGAGATGGAAGCCAAGGACTGGTGGCACGAGCGGGCGATCGCCGGGATCATGAGCTACTGGGTCTACCAGCACCTCGGCAACCTCTCGCCCCGCGAGCTCGACGACAACGAGGTCTACTCGCAGGTCCGGGGCAACCCGGACGCGACCGGGCTTCTGCACGAGTGGGCGCACGGGATCGACAGCACCGCCGCCGGCGCCCGCTGGAGCTTCTGCCGCGACATCGACGGCGTGCGGGCGATCTTCATGGACTCGCGCGCCGCCCGGGTGCTGACGGACGAGCGTCGCTCGATGTTCGACGACGACGTCTGGGACTGGATCGTCGAACACACCGAAGGCGATTTCGACCACCTCTTGATCGCGACCACGGTTCCCTATCTGCTCTCGCCCGGCTTCCACCACCTCGAGGCCTGGAACGAGAGGCTCTGCGACGGCGCCTGGGGCGGGGCGATGGCGAAGATGAGCGAGAAGCTGCGCCGGGGCGTCGACTTCGACCATTGGGCCTCCTTCCAGCTCTCGTTCCGGCGACTGCGCGAGCTGCTGGAAGAGGTCGGGGCCGGGAAGCGGGGAAAGGCGCCGGCCTCGGTCGTGCTCCTCTCCGGCGACGTCCACCATGCCTACCTGGCGGAGATGGGGTTCCGGCCCGAGGCGGGGGTCGAGAGCGCCATCGTGCAGGCGGTCTGCTCTCCCTATCGCAACCCGCTCGAGGGCAAAGAGAGAAGGGTGGTGCGGGCTGGCTTCTCGCGGACGCTGTCCGCCTTTGCCAGCGGCCTGGCGCGGCTCGCCGGGGCGCCGCGCCCCGGCCTCGGCTGGCGCACCGTCGAGGGGCCCTACTTCGACAACCAGGTGGGAACGGTCAGGCTCGACGGCCGCCGGGCGATCGTCCGCCTCGACAAGACGGTCGCCGGCAAGGAGGACGAGCGCTCGCTGGAGAAGACCTTCGAGCGCCGGATCGCCTGACGAGTTCGCAGTTCTGGTCGGTATGCGACAAGAACCGCGAACTCACCGCCCCGCCGGACCTCAATCGAGGTCCTTTCAGGAGTTTGTTTACCAACTAGATCAAGAAAAATAGCAAATAAAAAGGGTGGCGAGATGGGGCGGGGCGCCACCCGGCAAAGCGCGCCCGCCCCGTCGCCCCTTCAGACGGCTGCGGATCTCTCCGCGGCGCCGCCGCCGTCGCGACTGGGGGGAGTCGAGGCCCCCTGGCCGTCTGCCGATGGCGCACCGTTGAAGCTCTTGGTCTGGCTCGGCCGCAGGTAGGCGATCTGGCCCTCGCGCAGCTCCAGTCGCTGCAGCTCGGAGCGGGTCAGCTGCGCCCAGACCTCGGTCCCGTCGCCGAGCACCAGCTCGACCCGGACCTCGAAGCCGAGGGCGACGATGCGCTGCACCATCCCCTCCTGCGTGTGCTCGCCGGGGTCGAGCACGACGTCCACGTCGTGCGGCCGCACGAACTCGTCGCCGAGCCGGTTGACCTCGCCGACGAAGCTCATCACGAACTCGTTGGCGGGGTCCTCGTAGAGGTCGTCGGCGCTGCCGGTCTGCTCGACCCGCCCCTGGTTCATCACCACCAGCTGGCCAGCGACGTCCATCGCCTCCTCCTGGTCGTGGGTGACGAAGATCGTCGTCACGTGCATCTCCTCGTGGAGGCGGCGCAGCCAGGTGCGCAGGTCCTTGCGGACCTTGGCGTCGAGCGCCCCGAACGGCTCGTCGAGCAGCAGCACCTGCGGCTCGACCGCCAGCGCCCGCGCCAGTGCCATCCGCTGCCGCTGGCCGCCGGAGAGCTGGTCGGGGTAGCGCTCGGCGAGACCGTCGAGCTGGACCAGGCGCAGCAGCTCGTGCACCCGGTCGTGGATCTTCGCCTTGTCCCACTTGCGGATCTTCAGACCGAAGCCGACGTTGCCGAACACCGTCATGTGCTTGAAGGCGGCGTAGTGCTGGAAGACGAAGCCGACCTCGCGCTTCTGGGCCGGGGTCGCGGTCGCGTCCTTGCCGTTGATCACGACTCGGCCGGCGTCGAGCTCCTCGAGCCCGGCGATCGCCCGCAGCAGCGTCGACTTGCCGCTGCCGCTCGGCCCTAGCAGGGCCGTCAGCGAGCCGTCCGGGACCTCGATCGAGACGTCGTCCAGGGCCTGAAAGTCACCGAAGCGCTTGAACGCTCCCTCGACTGCGATTCCCATCAGGGAGCCTCCTTCGTAGATTTGGCTTTGCGGCCGCCGACGCTCATCAGCAGCAGCGTCGTCAGAGCGAGCAGGGCGAGGACGATCGCCCCGGCGTAGGCCGCTTCCTCGTTGAACTGCTCGAAGGCCTTGGCGACGAACAGCGGCATCGTCTCGGTCTCGCCCGAGATCGAGCCGGAGACGATCGTCACCGCGCCGAACTCGCCCAGCACGCGGGCGGTGGTGAGGACGACGCCGTAGGCGACGCCCCAGCGGATCGCCGGCAGGGTGATCCGCCAGAAGGTCTGCCAGCCGTTGGCGCCGAGGGTCGAGGCCGCCTGCTCCTGCTCGGTGCCGATCTCCTGCAGCACCGGCACCACCTCGCGGACCACGAACGGCAGCGAGACGAAGATGCTGGCGAGCACCATCCCCGGCCAGGAGAAGAGGATCTGGATCCCCCATTCGGCCAGGGTCGGCCCGAACCAGCCGTCGTTGCCGTAGAGCAGGAACAGCGCCAGGCCGACGACGATCGGCGAGATCGCGAACGGCAGGTTGATGGTCGTGTCGACGAGCCAGTTCCCCCGCCAGCGGTGGCGGACGAGGAGCAGCGCGCAGGCGACCCCGAAGAGGGTGTTGAGCGGCACCGCCACCGCCACCATCAGCAGCGTCAGTTTGATCGCGTGTACCGCGTCGGGCGAGGTCATCGCCTCGATCGGCGGCCCGAGGCCGTGCTCGAAGGTCTTGTAGAAGATCATCGCGACCGGGGCCAGCAGCAGCAGGCCGAGATAGCCGAAGGCGAGGCCGCGCAGGCCCCACCTGGCGCTCACTTGCGGACTCCTTTGCGAGCGAAGAGGCTGACGAAGACCAGCATCAGCACCGAGAGGGTCAGCAGCACCACCGAGACCGCCGCGGCGCCGGAGACGTTGCCGGTCTCGATCTGGGTGCGGATGAAGACCGAGGAGACCTCGGTCTCGAAGGGGATGTTGCCGGAGATCAGGATCAGCGAGCCGTACTCGCCCAGCGCCCGCGCGAAGGCGAGCATGATCCCGGCGACGATGCCGGGCAGCAGGTTGGGGAGGATCACCCGCCGGAAGGTGGTGAAGCCGCCGGCGCCGAGCGAGCTCGCCGCCTCCTCCATCTCCCGGTCCATCTCCATCAGCAGCGGCTGCACCGAGCGGACGACGAAGGGCAGGGTGATGAAGCAGAGCGCCATCACGATCGCCACCCGGGTGAAGGCGACGTTGAGCCCGATCGGGCTCTCGGAGCCGTAGAGGGTGAGCAGGGTGAGGCCGGCGACGATCGTCGGCAGCGCGAAGGGGAGGTCGATCAGGGCGTTGACCGCGCCCTTGCCGGGGAACTCGTCGCGGACTAGGACCCAGGCGATCACCGTGCCGAAGAAGGCGTTGATCGCGACCACGATCAGCGAGCAGACGACGGTCAGCTTCAGCGCCGCCAGCGACTGCTCGCCGGTGACCGCGTTCCAGAACGAGCCGAGCCCGTTGGAGAGTGAGCTGTCGACCACCGCCGCCAGCGGCAGCATCACCATCAGCGACAGGTAGAGCACGACCAGGCCGCGGCCGAGTCCGACCCCGAGCCCGGGCAGGCGGATGCCTGCCCGGGTCGGAGTCGAGGGGGGGAGGGTTGCCGGGTGAGCCTCCATGTCAGCCGCTGGTGGAGACGCCGAGTTCTTTCTCGATCTCGGCGACGGAGCCGGTTTCGTCGTCGAAGAACTCGTCGTTGACTTTGTCCCAGCCGCCGAACTCGGCGATCGTGAACAGGTCCTCGGGCGTTGGGAACTGCTTCGGGTCGACCAGGTCCTCGTTCACCGGCCGGTAGCCGTTCTCGGCCCACAGTTCCTGGCCGGCGTCCGACCAGATGTAGTCGAGGAACGCCTGGGCGGCGTCGGGGGCGTCTTTGGTGACCGCGATCGGGGTCTCGATCAGGATCGTGCTGGGCGGGATCACGTAGTCGACGTCCTCGCCCTCGTCCTGGGCCTTGATCGCCTCGTTCTCGTAGCCGAGCAGGACGTCGCCCTCGCCCTGGGTGAAGGCGGCGAGCGCATCGCGGGCACTGCCCGGCTGCACGACCGTCTTCTCCAGGACCGTCTTCACCGCGGCCAGCGCCTCCTCGGGGGGTTTGCCCTGGTGCAGCTGCGAGCCGTAGATCGCCATGATGTTCCAGCGGGCGGCCCCGGAGCTGAACGGGTTCGGGGTGATGATCTCGACGTCTTCGGTCAGCAGGTCGTCGAGGGACTCGAGACCCTCGGGGTTGCCCTTGCGGACCGTCATCACGACGACCGAGTCCTGGGCGATGCCCTTGAACTCGTTCTTGTCCCAGTCGGGAGCGACCTGGCCGCCTTCGACGAGGCGGATCATGTCGCCGCCCTGGGCGAAGTGGACGACCGAGGCGGGCTGGCCGGCCTCGACCGCGCGGCTCTGGTCTCCCGAGGCGCCGAAGGAGTTGCTGAAGCTGACGCCCTCGCCCTCGGGGGTGCCCTCGAACCCGGGCTCGAGGGCTTCCTCGTACACGGCCTCGGGAGTGGAGTAGCCGACGACGTCGAGGCTGCCGCCACCCCCGCCGGACCCGGAGGCCGAGGAGGTGTCGCTGTCGCTGCCGCATCCAGCGACGAGAACAGCGAGAAGCAGAGTGAGGAGAGCGACCGGGAGGCCGGCCCTCACGCTGCGCCGCCGGGTATTGCGAGCGTTCCGCATAGGAGGTTTCCTTCCTTTTCTGACTGACTTACTCGTAAATGGATCGGAAAGGTAGCACAAAGTCGATCAGGAAAGTAAAGAAAGGCGATCCGGATTAAGGTGATTGGTATGACGGAGGCGATTCGCACCCCAGACGAGGCACTGGAAGGGCTGCCGGACTTCCCCTTCGAGTCGCGCTACGCCGAGATCGAGGGGCTGCGGCTGGCCTGCCTCGACGAGGGCGAGGGGCCGCCGGTGGTCTTCTTCCACGGCGAGCCGAGCTGGTCGTTCCTCTGGCGCAAGGTGATCCCGCCGGTGCGCGACGCCGGCTACCGCTGCATCGCCCCCGACTACGCCGGCTTCGGCCGCTCCGACAAGCCCACCGACCTCGGCTGGTACACGTACGACCGCCACGTCGAGCTGATGGCGGCGCTGCTCGAGGAGCTGGACGTGCGCGACGCGACCGCGGTGGTCCACGACTGGGGCGGCCCGATCGGGCTGCGGCTGGCGGTCGAGCACCCCGACCGCTTCTCGCGGCTGGTGATCATGGAGACCGGGCCCTTCACCGGCCACCAGAAGATGAGCGACGTCTGGTTCGGCTTCCGCGACTTCGTCGAGCGCAACGAGGACGTCCCGGTCGGGGTGATCGTCCGCCACTCCTGCAAGGAGGACCCCGGCGACGAGGTGGTCGCCGCCTACGAGGCTCCCTACCCGACCCCGGCCTCGAAGGCCGGCGTCCGCGCCTTCCCGCTGATCCTGCCGACCGAGCCCGATGCGCCCGGCGCGGCCGAGGGCCGCCGGGTCGCCGAGGCGCTGCGGGCCGACGAGCGGCCGGCCTTGGTGCTCTGGGCAGACTCCGACCCGGTGCTGCCGTTCTCGGTCGGCGAACGGGTCTCCAGCGAGCTGGGTTTCCCGGCGCCGCGCAAGATCGAGAACGCCTCGCACTTCCTGCAGGAGGACGCCGGGCCGGAGATCGGCGCGATCATCGCCGAGTGGTTGGCGGCGTAGGGGACGGGGATAGGGGTCGTCGAAGCAACAGCGGGGAGGCTTCGCCGACCCCTATCCCCGGCCCCTCGACGGTCATCCGCTCGACGATCGCGCCGATCTCTCGACGAGAGTGCTGAGGTCTCCGTGGGACCGCTCGGTAAGTAGCTGCACTCGTCGTGGTGGCTCGTTTCCCTCCAGCCAGGTGACGGTTCCGGGCCAGTAGGGACCCGGCGGGCGGCCCGGGTGGTGGAAGACCGAGGCGAAGATCCAGTTGCCGGTGTTGTGGAGCCGGCCGCCGCCGCGCAGCGGCCACTCGGCTTCGCCGTCGCCGGGGCCGCCGCGGTGGGTGTGGCCGGTGATCACGTGGCCGCCGTCGACTCCGAGCCGCGCCGCCAGCTCGGTCGCCGCGGCGACGCCGCCGCGAAAGATCCCCTCGGGCGAGACGTCGTCGTCGAACTCGGCGTGCAGCAGGCGGTTGACCGCCCGCACGCTGGGCGGGAAGGCGGCACGGAAGGCGCGGCCGGCGAGGCGCCCGCGCCTGCCCCTGTCCCCGTCCTCGCCGGAGAGCCGGCGCCAGGCCGCCTCCGAGGGGCGACCGCGCTTCTCTGCCAAGCCGGCGGGCCGGGCCTGGGCGATCCCCCAGCCGAGCCCATATATAGGGCGCAGCACCCGCTCGTAATCGGCGGGGACGGCCGGGTCGGGGACCGGCCCCGAGAAGCGCATCACCACGGCGGCGGCGAGGCACTCCGCCCGCGGCAGGGTCAGGTGGGGGTCCATGTAGTGGCCGTGGGTCGCGTAGACGTCCTCGCGCAGCCAGATCCCCGGGTAGGCGAGGCGCAGCTGGGCGCCCCCGAGCCAGGCGTCGATCTCGGCCGTGGGGCCGGGGGAGGGGTCGTAGCGATGCTCCAGCCCGAGGGTGCCGCCGCCGAGCGAGAGCTGGTCGAGCAGCGGCTCGGCGAAGCGGTGGTCGTGGTTGCCGGGCACGAGCACCACGTCGCGGCCGCTCATCGTCTCGCCCAGCTCCTCGAAGAAGGGCCGAGCGGCGCCGAGGGCGACGCCGAGCGGCAGGTCGCGCAGCTCGAGCGCGTCGCCGAGCAGGACGAGGCGGTCGGCGCCGGCGATCTCGGTCAGCAGCGCCTGCCGCGCCGCCGGCTCTCGCAGCACGTCCTCGCCCGTGGCGGCGCCGAGGTGGAGGTCGGAGACGATCGCCGTCCGCACCGGTTTGTTCTACCAGCCGACCCTCGCGTGGTTCCTTTGTCGCCTCTGGCGCGACAATGGAACCACGCGATCCCAGTTTGGCTGG
>DATHUE010000104.1:0-12299 GCA_035462545.1 Solirubrobacterales bacterium
AGGCGCCGATCCAGGCACCGAGGATCGCCGGGGCGCCGGCGATCAGGCCGAGCGCCGGCAGTCGCCCGAGCCCGGGCCGCGCCTCCCCCTCGGCGCCGCGCAGCGGCGCCACGATCGCCAGCCCCTCGGTCGTGTTGTGGATCGCGAAGCCGACGACGAGGAAGGCGCCGAGGGCGAGCGCCCCGGTCGCGTAGGCGGAGCCGATCGCCAGCCCCTCGCCGAGGTTGTGGAGGCCGATTCCGATCGCCACCAGCAGCGCCATATAGGCGCCGGAGGCCGCGGCCCCACCGCCGCCGCCCTCCCGCGCGCGTTTGCGCCGGCCTTCCAGCCAGCTGTCGATCCCGGCGAGGACCAGGTAGGCGATCAGCGCCCCGAGGAAGACGAGGCTGGCGCCGCCGAAGGCAGCCGGGGCTTCGGCGGCGATCTCCAGCCCCTCGAGCCCGGCGTCGACGGCGAGGAAGGCGAGCAGGCCGACGGTGAAGGCGATCAGGGCCCCCATCCACTGGGGACCGAGCCGGCGCAGGAACGGCAGCCAGAGCATCCCGAGGCTGACCGGGATGATCCCGACGTAGATCCCCAGCAGCGCCATCAGACCGTAGAAGTCGCCGTCGGCCTCCGGGGTCTCGGCCGCGACCGGGATCGAGGCCGGGATCGTGCCGCCAACCGAGGTGAGGACGAAGATCTCGTAGGCCTCGCCCTCGATCCAGGGATAGGAGACGTCGAGGACGATCGAGCCGAGCCGCTCGATCCGGCGCCCGTCGGGGGCGGTGAACGGCGAGTAGGCGTCGTTGACGGCGACCTGGGCGACTTCGACCGGGTCGGGACCGTCGTTGCGCAGGGTCAGCTCGATCTCCCCGGGGCGCAGGACCGTGCGCTCGACCGAGACCTCCTCGACCGGCGGCCCATTGCGCTCGCCGAGCCCGGGACCGCCGAGCAGGGCGAAGCCGCCGATCGCGGCGACGATCAGCAGCAGCGGGCCGAGGCCGAGCGCCCAGGCGGGCAACCCCCCACCGGGCCGCCGCTGCGCCTGCGTCCCGGCCTCCATCAGGCCTTCTTCCCCCCGCCCCACGGCAGCTCGCAGTAGAAGGCGTCGGCGCGGCGACCGAGCCGGCCGGGGTTGCCGACCCGGAAGAAGCCGGTCCAGCCGAGCTCGGTGAACTCGCTGATGTGGGCGTGGAACATGTAGTCGCCGTCGAAGGGGAACTTCATCTCGAGGATGCCGCGCTGGCCCTGGCCCTGGGTCACCGTGTCCGTCAGCTCGCTCGGCTGCAGCGAGGTCCCGGTCGGGTAGTACTGGAAGAAGTTGGCGTGGACGTGGAAGGAGTTGAGCGGGTCGTACTCGAGCACGTTGACGAGGTAGATCCGGACCAGCTCGTCGCGCTTCACCTGGATCGGCTCTTCGACGTAGTGGAAGCCGACCGTGTTGACGGCGTAGACCTCGTTGAGGAGGTCGAAGTTGGTGTCGAAGCCGTTCATCACCATCACCATCTCGTCGGCTTCCTCGCGCTCCTCCTTGGGGTCGATGACGAAGGCGCCGTAGAGGCCGCGGGTGATGTGGGCGGCGAGCGGCGCCACGTGGCAGTGGTAGAGGTGCAGGCCGAACGGCTCCGCTCCGAATTCGTAGGTGAAGCTCTCGCCGGGCTCGATCTGGCCGCCGCCCTGGCGCTCGCCGATCCCCGGCATCCCGTCCATCAGGGCGCTGTGGATGCCGTGGAAGTGGATCGTGTGGGGGTGGTCGGAGGAGTTGACGAAGCGGATCCGCAGCAGCTCGCCCTCGCGGGCGCGCAGGGTCGGGCCGGGGACGCGGCCGTTGTAGGTCCAGGCTTCGTAGCGGACCCCGGGGGCGACTTCGATCTCCCTGTCGGTCGCGACCAGCTCCCATTCGCGCAAGACCCGACCGCTGGCCAGCCTCCGGGTCTTGCCGTAATCGAAGTCGCGCAGGACCTCGGTCGGGTTGAAGCCGTTGAAGCGGTGGTCGACGGGACGGCCGTGGGCGAAGCTGGCGTGCGGGAACGTCTTGTGGCCGGCGTGGCCGCTGGAGGGCATGGCGGCCGCCCGGGCCAAAGACCCGTCGTCGCCGCCGAGGCCCTTGAGCCCGAGCGCCGCGGCCGGGGCGGCGAGCGCAGCGCCGCCGAGCAGGCGGCGGCGGCTGATCCGTTCCTGGCTCATAGCGGAGGATTTTGACACATCTAAACCTTGTTTTCGAGGCATCTAAAAATCGTCTTCCTAAAATCGAGGGAGTGAGCGAGGTTCAAGCCGTCGAGATCGATGCCCAGTACCGGCAGCTCCGGGAGGAGTGCGGCGTGCTCGATCGCTCCCAGCGGGGGAAGCTGCTCGTCATCGGAGCGGAAGCCGCCGAGTACCTGCAGGGGCAGCTGACGCAGGACGTCGAGGCGCTGGAGCCGGGCGAAGGGGCTTACGCGGCGCTGCTCGATCGCAAGGGGCGCATGCAGGCCGACATGCGGGTCCTGCGCCTCGCCCCGGCCGAAGTCTGGCTCGACACCGAGCCGGAGGGGCTGGCCGCCGCCGCCCGGCATCTCGGCATGTACAAGGTCGGTCGCGAAGCCGACGTCGCCGACGTCAGCGCCGAGCGGGCGATCCTCTCGCTGATCGGCCCCCGCAGCGTCGAGATCGCCGGCACGGCGGCGCTGCCGGCGCATGCCTGGCAGGAGACCGCGGTCGCCGGCACCGCCTGCCTCGCAGTTGGCACCGCGGCCGGGATCGACCTGATCGCCGACGCGGCCGAGGCCGGGCGCCTACGCGACGCGTTGCTCGAGGCCGGCGCGGTCGAGGTCGGCGCCGGGGCGGCGGAGATCGTCCGCGTCGAGTCCGGCACCCCCCGCTTCGGCGCGGAGATGGGGACCGAGACGATGCCGGCCGAGGCGGGAATCGTCGAGCGCGCGGTCAGCTTCACGAAGGGCTGTTACATCGGCCAGGAGACGGTCGCGCGCCTCCACTACAAGGGCAAGCCGAATCGCCACCTGCGAGGGCTGCGGCTGAGCGCTCTGGCGGCGCCCGGATCGACCCTGCGACTGGGCGAGAAGGAGGTCGGCCAGCTCGGCAGCGCCTGCGTCTCCCCCGCCCTCGGGCCGATCGGATTGGCGATCGCCCGTCGCGAGGCGGAGCCCGGTAGCGAGCTGGCCGTAGGTGAAGATGGCGTTACGGCTGAAGTAGTCGACTTGCCGTTCGGTTAGATTCAGCGCCAATGGGCCGTGGGAGGAAAGCAGCGGTGGCCTGCGTCGCCGGGGCGATGGCCTTGGTCGCGCTCGGCTGCGGCGCCGAGGAGCGCGTCAACGAGCCGCGCCCGCAGGTCGCCACGCGAGTCAGCGTCACGATCGGCGGCGACTCGCTGGTGGTCGCGCCCAAGGCGGTGGCAGTCGGGCCCGAAAGGAACCAGCAGATCCCGCAGAACGAGAACGAGTCGCAGCCGCCGATCAAGACCGACGCGCCGCAGGCGGTGGTCTTCGTCGTCGCCAACCAGACCGACGAGGACACGCGCTTGCTGATCCGCGGCCCCAAGGACGTCGGCTCCGGGCCCATGGTCGCCAACAGCCCCGGCAGCTTCCAGACCGACCTCCCCCCCGGCTCCTACACGGTCAGCGCCGGCTCCAGCTCCGACCGCATCATCATCGGTCCGTACCGGGCCTCCTCGGAGAACGACGTCCTGCTTCCCTAGCCGTCGAGTGGTCGCTTACCGCGGCCATAGCGACGGTAAACGACCACTCGACGGGATCCGCCGCTGCGGATGCGAGCCTGTGAGCTCGAGAATCGAGATGAAGAGGTGGTCGGGTTGATCGTCGTCGTGTTGCTTTGCGTGGTGGGTCTCTGTATCGCCGTGGCGTTCGCCGCGCAGAAGGCGGCGGCGGCCAAGGCTGCTACCGGTCGGGTGAGCGAGGTCGAGGTCGAGCTCACCGAGGCGCTCGCTTCCCAGGACGAGCTGGCCGAGCTGCGCCTGGAGATGCGAGGTCGAGAAGAGCAGCTGGCGGCCGAGAGGCGAATCGTCGGCGATCGCGATGGCGAGCTGGCACGGCTGCGGGGCGAGCAAAAACAGGACCGCGAGCTGGTCACCAGCCAGTCCGACCAGATCAAAGAGCTGAAGGCGGCAATCGAGCGCTTCCAGAAGAAGCAAGAGGAGCTCGCCACCAGCACCCTTGAGGCGGCCGGCAGCAACCAGCGGATCGAGAGCACCCTGCTCGACTGGACCAGGCAGATCGCCAGCCCGCAGGGGCGGGGGGCCTTCGGCGAGCTCGCGTTGCGCAACCAACTGATCTCCCTCGGCCTCGAGGAAGGCCGCGACTTCGAGAAACAGGTGACCGCCGATATCGGGGGCGCTCGTCGTGTCGACTACGTCGTGCGCCTCGGCGACCCGATCGTTGCGATCGACTCGAAACTCGCCAACGACCCAGGCCTCGCGGGACTCTCGGAGGCGCTCGCCTCGGGTGATCCAGATCGCCTCAAGGAGTTCGGACGGAAGCTGCGTGACCACGCGAAGGCGCTGTCCGCCAAGGACTACTGGCGAGGCCTCGACCGCAGCCCCAGCATCACCTTCATGTACGTGCCGATCGAGGGGGCGATCCATGCCCTGGGCGCCCTCGATGACTTCGACGCGATGAAGTTCTTCAATACCCACCGCGTCTGCGTGATCACCCCTTCCCAACTCGCGATCACGCTGATCCTCGTCGCCGAGGTTTGCCACGCAGAGCGCAAGGAGGAGCACATCGAGGAGTTGCTCAGCCGCGGCTACTCGATGGCCGAGGCGATGTCGAAGTTCCTCGACAACTACGCGAAGTTGGGCAAGAAGCTCGGCGAGTCGGTAACCGCCTTCAACGGCGGCGCCGCGATGGCCACTACCCATGGCCTCGTCTGGCAGCAGATCGTCAAGCCGCTGAGCGAACTGGCTCCGAGCAAGGAGATCGAGCCGAAGATCAAGGAGTTGGAGCCGCCACGCGAGGACGTCGTCGAGCTGTCCGAGCGCTACCGGCTCACGGCCGACGAGATGCGCCACAGCGCCTCCGACGCTGCGTAGCGCCGGGACCCAGGGCTCTTTAACTAGGATTCCCCAGCCCGTCACGACGACTTGCGGAGGACTCTCTTGGCAGTGGACACCAGTGCAATTGCGAAGCTCGACGTAGAGCCCGGCACGCTGCCGGAGACGATGGCGGCGTGGGTGATCCGCCAGGAGCGCGAGGGCGAGCCGAAAGACGCCTTCCAGCTCGAGCAGATCGAGGTTCCGGAGCCAGGCGCCTTCGAGGTGATCGTCCGGGTGATGGCGGCCGGCGTCAACTTCAACAACGTCTGGGCCTCGCTGGGCAAACCGGTCTCGGTCTTCGGCTACGGCGACCACCCCGAGTACGGCCACCACATCGGCGGTTCCGACGCCTCCGGGGTCGTCTGGAAGGTCGGCGAGGGCGTCACCCGCTGGAAGGTCGGCGACGAGGTCGTGGTCCACTGCAACCAGGCCTCCTACGAGGACGTCGAGGTGCACGGGCTCGACCCGATGGCGGCGCCGAGCCAGCGGATCTGGGGCTACGAGACGACCTGGGGCTCGTTCGCCCAGTTCACCAAGGTGCAGGCGCAGCAGCTGCTGCCGAAGCCGCGCAACCTCTCCTGGGTCGACTCCTCCTCCTACGGGCTCACCTACTTCACCGCCTACCGGATGCTGATGGACCAGTGCAAGCTGCAGGCCGGTCACAACGTCCTGATCTGGGGCGCGGCCGGCGGCCTCGGCGTGTTCGCCGTGCAGCTCTGCAAGGCGGCCGGCGCCAACGCGGTCGGCGTCGTCTCCTCCGACGAGAAGGGCGAGCTGATCAAGCAGCTCGGCGCCGTCGACTACGTCAACCGCTCCGAATTCGGCGAGATGATGCGGACCGACGCCAACCTCACCGACCCGGCCGCCGACAAGGAGCGCTTCAAGGCCTCGCGCGGCTTCGCCAAGCGGGTCAAGGAGATCCTCGGCGACGCCCCCGACATCGTCTT
Organism: Solirubrobacterales bacterium; assembly: GCA_035462545.1. GTDB lineage: Bacteria > Actinomycetota > Thermoleophilia > Solirubrobacterales > 70-9 > VAYN01. Next base: position 5,977 of record DATHUE010000104.1, read on the forward strand.
CGAGCACGTCGGGCGGGCCACCTTCCCGACCTCGGTCTTCACCGTCAAGCCGTTCGGCAAGGTCGTCATCTGCGGCGCCACCTCGGGCTACCAGCTCGACTTCGACGTCCGCTACCTGTGGATGAAGCAGAAGCAGATCATCGGCTCCCACTTCGCCAACGCCTACGAGTGCATGCAGGCCAACCAGCTGATGGCCGAGGGCAAGGTGCGGCCGGTGCTCTCCGAGACGATGCCCTTCGACGGGGTCCCCGACGCCCACCAGCTGATGCACGAAAACAAGCACCTCGGCAAGATCTCGATCCTGGTCGGGGCCGAGTCCGATTCCGAGGGCCAGCATGAGGACGGCCCCGGCGCGATCCGGGCCGAGGTCGGCGCGTGAGCGCGGCGGGACGAGAGGAAAGGGGCGTCTAGATGGCTGAGGTCTGCAGGCTCGACTGGCACGTCGCCCCCTTCCGGGCCGACCGCTTTCTCGACGTCTGGGAGCCGGCGGCGGCGCGGATGCCCGCCTTCGGCGCCAAGAGCTGGTCGCTGACCCGCTCGATCGACGACCCGCTCGCGATCCAGCAGACCTCGGTCTGGGAGAAGCGCTCCGACTTCGAGCGCTACTGGTTCTCGGAGGAGATCGAGGCCGCCCGCGAGGCGACGATCGGTTTCTACGACATCCCGCTGCTGCCGACCTGGCACATCCTCGTCGCCGCCGAGTAGCGGCGGCTCAGCGCAGGATCCGCCAGCGGAACCCGACCGGCGTCGGGTCGTGCTGACCGTCGGCGCCGACGGCGACGGCCTGAAAGTAGTGCCACCCTGGTTCGAGCCGGCGGTAGGTGCGCGCCGATCCGCAGCGGCGCCAGGCGGCACCGTCGAGCCGGCAGCGCAGGCGGGCGCCTGGCTGGTCGGAGGAGAAGGCGAAGCGGGCGCGGCGGCGGTGGGTGCGCTTCGCCGGGCGCTTGCGAAGCAGCGTTCGCGGCGGGCCCAGCGCCGGCGCCTCGTCGCGGGAAGCTGAGCCACCAGAACCCGACTCACGCGGGCGGGGCTCCCCCCGGTTCTCCTGGCCCGGGTCGAGGGCGTAGGAGGCCGTGTACTCGACGACGGGGCCGCCGGCGACGATCTCGTGCACGCGGGAACCGCCGTCGGACCATCCCTGGAAGCCGTAGGTCTTGCCGGCGATCGTGGCGCTGCCCGGGGCCGAGAGGGTGAGGCTCGCGTTCTCGATCGCGGTCATCGTGAACGGCGCGAGTTCGCTCGCAAGCCCGGCACTGAGCCGCACCCCAGGTGGGTCGGAGGCAAGCGTCAGGTCGGCCGGGCGCGGGTGGATCTCGATCGTGCGACTGGCGGAGAGGCCGCGGGAGTCGGTCGCGGTCAGGGTCAGCTCCAGCCGCGAGGGATATTCATGGTCGGGCGCGAGCAGGCTGCCCTCGGCGAGGTCGGGGAAGGCCGGACCGGAGTGAGCATGGCACCCCGTCGAGCCGGGCGGGCAGTGGAACAGCCGCGAACTCCAGTCGAGGCTGGTCGCCGGCAGCTGGCCGTCCTCGGCGTCCCCGGCGCTGCCCTCGAACTCGATCTCGTCGCCGACCGCCCACTCGCGGTCGGCTACCCCGCCGGAGACCTCGTCCGGCACGACGTTCTCCGGCTGCGGCGGCGTCGCCCCTGGGAAGACGGTGACGCGGGCGACGCTGGTCGCTCCCTGCTCGTCCCGGACCCGGACCGCGGCGGTCCGGTTGCCGGGCCCGGCAAAGGTCCTCGGCACCTGCACGCCACTGGCATCGCCGTAGTCGCCGTCGGCGTCGAGATCCCACTCGTAGCTGAGGCTTTCGCCGTCGTCGTCGCTCGACTCAACGGCGTCGAGGACGGTTGGAAGCGGATCGGGGCCCCATGCAGGCGTCACCTTCACTCGAGCCACCGGCGGCATGTTTCCCGAGAAGTAGGAGATGCGACGAATCGTCCCGGAGCCGTACCCGGGACCGAACATCGAGATGTAGTAGAGGTCCCCGCCGGGACCGACCTGAATGTCGATCCCCGGATAGAGGCCTCCGTGCATCAGGAAGGGGGTGACGGTCGAGGGATCGGGGCGGCCGTCGAGCCCCGGGAACATCACGAAAATGCAGCTCAGAACGGAGTCGGCGAAGAAGAAGGCGCCCTGGTAGGCGGGCGGAAAGGCGTCGCCCTCGTAAAAGGCGGTGCCGGAGATCGCGGAGCCCGAATCGGCTGGGCACTCGTCTTCGGGGGTGACCCCTTCGCTACGGCGGTAGAAGAAGAACGGCTCCGAGGTCGAGCCCGGCTGCGCGTAAAGCCCCTCGCAGAGATCCAGATCGAGCGAGTCGAAGGGCCAGTAGGCCTCGTCGGCTTCGAAGCACGGCCAGCCGCCGTTGTGGGGAGTGCCAGGGGCCACCGAGAAGCGTTCGATCTCCTCGAAAGGGCCGCCGCCGACGTTGCCGGCATAGACCTCCGCGGCCTCAGGGTCGATCGCGAAGCGGAACGGGTTGCGCAAGCCGAAGGCGACGATCCGCCGCTCGTTCGGGTCGGCGCTGCCGGCGAGCGGGTTGCCGGGCCACCCGGCGCCGGTCTCGGGATCGATCCTGACCACCGTGCCGCTCAGCCCGGTCGGATCGAAGGGGTCGTCGGGGTCGAACGGGGTGAGGAGGTCCTGGGAGCGCAGCGACCCACCCTCGGCGGTCGGGGTCTCCAGCGGCTGCCCCACCGTTCCCGGCGGATCGCCGCACTGGTTGACGCTGGGATAGCCGTACTGCCCGTAGTCGGCATCGGTGAAGCTCGCGCCCTCGCCGCCGCTGGCAAAGAGCGCCCCTTCGGGCCCGAACTCGATGTCGCCGATCGAGTGCGAGGAGTCCTGCTGGCACCAGTCTTCGGCGATCAGCGGATCCTCGACTATTGCGCCGCCGGCTTCGAGAGCCCGGTCGCCATCGGCGACCAGGCGGACGAGGCGACCGCTGACCGGACAGGCATCGACCGCCGGCGCCAGCCCGGTGCAGCTTGGGTCACCCTCGAAGCTCGGTGGGTCCCCCCAGTGGGGGAACGCTTCCGGCGGGTCGCCAAGCACATGGTCGAAGGCGTAGAGCGCGTAGACGATCGGCTCGGCCGGGAAGTCGGGGTCGAGGGCGAGCCCGAGCAGACCACGGTCGCCGTAGTCGTAGACGCGGTCGCGGATGTCGGCGAACTCGGTCGGGGCGCTGTCCTGGAGGTCGTCGAAGACGAGGATCCGGCCCCGCTTCTCGGCGACGAAGACGCGGCCGTCGGGAGAGAAGCGGAAAGCGGTCGGTTCTTTCAGCCCGGAGAGCGCGACGGTCTCCTGAAAGCCAGCCGGCAGGGAGACGGCATCGGCCTTCGGCGCGCAGAGCCCGAGAGCGAGCAGGGCGAGGAGGCCGGCGATACCGGCCGGGAGGCGGTTGCTCGCGCTCAACCCCGCTCGAGCGGGGCCATCGTCAGGCCGGCGCCGTCGAGCTGCTCCCAGTAGTGCTCGGCCGGCTCGCGGGGGCCGGTCCAGACGATCGCCTGACCGCTGTTGTGGATCTGGTCGGCGATCCGGTGCCCCTGCTCGAGCGAGACGCCGGGCAGGACCCGCGCCAGGGTCGCCGCCACGTGCTCGAAGGTGTTGTGGTTGTCGTTGCGAACGATCACGCGCCAATTGCCTCCCAGCCCGGAATCCGGCCCAGAGGTGCGCGGTCGCTCGATCGTCGTCGTCGACATGCCCCGCCATTATGAATGCGAATCGACAGCAGCCCGTCGTCCCTTAAGGACGGTCGGGAAATCCTTAGAACGGGCTGGGAACGCGGACGACGGTGTCGTCGATGCTGGCGACCACACCGCTGCCGTTGTTCAGCGCCCCGACGCCGACGGCGGAAAAGCGGCCGGTGAGCTCGCCGGCGCTCGCATCGGAGGCTTCCGCCAGCAGGGTCCCGCCCACGTAGGCGAACAGCTTGCAGGTGCCCTTTTCCGGGCCGCTGGTGACATTGGTCGCCCGCAGCCGCAGCGGGTTGGCCATGTTGACGCCCTCGATCGCTTCGCCGTTCTGGTCTTTGGCGATTTTCAGATATTTGACTTCGCCGCTTGGCAGGACCTTGACCAGCTGCGCCTTTCTCTGCAGCGGGAAGACCAGCAGCTGGTACTTGGCGCCGCCGCCGGCCCGCAGCTCGAGCGCCAGGTAGGCCTTGCGCTGGACTTTCTTGGGAGTGCCGCTGAGCAGCCGCATCGTCGCCGCGATCTCGAGGTCGCGGCCGATCACCGGGGTGCGGAAGGTGCACTCCTCGGTGCGCTTGCCGACCGCGACCCGCAGCGCCGTGTCGGAGCCGCCGCGCTCGCAGCTGCGGCCCGCCAGCTTCACGACCTGGGCGCGCAGGGCGGTCGAGTCCATGCTGTTGCGGTAGATCCCGATCATCGCCGCGCCGGCGCTGGGGACGACGCCCAGTATCGCCGTCAGCACGGCAAGGGAGATGGCTATTCGCGTACGCATCGGCTCGCAGCCTAAACACCGTCGCGGGCGAAAGATGCGGCCCGGCGCGGCTGAACGGCGTCTTTCGGGCGCGGCCAAATATCATTCGGCCGATGAGCGAACATCGCCTTCCCGAGCGCGACCGCCCCTGGGTGATGCGCACCTACGCCGGCCACTCCGACGCCAAGCGCTCCAACGAGCTCTACCGGCGCAACCTCGCCAAGGGCCAGACCGGCCTCTCGATCGCCTTCGACCTGCCGACCCAGACCGGCTACGACCCCGACCACGTCCTCGCCCGCGGCGAGGTCGGCAAGGTCGGCGTCTCGGTTGCCCACCGCGGCGACATGGAGACCCTGCTCGACCAGATCCCGCTCGACACGATGAACACGTCGATGACGATCAACGCCACCGCCGCCTGGCTGCTGGGGCTCTACGCCTCGGTCGCCGAAGAGCAGGGCGTGCCGCTCGACAAGCTCTCCGGCACCACTCAGAACGACATCATCAAGGAGTACCTCTCGCGCGGCACCTACGCCTTCCCGCCCGAGCCCTCGATGCGGCTGATCGCCGACATGGTCGCCTTCACCGTCAACGAGATCCCGAAATGGAACCCGATCAACATCTGCAGCTACCACCTGCAGGAGGCCGGGGCGACGCCGGTGCAGGAGATCGCCTACGCGCTCTCGACCGCGATCGCGGTGCTCGACGAGGTCAAAGCGCGCGGCCAGGTCTCCGCGGAGGACTTCCCCAAGGTCTTCGGCCGGATCTCGTTCTTCGTCAACGCCGGCGTCCGCTTCGTCGAAGAGCACGCGAAGCTGCGGGCGATGACGCTGATCTGGAAACAGCTCGGCGAAGAGCGCTACGGGGTCGAGAACGAGAAGTTCCTGCGGCTGCGCTACGGCGTCCAGGTGAACTCCCTGGGCCTGACCGAGAGCCAGCCGGAGAACAACGTGCAGCGGATCGTGCTCGAGGCGCTGGCGGTGACCCTCGGCCGCGACGCCCGCGCCCGGGCGATCCAGCTGCCGGCCTGGAACGAGGCGCTCGGCCTGCCCCGCCCCTGGGACCAGCAGTGGAGCCTGCGGATCCAGCAGGTGCTGGCCGAGGAGACCGACCTGCTCGAGTACCCCGACATCTTCGCCGGCTCGGTCGTGATGGACGGCCTGGTCGACGAGCTGATCGAGGGCGCCCGGGCCGAGATGGCGGTGGTCGCCGAGAACGGCGGCGCCGTCGAGGCCGTCCCCTACATGAAAGCCCGCCTGGTCGAGTCCCACCGCGAGCGGGTCGGCCGGATCGAGCGCGGCGAGCAGAAGGTGATCGGCCAGAACGTCTTCACCGAGGGCGAGGACTCGCCGCTGACCGGCGGCGAGGACGGCGGCATCATGACCGTCGACCCCGAGGTCGAGCGCGAACGGATCGAGGCGCTGGAGCAGTGGCGCGCCGAGCGCGACCAGGATGCGGTCGACGCCGCCCTGGCGGAGCTGGCCCGGGTCGCGGCCAGCGAGGAGAACGTCATGCCGGCGACGATCGCCGCCGCCCGCGCCGGCGCCACCACCGGCGAGTGGTCGGAGACGCTGCGCGAGGTCTTCGGCCCCTACCGCGGCCCGACCGGGGTCGGCGGCGCCGCCCCGTCGGCCGACCGCGAGCTGCTGGAGCAGACCCGGGCCCGGGTCGACGAGGTCTCCGAGCGGATCGGGCACCGGATCAAGATCCTGGTCGGCAAGCCCGGCCTCGACGGCCACTCCAACGGCGCCGAGCAGATCGCCCTGCGCGCCCGCGACGTCGGCATGGAGGTCACCTACGACGGCATCCGCCAGACGCCGGCCGAGATCGTCGCCAAGGCACGGGACAGCGGCGCGCACGTGGTCGGGCTCTCGATCCTGTCGGG
>DATHUE010000105.1:0-3358 GCA_035462545.1 Solirubrobacterales bacterium
CCTCCAGCAGCTGCTGCTCGGCGAAGGCCGGCGCCGCGATCTGGAAGCCGACCGGCAGCTGCGGACCGCCGCCCTCGGGCGCGGCGAGGCCGGCGGGGATCGAGATCGCCGGCACCCCAGCGAGGCTCATCGGCACCGTGAAGAAGTCGTTGAGGTACATCGCCAGCGGGTCGGCGGTCTTCTCGCCGAGGCCGAAGGCGACCGAGGGCGAGGTCGGGGTGACGACGAAGTCGAACTCGGCGAAGGCGGCGGCGAAGTCCTCAGCGATCTTCGTCCGCACCTTCTGCGCCTGCCCGTAATAAGCGTCGTAGTAGCCGGAGGAGAGCGCGTAGGTGCCGAGCATGATCCGCCGCTTGACCTCCGGCCCGAAGCCCTCGGCCCGGGTCCGCTCGTACATCTCCAGCAGGTCGGCGGCGCCCTCGGCGCGGGCCCCGTAGCGGACGCCGTCGTAGCGGGCGAGGTTGGAGGAGGCCTCGGCCGGGGCGATCACGTAGTAGGCGGAGATCCCGTGCTCGGCGTGCGGCAGCGGCGCCTCGGCGACCTCGCCGCCGAGCTCCTCGATCCGCGCCAGGGTCTGCTCGAAGACGGCGCGCACGCCGGGGTCGACACCGTCGTGCGCCAGCTCGGCCGGGACGGCGAAGCGCAGCCCGGAGAGGTCCTCGCGGCTCGGCGGCTCGATCCCGCCCTCGATCCCGACCGAGGTCGAGTCGAGCGGGTCGCGGCCGTGCAGGGCCGAGAGCAGCAGGGCGGCGTCGGTGACGTCGCGGGTCAGCGGCCCGCACTGGTCGAGCGAGGAGGCGAAGGCGATCATCCCGTAGCGCGAGATCGAGCCGTAGGTCGGCTTCAGGCCGACGATTCCGCAGAGCGCCGCCGGCTGGCGGATCGAGCCGCCGGTGTCGGTGCCGATCGCGCAGGGGGCGAGGCCGCCGGCGACGACCGCGGCCGAGCCGCCCGAGGAGCCGCCGGGGACGCGGTCGCGGGCCCACGGGTTGAGCACCGGCCCGTAGGCGGAGTTCTCGTTCGAAGAGCCCATCGCGAACTCGTCCATGTTGGTCTTGCCGAGGACGCGGGCGCCGGCCGCGTCGAGGCGCTGCACCGCGGTCGCCGTATAGGGCGGCCGGTAGCCCTCGAGGATGCGCGAGCCGGCGGTGGTCGGCGAGCCCTCCGTGCAGAAGATGTCCTTGACCGCGACCGGGATTCCCCGCAGCGGACCGTCCCCCACCTCGTATGTGGCGGCGTCCTCGACCGTCCACAGGTAGGCGCCCAGCTCGTCGTCCGCGGCGGCGCCCTGCCAGGCCGCGAAGTACTCCTCGACGCCGAGCTTCCCGGCGGCGATCTCGGCCGCCGCCTCGGCGACCGTCAGCTGCAGCGGGTCGCCCATCAGGCGTCGAACTGAGGCGAGGGGACGCGGAAGGCGCCGCGGTCGGGATCGGGCGCCGAGGCCAGCGCCTGCTCGGGCGTGAGGCTCGGGCGGGGCTCGTCGGCCCGCAGCACGTTCTCCAGCGCGACCACGTGCGAGGTCGGCTCGACCCCCTCGAGGTCGAGCTCGGCGATTCGGTCGACGTGCTCGAGAATCCCGGAGAGCTCGCCGGTCATCCGCTCGACGTCGCCGTCCTCCAAGCGCAGCCGGGCCAGGCGGGCGACGTGCAGCACTTGCTCGCGGTCGATCATCGGCGGCATTCTAGGGCGACTTGGAACCTGGCTGACCAGCCAGTTATTGTCCCGCCGATGCAGGGACCCGCGGCCGAGAGATTCGTCGTCCTCAACCTGCGCCTGCTCGCCGTCACCTTCGCGGTGGTGGGCCTGCTGTTCATCGCGGTCCCGAACGGGGTGCTCGACACGATCTCCGACGCCGGCGAATGGCTCGGCAACGAGACCCGGGCGCCGCACGGCGAGGCGCAGCTGTGGCTGGCGCTGGCCTTCGCCTACATGGTCGTGATCACCGGCATCTGCCTGGTCGCCCAGGCCGACCCGGTCCGCTACCGGGCGCTGCTGCTGGTCCTCGCCGCCGGCAAGACGGCCTCCTCGCTCGGCTCGCTCGGGTTCTTCCTCTTCGACCAGCAGGTCTTCATCTACCTGCTCAACTTCCTCGTCGACGGCTTCCTCGCCGTCTTCGCCCTCGTGCTGTGGTCGCTGGCGGGCCGGATCGGCCGCCCCGTCGACCCTGGTTGACAGCGCCCGCCGGGGCTGTCGGCCGCTGAGCAGCGCACGCTGAGCGCGATCTGCGCCGGGATGGCCCCGGGCATCGACGGCCTGCCGGCGGCCGAGCGCGACGTCGCCGTCGCCGCGCCGGTGGCGCGCTTCCTCACCTCGCTCTCGCCACGGATCCTGTTGCGGCTGCGGCTCGGTCTGCGCGCCTTCGAGTGGCTGCCCTTCCCGTGGCGCTTCAGCCGCCTCGACCCTGAGGCTCGCGAGGACTTCCTGCAGCGGCTGGAGCGCTCGCGCTTCCGCCTCCACCACGAGCTGCTGCTGATGGCGAAGATCCTCTCCACCCTCGGCTACGCGGTGACGCCGCCGGTGCGGGAGCGGATCGGGTTCGAGGTGAGCTGCGCGCTGGCCGACGGCTCGCTGCCGGAGCCGGCCGGGTCGCTGGGCGACACCGAGCCGCGCGGCGAGGGCGAGGAATGCGACGTGGCGATCGTCGGCTCCGGCGCCGGCGGCGCCGTCGCGGCGGCGATGCTGGCCGAAGCCGGGCTCGACGTACTGATGCTGGAGGCCGGCGGCGACTTCAACCGCGACAACTACCCGGCCGACCCGCTGGAGGCGATCGCCACCCTCTACCGCGACGGCGGCCTGACGATCGCCGAGGGGATGCCGGCGATCCCGGTGCCGGTGGCAAAGACGGTCGGCGGCACCACGGTGATCAACTCCGGCACCTGCTTCCGGCCGCCCGAGGCGGTGCTGGAGAGCTGGCGCCGGGACTTCGGGATGGAGTGGAGCGGCGACCTCGACGCCGACCTCTCCGAGGCCGAGCGGTTCCTGCGGATCGAGCCGCTCGATCCGGAGACGATGGGCCGCAACGGCCAGCTGGCGATGGAGGGGGCGGAAGCGATCGGCGCCAGCGGCGGCCCGATCTCCCGCAACGCCGGCGGCTGCGTGCAGTGCAGCTCCTGCCCGTTCGGCTGCCCGATCGACGCCAAGCGGGGGATGCACGTCAGCTACCTGCCGCGGGCCGTCGCCGCCGGCGCCCGCCTCCGCACCGGCGTCGAGGCAGACCGGGTCCTCGTCGAGAACGGTCGTGCCGTCGGGGTGCGGGCGGGGAGCTACACCGTCCGGGCGCGGGTGGCGACGATCGTTGCCGGCGGCTCGCTGGGGACGCCGGAGCTTCTGCTGCGCTCGGGGCTCGGCGGCCGCCATG
>DATHUE010000106.1:0-2205 GCA_035462545.1 Solirubrobacterales bacterium
ATCACCGACGACAACCGCAAGTGGTGGACGCTCGGGGCGATGTGCTTCGCGCTGTTCATGATCATGCTCGACAACACGGTTGTGAACGTCGCCCTGCCCTCGATCCAGCGCGACCTCGACGCCTCGATCTCCGGCCTGGAGTGGACGATCAACGGCTACACGCTCTCCTTCGCCGTGCTGCTGGCGACCGGTGGGAGGCTGGGCGACATCTTCGGCCGCCGCCGCATGTTCCTCGTCGGCGTCGTCGTCTTCGCCCTCTCCTCGGCGACCGCCGGCCTCGCGGTGAGCTCCACCGACCTCGTTCTCAGCCGCGTCGTGCAGGGCGTCGGCGCGGCGCTGATGATGCCGGCCACCCTCTCGATCATCACCGACGCCTTCCCCGCCCATGAGCGCGGCAGGGCGATGGGGATGTGGGCCGGCGTCTCGGCGCTGGCCCTGGCCGTCGGGCCGGTGCTGGGCGGCTTCCTCACCGAGCACGTCAGCTGGCGCGCGATCTTCTACCTCAACATCCCGGTGGCGATCGGCGCTGTCGCGGCGGCTCTGTTCGCGGTTCGCGAGTCGCGCGACACGACTGTCGGTCGCGAGGTCGACTACCTCGGCGTGGTGACGCTTACCGGAGGCCTCACCGCGCTCGTGCTCGCCCTCGTGGAGGGCAATGCGTGGGGCTGGGGATCGCCCGGGATCCTCGCCCTGCTGGCCGGCGCCGCGATCGGCCTTCTCGCCTTCGTCGCCGTCGAGCTGCGGGTCAAGGTCCCCATGGTCGAATTCCGCTTCTTCGGCGACCGCAACTTCCTCGGTGCCGTCGTCGTCGCCCTGATCGTCTCCTTCGCGATGCTCGGCGTCTTCTTCTTCCTCGCCCTCTACATGCAGAACATCCTCCGCTACTCGCCGCTCGAGGCCGGCGTGCGCTTCCTGCCCTCGACCCTGATGATCGTCGGCGTCGCGCCGGTCGCAGGCCGGCTCTCGGATCGCGTCGGGCCGCGCTGGCTGATCGTCGCCGGCCTGGCGATCGTCGCCGCCTCGCTGTTCAGCTTCAGTGGCCTGGCTGTCGACTCGGGCTACCTCGACCTGCTGCCGGGCTTCATGCTGCTCGGCATCGGCATCGCGATGACGATGTCGCCGATGACCAGCGCCGCGATGAACGCGGTCCCGGTCGACAAGGCGGGGATCGCCTCCGGCGTGCTCTCGATGTTCCGCATGGTCGGGGGGAGCCTTGGCATCGCCGTCACCGGGGCGATCTTCCAGGGCGTGGTCGGTGGCAGCAGCTTCGAGAGCGCCAGTCCGCGGGACTTCGTCGATGCCCTCGGCGTGGCGATGATGGTCTCGGGCTTCGTCGCGCTCGCCGGGGCCGTCATCGCAGCGGTCACGATTCGCGCCAAGCGCGACGGGGTCGCGCTCGAGGCGGCGGAGGCCGGGGTGAATCCCGGTGGCGAGGCGCTGGCCGCACGCGAGGTCGCCGCCGGGTAAGAATCCGGCTGATGCTCGTCCTGTTGCCGCCCTCGGAGGGCAAGACCGCTCCCTCCGCAGGCGCTCCCGTCGATCTCGACGCGCTTGCCTTTGCGGCAGACCTCGGCGATCGTCGCGCGGCGCTGCTCGACGCGCTGGCGAGGCTGGTCGAGATGCCAACCGCACGGGCGATCGAGCAGCTCGCGGTCTCCAAGGGGCAGGCGGGGGAGGTCGTGGTCGACGCCGAGCTGCGCGACGCCCCCGCCGCCGCCGCGGCGGCGGTCTACAGCGGTGTCCTCTACGACCGCCTGCGGCTACCCGAGCTCCCCGCCAGCGCCCGGCGCCGGGTGCTGATCGCCAGCGCCCTCTGGGGCGTCCTGCGCCCGGAGGACCGCATCCCCTACTACCGCTTCTCCGCGAAGGCGCGGCTCGAGGGGATCGGCCCGGTCGCCGCCTGGTGGCGCGAGGCGCTGGCGGTGGCGCTGCCGGACGAGCCGGGTGACCTGGTCGTCGACATGCGCTCGGCCGCCTACGCCGCCGCCTGGAAGCCGAAGCGGGCGACCCTGCTGGCGGTGCGGGCGTTCAGCGAGAGCGGCGGCAAGCGCAAGCCCGTCTCGCACATGGCGAAGGCGGTGCGCGGCGACGTCGCCCGGGCGCTGCTGCTGGCCAAGAGGCCGCCGACGGACCCGGAGGCCGCCGCCGCGGTCGCCGCCGACGCCGGCTTCGCCGTCGAGCTCTCCGGCGCCGGTCTCGACGTGA
>DATHUE010000107.1:0-9384 GCA_035462545.1 Solirubrobacterales bacterium
ACCAAGGAGCGGTCGGTGACGAAGAAGACGTCGGCGCCGTCGGCAGAGGCGCCGACGAAGGTCGAGGTGCCCGCCAGTCCCGAGGAGATCAGGTCGACGCAGCCGCCCGCTTTGGCGCAGGATCCCGAGCCCTGGACCTGCCACTGGTAGACATCGGGGGCGAAATTGACGTCGGCGAGCGGAAAACGCGCGGCGGTGGTGAAGAAGAGGCGGTTGCCGTCCGCCGTCACGCCGGCGGTAACGGCGGAAGCGTCGGCAAGAGCGCTGGCCGGGACGACAGAAAGGATCTGGGTGACCCCCGCTCCCTGGCGCCAGCGCCAGATGCCCCCGCCGCTGCGGTAATAGGCGGTTGCCCCAGGACCGTCGGCCCCGAGGAAGGCGTCGACCCCGCCAGCGGGGGTGAGGTCGGTGGTGGAGCCGCTCTCTTCGCGGTAGAGGTGTCCCGCTTCGACGAAGAAGGTGGCCTGAACCCCGCCCGGCTCGAATTCGCTCGGATCGGCGAGCTCGGCGACGATCTGGCCCGTGTTGTTGTCGCGGACCCTGTAGCCAGGGAGGCAGGGGTCGCCGGCAGGACAGCGAGCCGGATTGAGCATCAGCGCCTTGCTCAGATCCGCGGAGAAGGCCAGGTAGGGGGAGCCGCTGTAGGCGCCGGTGAGGTGGGCGGGCGTGATGTTCTCGGTCACCCAGCCGGTCGGCGTGCGACGGGCGATGTAGTCGCTGAACGGAGCGGCGCCGGCGCCGGCGGCGAAGGAGGCCCTGGAGGCGTAGGCGATGGCGCCGCCGGCCGCCGCCGCGCGCGTGGTCCCGGCGCCCGCCTCAGAGGGCGTCGCGATCCCGCCGCCGTTCTTCTCCACGGGGCTGACCAGCTCCCAGCCGCGGTCGTCGGGCAGGGCCGCGGCCGGAGCGGCATGGACGGCGAGCGCACAGAGACCCAAGCCACAGAGGAAGGCTCGGGCTGCGCGCTGCGGCCGGCGGCCTCTCACGTCCGCCTCACCGCGACGGAGAGACCGCGGCTGGCGCCAGCTTCCACTCCCCGTCCTCTTTGACCATCGGGATCGAGGTCACCGCCCCCTTGGGCCCGAAGCGAACCGTCGCGGTTGCCCGCTCGCCCTCGGCATTCACGGCGATCACTTCCGCCTTCTGAGACTCCCCGAAACCACCCGCCCGCTTCGAGCGGATCACCAGGAGGTCGACGGCCGCTTCGCAGTCCCACGCCTGCTGGATGCCGGAGGAGACCTTGGCGTAATGGATCGTCTGGGCGATCGCCTCCTCGCTCATCAGCTCGCAGAAGGAGGCGGAGTCGATCGCGGAGAGATTGGGATTCTCAGCGGCTTCGCCCCCGGCAGCTTCCCCATCGACGGCTTCGTCCTCGCCTAGAGCCGCGTAGAAATCCGTGGCGGTCTGCTTTACCTCGGCCTCCACCTCCCGCTCCTCCGCGGTAGTTGCTTCCGCCGCCCGGCGCTGCCGGTACTCCTTGCGAACCGCTGCGTTGTGGGCCCTGACCTCAGGGCTCGGCTTGGTCACCTCTGCCTCGACCTTGGGCTCAGGGGCAGAACTCTGAGTGCCCTCCTCTCCCTCCTCGCCCCCACAGGCCATGGGAGCCAGAGCGGCCAGCAACACCGCGAGACAGGCGGCGAGCCGCCTCACCTCAGCGCCTCTTGGTGGACTTGGCCCTCTTGCTCTTCTTCTTCCCGCAGCCGTTCTTCACGACCGGGCGGAAGTTGTGCCGGCGGCCGTTTTGGCCGGTCATCTTCACGGTGGCGAAGTGCTTCTTGCGGCAGAGGTCCTGGGAGTTGACGATCAGGCCCTTCTTGCCGCCGAACAGCTCCAGCTTGAAGCGGGAGACCGTGGCGTCGGGGACGATGTCGAAGGTGTTGCGCAGGGCCCGCTTGAAGGAGTCGGTCCTTCCGGAGAGCTCGACCCTGATCGGCTGGTGGGCCGGCCCCCGCAGGTCGGTGACCAGGTCCGGCAGCTTGTTGTCGGACGAGCGCAGGTAGACACTGCCGCTCAGCGGCTCGTCGAGCAGCGGCGTCCAGGCGGTCGCCTTGCCGTAGATCGAGGCCTTCGGGCAGTTGTCCTGGGCCCACTGCACCCGGGTGCAGACGGTGCGGATGTGCTCCTGGGCGAGGAAGGCGCTGCGCGGCATCGTCACCGAGGTGCTGGCGATGTTGGCGTCGCCCGGCCTCGGGGTGACGATCGCCGTCAGGCCCTGGTACTTGGTCCGCTTGGTGCCGCCTTTGAGGCGCAGGGTCAGCTTCGGCTTGAATCCGAGCCTCGCGCACTCGGCGACCTGGAAGCGGTTGGAGACGTCGGTCACGGCGCCGCTCGCTCCGTAGACCTTGCCGCTGACCGCCGCCTCCGAGCAATCGGTCGGGTTGAGGGCGAAGCCGGGCCGGTCGACGTCGACGCGGATGTCCCGCAGCCTCAGCGGCACCCCGCGCAGGATCTGCGGGATCGCGTCGGAGACGGTCGTGATCTGGGCGGTCTTCGGGTCGACGTTGACCGCCGCCCGCACCACCTGGACCCCGAGGTCGAAGGGCCCGGCGACCGCCGGGACGATGAAGGCGAGGCTTACCGGGGCGCCCTTGTAGGGGCCGGCCAGATAGACGCTGCCCTTGACGTAGAAGGGCTGGCTGCCGGCGCCGGCGCCGATCGTCGTGGTGCCGACCTTGCTCGCCTCCGGGCAGCTCGGGCTGCCCTGCTCGACGGCGCCGTCACCGGTCGCGGTGCGACCCTTGGCCTGGGCGATGGCTGCCTCCGAGCAGGTCGCGACCCCGGCCAGCTTGGCGGCGAAGCCCTCCGGCGTCGTCACCTCGACCCGGTCGAGCTCCTGGTTGCCGTCCGGCCGCTGGATGCGGACCGTGAACGGCGAGTGGGAGCCGGCGAGGATCTCGGTCGAGCCGGCCGAGAAGCCGACGTTGAAGGGGCGAGCCTCCTAGGTCCCCGGGCAGCCACCCGCCGGGGAGGAGCTGACGCAGAAGGGATCGTTGACCGTCACCGGGCTGTTTGGCTGCGCGTGCGAGGCGAAGGCGTTGAAGCTGGTGTGGGTGCCGCAGGTGACCGGGGTCGCCAGCGGGGCCCGGGGTCCGCCCTTGAACTTGAGGCTGAAGGTGTCGAAGGGCAACTCGGGGTTCTCGACCACCGTGGTGGTGAGGCGGCCCGTGGCGGGGTCGGGGCTGACCTTGCCGGCGAGCTTTGCGATCAGGCCGCGATCCGGTGAGGTGATCGCGATGTAGATGGCGAAGTCGCTTCTGAACGGGTTGTCGCCCTGGCTTGCCAGGTAGACGTTGCCCGTCGGGTAGTCGGCGGGGTCGAGCAGCGGCGTCTCGACCGCCACCTCGCCCACCTTGGAGCTATCCGGGCAGGTGACCGGGGCGTTGTTGAAGCGGATCGCCGGCGGCTCAGGGCTGTTGGTGTCGGTGACGCCGATCTGGGCCATCGTGCAGGCACCCTGGCCCGATGCGGCGGCCGGGTTGAGCGTCATCCCCTCCGGCAGGGTCACCGTGGTGTCCTTCAGGTGCGCGGTGGCGAGGCCCGAATCGGAGCGGATGTAGTCGAGAGCGTCGTCGATGTAGTCGTCGATCACGCCCTGCGGGGAGCCGACCGCCGGCACCGCGATGCCGGGACTGTTGTTCTGCGGGATCTCCAGTTCGACGTCGAGGCCGGCGGGACTGTCGGCGCTTTGCACCGCGGCGCCGCCTTGGCCGGTCGGGTCGAGGCTGATGCTGGGATTGAACGGCAGTTTCTCGCACCCGGTTACCTCGGCTTGGATCGTGCTCGCCGTCTTCCAGTCGGCGTCGGCCGGATCGGGGTCGCCGCTCAGCAGGTTGAGCTTGCCCGGATTCGGGCTGCCGTCGGCGACGTAGTTACCGGGGTGCTGGTAGCTGTCGGTGTAACCGGTCACCACCGAGTCGGTGGCGCAATCGGTCTCCTGGCTGAGGAAGGGCTGGATCTCACCCCAGCTTGGGTCATAGGTCTGGGCGCAGCCGGGCGTGAAACCGGAGTGGCGCAGGTAATTGTTGCCGTACGTTCCGGCCTGCACGGTGCAGGGGTGGTTCGGGAACGCCGAGGGAGATATTCCGGCCGGCGCCCTCCAGATGTCGTTGTCGTCATCCCACGGAACCCCCCAAAGGGTCACGGTCTGCACCAGTGGCGTCAGCGCCGCCGGGATCTGGCCGGTGAAAGCGGTCACCCCGAAGTCGTCGTTGGTGCGGGCCTTGGCGCTGAGGCGGACGCTGATCGCGTCCTCGCCGCTGGCGTAGGCGAAGCCGAACTCCGCCGCGCGGCCCGCTCGCGGCTCCAGGTTCCAGATCGGGTAGATCCGGTAGTTGCCGTTGGGGCCGTGGCCGGCGGCGCCGAATCCGCGCGCTTTGATCAACAGGTGGATGAGGCCGGCCTGGCTCGCGGGCGAACACTGCGGCGGTTCGTCGGCGAACTGCTCGGCGGTGCATTTCTCGATCGCGCCCGGGTTGCCGACGAAGCCCGGCGGCAACTCGACCGCGATGTTGTCGACGGCGCCGTCGACCGTGTTGGCGGCGACGTTTCGCCTGAAGGCCATCGTCGTCGAGCCGTCGGGGTGGCTGCCGGCCTGCTCGGCCGGAGGCAAGCGCCAGTCCGGCGCCTCGAACCAGATGCCCGGCTCGGTGGTCTCGTACTGAGAGGGGTCGCCGAGGTCGATGCAGTGCGCGGTGGTCGAGGGAGCGGGGACCTGAGCGCGGTTGGCCGACAGCGGGGCGCCGTTCTCGCCCGCCGGCGCCCAGACCGTGCTGGGGATCGAGCCTAGGCCCGGCGCGGCGATCGGATCGCCGAAGGCAGGGGCCGAGGCGCGGTCGCAGGAGCCCGCCCAGAAGGCGCTGGTTCCCGGGATCGCCGGCACGGTGTCGGCGCCGGGCTGGTTGATCGGGGCGATGCCGAAGCTGTCGCCGAAGTCGGCGACCTCCATCGGGTGGGTCAGCGAGTCACAGGCCGCGGCGCCGCCGCCGCATGCCTCGGCTCTGAGCGTGCCGTTGCCCTTCGCCTCGCCGGCTCTGGCGACGATCTTGATCGGGCAGGGACCGCCGAGGCCGGGGTTGCCGGCGCAGACGTCTTTGCCGGGCGGGATCGACAGCGAGAATGCCGGTCCGGTGCAGGTGGCCACCAGGTTGTCGCCGGAGAGCCCGCAGCTCCACAGGTTTAAGCCCGAGGTGTCCACGACGCTCGAGATCGGGATGAGGGCGGGGAACTCGACGGCGACCGTGATCGTCCCCGTCGGGCTGGTGGTGGTCGGCGCGTCGCCGGAGTTCTCGATGTGCACGTAGTAGGTCCGCTCCTCGTCCGGGACCAAGGGTCGCGCGGGCACATCGTTGGCGGAATTGAACGGATCGGGCCCGACGTTGACTTTCAGCTCCGGCGCCGCCGCCGCCGAGGCCGGCAGGGCCGCCGCGAGCAGCCAGGCGCTCGCTGCCAGGGCGGAGAGGATCGCGCTGCGCTTCATCGTCTTGGTTCCCTTCGTCTCGGTCGCGGTAGTCATCGTGCGGCCCCCCGGTTGTGGCGCTGCGATCGCTTGGCGCGCTTTGCCTTGCCCTTCTTCACGCACTTCTTGCCCTTGCGGACCTTGCCCTTGGCGCACTTGCGGGGCTTTGGCTTGGCCTGTTTTTGGACCACGTTGCCGGCGCCGGTGAAGGCGGCCGATGAGGCGCTTTGGGCCGCCGGGGCGGCACTGGCGGCGCCCTGGCAGGCATCGGCTAGCACCGCGCAGGCGGGCGGCAGCTGGGGCTCGGGGATGCCGCCGCCGACGCGGGCGGTGTAGATGTCTAGAACGGCGTCGTTGTCCTGCCAGCTCAGCTGCTCATGGGTGGCGAAGTAGACGTTTCTGCCGTCTGCCGTGTTGCCCTTGTAGAAGGAGCCGCCCAGCTCGCCGACGTTGCCGCCGAAGGGGCTCTGACCGGTGGTGATCAGGCCCAGCTTGCCGTTGCGCCACTCATAGACGTCGTAGGCGTTGTCGGTGTCGGCCGCCACCAGGCGGCTGCGGGACTGGAAATAGGCGATGCGGTCGCCGGGGGTTGCGGGGTGGGTGACGACGCCGAGTGGGTTTCCGATCCCGACCCCGAAGCCGCTGTCGGCGTTGCAAGCGACGACGGGAATGCCGAAGCCGCCGCCATCGGAGTTGCAGGTGTAGGCGCCGCCGACACCGCCCTGCGGAGCGGTGATCCTGCTCAGCTCGGCGCGATCGGCGTCATAGGCGTAGCCGTCGACGGTGACCGAGTCGGGGTCATCGGCGCTGAGGCGCGCGGTCGTCCAGAGGGTGAGGAAGGCGCCGTCGGCGCTGCCGCTTAGGCAACGTGGGAAGGCATTCGAATCGAACCCGACGTGCTTATTGCTCTGTTTGGAACCCAGCATCCCGTCGTGCGGCAGGCCCGAGGTGGTGGAGCAGACGGCGACCGGGTCGCCGGCCTTCGGCAGCCGCGCGACGAAGCCCCAGGAGTCGCCGTCATAGGCGTAGAGGTTGGTCGCATCGGTGCTCGCCGCGGTGCCCGACGGCGAGGTGATCGAGCCGCTCGGGGCGCCGGCGGCTCCGGCAAGCGGCGCCGCGCAGGTGAAGTAGGCGCGTGAGCCGTCATCGGAGGCAAAGCGCAGCGAGTTGTGGGTGACGTTGGAGACGACGTTGCAGTCGGCGGCGCCCGTGGGGCCGGCGGAGACCCGCGTCAGCGTGCCGCCGGCGGGGTCGGCGTCGGTGGTGGCGGGGTCGGCGTCGGGCCCGTCGGGCAGGTCGTACATGTAGAGGTCCCAGGAGCTGTTGGAGGGGGCGCCGGTGAGGACGCCGCCGGGGACCGGGGCGCCGGTGCCGTTGGGGTCGTCCTCGGTCAGGGGCGAGTTGGTCTGGAAGAAGACCTTGTCGCCGTCGGTCGAGGCGCCGGCGAAGCGGACCCCGCCGGTCAGGGTCGCGTCCTGGTTGCCGAACAGGCCGGGCTCTGCCTTGCTGATCCAGCGGGTGGTGACAGTGTCGTCGGCATTGCGCTGGCGCACGTAGAGCTGGGGGGTGCAGATGCTGCCGGCCCCGGTGCCGGTGCAGCCCGCGGTGGGCACGCCGCTGGCTGCGGGGTCGGGGCTGAGGAAGAAGGCGCGCGAGCCATCGGCGGAGATCGCGTTGGGCGCGATCACGCCGCCGACGTCGGCGGCGGCGCCGCGGGGGGAGATCAGGGTCGCGTCGCGGCCGGCCCCCGGTGCGGCACAGGATTGGTCCTCGAGTTTGCTCGACCCGTTTCTCTCCGGGATCTGGGTGTCGTCGGCGCAGACTCCGGCGTTGGAGTAGACGCCGTTGCCCTCGAATCTGTCCGAGAGGCCGGCGGAGATGTCGTCGAGGTAGAGGGCGCCGCCGGCGACAAGATCGTTCCATTGTGGATGGGCAGGATCGCCGGGGCCGGCCATGCCGCCGACGGCCGCGCGCGGCGACCCGGCGGCGGTGAACAGCAATGTCGAGCCGTCGGCGGAGATCTTCTCCACGACCATCCCGTTGGTGCCCTCCTCGTGGTGGATCTGGTCGAGCGCGGTCGGCGCGAGGAGCTCCCAGCGACCTTCCCAGTCGCCGACGAACCTGGCGGCGATGCCCGGCCACGGGGCAAGCTCGGGGAAGGGGCGCAGCAGGTTGCCGTTCGAAGCCCAGGTTACCGTCGAAAGGCTGGGGTTCCCCTCCATCATTTGGAGCGTGCGGAAGATCTGTTGATTTGACGCGGCGTGCGTGACCGGCGAGCTGCTGACCCAGCCCGAGTCGGTGCGCTCGGCGAAGGCCCAGTCGGCGCCGTAGCCGGTCGCACCGTCGAGCAGGATCGAGCCGAGCCATCCGCCCACCGCAAAGCGCTCACCTAGCGTGGCGGCGCCGCCGCTGAAAGGGGCAACGCCAAGAGTCCCGCCGCCCCACAGGCCGACGCCGACGCCGCCGACCTTGTCGGCGGGGCTGACCAGCTCATAGGCGCGGCCCGAAGGAGCGGGGGGAGCGCTGAGGGTTCTGAAGCTGACGGTGGAGCTGGTGCTGGCCCCGGCAGCCGAGGTGGCGACGAGGCGGGCCTGGTGGGCGGTGCCGGCCTTGAGGCCGGAGATCGGCTGGCTGACGAAGAGGTAGCCCTGTACGGCGCCGATCGCGGCGTCGGGGACCGGGATCGTGTTGAGGAAGTTGCCGGCGCCGTACTCGAAGCGGTAGGTGGTGGCCGAGCCGTTGGGGTTGATGCGGGCCTGCAGAATCGCGGTGGTCTGGTCGATCGCGGTCGCGCGCACGTCGTTCATGTCGGGCGCCTTGATGTCGGTGAGGAAGGTCAGCTCGGCGGATTCGAACTCGGGATTGCCGAAAGCGCGCGAGGTGATGAGCCGGGTGCGGTATTGATTGTTGGAGAGCAGGTTGGTGGCGACGGCGCTGACCGGCTCGTCGGTGACGGGTCCGGGGACCTGGCCCGAGCCGGCGACGAACCAGTCGATGCCGTTGGGGGAGTACTCGATCCGATAGTTGGTGGCGAGCGGGTCGGAGGTGGTGATCTCACCGTGCAGAGTGGCCTGGCTCTCGGTGACGCCGGTGGCGGGGAGGATGTCGGCGTCGGCGGGGGGGGCGCCGTCGTCGTCGGCGATGGCAACGAGGTGGCCGGGGAGTCCATGGAACCCGGCAACGACCAGCTCGCCGCTGTCGGGGTTGGGGGCGAAAGCGTTGCCGTTGGAGAAGTTGAAGCCGGCGCCGACGACGTGCTGGTCGACCTCGGTGGCGGTGGTGGCGGGTGAGGAGAGCTCGGCGATGAGCCAGCTGTGCGTGTCGTGCTCCTGGGCGATCAGGAGGTTGCCGGTGTCTGGGTCGATCTGCATTGCGCGCAGGCTGTCGCTATTGGTATTTCCGCCGGAGTTGATGGTCAGCGTGGGCAGGAAGGCGCCCGGGTCGAGGTCATAGCGGGCGACCGAGCTGCCGGAGTCGGTGGCGTAGAGGGTGTCGTCGTCAACGGCGATGTGGGTGGGGAAGCCGTTGCCGAAGGGGGCGCCGTTGGAACCTATTCTGGCGAGATAGGTGCCGTCGGCTTCGAACTGCAGGACGCGGCGGTTGGAGGTTGAGCCGGCGTCGGCGACGAAGACGTCCCCGGTCGATTGCTGCACGGCGATTCCGGTCTGGGTGGCGGAGGTAGAGCCGAACTGGCCGTCGTTGGTACCAGAGGTGCCGATCTTGCAGTCGGAGGCGACGTTGCCGTTGGTGACGTCGCAGACCTCGAAGGCGGAAGTGCCGACGTTGTTGGGCGCGCCGGTGATCACCACGTCCCATCCCCACATGCGGATGAAGTCGCCGTCGGCGCTGAACTGCTGGACGCGGCGGGTGTCGCGGTCGCGGACGTCGAGGTCGCCGGTGGCCTGGTTGATCGCCCAGCCCATCGGGTCGTC
>DATHUE010000108.1:0-3324 GCA_035462545.1 Solirubrobacterales bacterium
ATGAAAGGGGCGAAGACGAGCTGGCGCGCCCGCGGCCGGGCGACGATCTCCCGTCCGCGGCGGTGGTAGTGGGGCCCGATGTTCTTCCATGCCCAGGCGGTGGCGGTCGCCCGCGGCTGCGGGTTCCAGGTGTTGATGATCCCCGCCGAGGAGACCAGCACCAGCCGCTCGAACCGGGCCGGGCCGGTGGTGAGCGCCTCGGCGGCGACCAGCCCGCCCATCGAGTTGCCGATCACCGCCGCTCCCTCGACCCCGAGCTTCTCGCAGAAGTCGTGCAGCAGCCGTCCGTAGGCGGGTATCTCGACCGGCCAGCTCGGCATCGGGCTGGCGCCGAAGCCGGGCAGGTCGAGCGCGATCACCCGGTAGGCGCGGGCGAAGTGGGGCAGGTTTTCGAGCCAGTTCTGCCAGCAGCCGGAGATGCCGTGGACGAACAGCAGTGGCTCGCCCTCGCCGAGCTCGACGTAGTTGACCTCGGCGCCGGGCAGCTCGACCCGGTTCAGGTGCCGGCGCCACTCGACCCGCGGCCACTCCGGATCGGGATTGCCGTAATCGGCACCGGAGGCGAGGCGCGGGTCGCTGGCGGTCGCCTCAGGCATACCCCATACGTTCGAGCACCGGGATCTCGCGGATCTGCGGTGGCTGCAGGTGGTCCCAGAGAATGCCGCGCGGGCGCCCGTACTGGCGCTCGACTTCGATCACCGCTCGGGGCGTCGCGATCACGTCGACCGGCAGATCGTGGTCGGTGACCATCAGGTGCTGGCGCAGGATCTGGATCGGGTGCACGGTGGTCGCGACGGCGGTGTGGTCGTCGATCTTGCCGGCGTCGATCAGGATCCCGTACTCGAGGTCGTGATAGCCGCCGCCCTTGCCGATCCGGGCGCCGCTGAGGTTGACCGCGACCGAGCCGCAGAGGACGAAGTCGATCTCCGGCAGGTCGTCGAGGGCGACGACGCGGCCGTGCTTGAGGGCGCCCTTGATCGTCGCCGCCTCCTTGATCGCCGCCTTCGAGAGCCGCTTCGGATCGAGCACTCTGAAGGGATGGGGGTCGCGCAGCCTTGGCACCGCCATGATCACCGTCTTCCCCTCTTCGAGGGCGAGGCGCCGGGCGTAGGTCTGCGGCGAGTCGGGATTGGCCTTGATCACGCGGGCTCGCTTCCAGACCCGGTGCCCGGCCAGCTTCTCGGCGGCCAGCTTGGCGCCGGCGAAGTTCGGAATCCGCCCCTCGGCGCCCGGGAAGCGGGAGACGCCCTCGCGTTCCATCGCCTTCCAGACCTCCTCCCGGACCTCGTCCTTCGACCGCACGCCCGAAACATACCCGCCGTAGTCGGCGTCATTCCCCGGACTAAAGCGATCTCCCTGCGAAGCCGATTGCAGGGAATGCGGCTGAGTTGACCGAATGAACCACCTGCCTACACTTGTTCGAAAGAGAGTTTGTCCGGTGCCGGAGTCGAGTCGGAGAGGGAGATGGGGCGCAAGACGCAGATAGCCGCGATCGTCGCGGTGTTCCTGGTGGTTCTCGGTGCGGTCGGCGCCTACGCTTACGACAGCTCCCAGAAGGACCGGATCGCCGAGGGGATCACGATCGGCGGCGTCGACGTCGGCGGCCTCAGCGAAGAGGAAGCGGCGGCGAAGGTGCGCCGCAAGCTGCTGTCGCCGCTGCGCCACTCGCTCCAGGTCAGCTTCGACGGCGAGACCTGGCGCCTCTCCGGCAACCAGCTCAAGGTCCGCGCCGACATCGATGCCGCGGTGCAGGAGGCGATCGCCGAAAGCCAGGACGGCGGCCTGCCGGTGCGGCTGGTCCGCTACGTCAGCGGCGGCGAAGTCGAGGAGGGGATCTCCGCCGACGTCGCCTACTCGCAGTCGGCGATCAACCGCTTCGTGCGTCGCGTCGCCGGCGAGATCAACCAGGAACCGCAGAATGCCAGCGTCGAAGCGAGCTCGACCGGGTTGGTGGTCGTCGCCGGCGAGAACGGCCGCAAGCTGCGCGACAACCTGCTGGAGAAAGACCTGAAGGCGGCCGTCCTGAACGCCGGCGCACCGCACGCGGTGGTCGCCAAGGTGCGGACGACGAAACCGGAAGTGAGCAAGGACGAGGTCGCCTCCGAGTTTCCGTCCTACCTGACCCTCGATCGCTCGACCTACACGCTGCGTCTCTGGCAGAACCTGAAGCTGGCCAAGACCTACACGGTCGCCGTCGGCCAGGAAGGCCTGGAAACGCCGGAAGGGCTCTACTCGATCCAGGACATGCAGGAAAACCCCTACTGGCACGTGCCGGAATCCGACTGGGCCGGCAGCCTCGCCGGCCAGGTGATCCCGCCTGGGCCGTCCAACCCGATCAAGGCCCGTTGGTTGGCGATCTACGAAGGCGCCGGCATCCACGGCACCGAAGAGACCGGCTCGCTCGGCACCGCCGCCTCGCACGGCTGCGTTCGGATGGCGATTCCCGACGTGGAAGAGCTGTACGACCTCGTAGAAGTCGGCACCCCCATCTACATCGGCTGATCCGCCGCGGCGCAGGACGCGCGCGCGACAGGACGAACTTAGCTTTGTGAACTGGGCGGAAGCGCAGAGCGATTTCGACCGCGACCTGAGGGCGCGTGGCTCTGCTGAGCGGACCCGCCGGGCTTACGCGGTAGATCTGGGGCAGTTCGCGGAGTGGGCGGGGGACCTCGGGCTCGGGCCCGGCGACCTGCGCTACCGCGACGTGCGGCGCTACGCGGCGGGGCTCTCGACCGGCGGGGCGGCACCGGCCACCGTGGCCCGCAAGCTGGCAGCGATCCGCAGCCTCTACGGCTTCCTCGTCCGCACCGAGCGGGCCGGGCAGAACCCGGCCGAGCTGGTCTCCAGCCCGAAGCGGCCGGACGGCCTGCCGAAGGTGCTGAGCACCGAGCAGATGCGGACGCTGCTGGAGCGGATCCCGGCCGGGACGCCGCTGGAGCTGCGCGACCGGGCGATGCTCGAGCTCGCCTACTCCTGCGGTCTGCGCTGCGAGGAGATCGTCAACCTCGACGAGGACGCGGTCGACTTCGAAGAAGAGCAGCTGCGGGTCCTGGGGAAGGGCTCGAAAACGCGGATCCTGCCGATCGGCGAGCCGGCCCGGCGGGCGCTGGAGCGCTACCTGGGGCATAAAGGGCGCCGGGCGCTGGCCACCGACCCGCGCGAGCGAGCGCTCTTCCTGAGCAAGAGCGGGCGCCGGCTCTCCAACTCCGACGTCACCCGCCGGCTCGGCCTCTGGACCCGCGACGCCGCCCTGGCGGCGGGCGTTTCCCCGCATTCACTGCGACCTTCCTTCGCACCCCATCTCTTGGAGGGCGGCGCCGACCA
>DATHUE010000109.1:0-4854 GCA_035462545.1 Solirubrobacterales bacterium
CGATCACGCCGACGAAGAACTCCGAGAGGCCGATCGCGTGCGAGGCCTCCTCGATCGAGCCGACCAGCACCTCCGACATCAACCCGACCAGGAGGCCCGAGCCGGCGAGGGCGAGCACCGAGGTCCGGGTCGACCAGCCCCAGGTGTCCTCCTCCGCGTACTCGGGGTTGAAGAGCGAGCGGTGCGTTTTCAACGAGAACAGGAGACCGATCGCGTAGGTGCCGATCAGGACGATCGCCACCGCCAGCGAGAGGTGCTCGACGGTCGAGTCGTAGTTGACCGCCTCAGCGCTCGGAGACGGCAGCCCCGTGCCCTCGACCAGCTCGAAGATCGCCGGCATCAGCAGCGCCGCCGCGGCCAGCAGCAGCATCGTCGTCTGCACGCTGGCGGTGGTGCGGTTGAAGGTCTGCTTCTCGCGGCCCAGGCCGCCGAACAGCATCGCGGCGCCGAGCACGAGCAGGATGTTGCCGAGGATCGAGCCGACGATCGAGGCCTTGACCACCTCCTGCAACCCGGCGTTGAGGGCGAAGAGGGCGATGATCAGCTCCGGCGCGTTGCCGAAGGTGACGTTGAGGAAGCCGCCGATGCCGGGCCCGGAGCGCGCCGCCAGCTCCTCGGTGGCACGGCCCATCAGCGCCGCCGTCGGAATGATCCCCAGGGCGGAGGCCGCGAAGACGATCGTCGCCGTGGCGCCGAGCAGGTCGAGCGCGACCGCGGCCGGGATCAGCGGCACCAGCAGGTAGGGCCAACCATGCGCCGAGCGGAGGAAGCGGGCGTCAAGCCGCGGTCGGTGGGGATGGCCGGCCTCGTTCAAGGAGCGCGAAGGGTACGCCTAAAAGCGGAGGGGCCGCTTGCGCGGCCCCTCCACAACTGCCTCTATCGCGACCTGAGCTACATCAGCCCTTCGCACTTCTGCAGGTCGGCCGCCGATTTGACGTCTTTCAGGCATTCCAGGTACTCGGAGGAGGGCAGGGCGGAGTTGCCGCCACCACCGCCGCCGCCGGAGCCGCCCGAAGAACCGCCGATGCCGCCTTCGAGCAGGCCTTCGAGCCCTTCGGCCGAGGAGCCCG
Source organism: Solirubrobacterales bacterium (assembly GCA_035462545.1). Lineage (GTDB taxonomy): Bacteria > Actinomycetota > Thermoleophilia > Solirubrobacterales > 70-9 > VAYN01. The sequence continues at coordinate 1,071 of DATHUE010000109.1, forward strand.
CTTCCAGCAGTTCGATCGGGTTGACGTCGAGCTTCTGGAACAGCTGGGTCAGCGGCTTGGCCCCGCTCGGAGCCTCGATCTCCTGCGGCTCGTTGACGCCGCCGAGCGTCATCTCGAAGTCGACCTCGAGCGCGCTGACGCCTTCCGCGTCGGCCCCCTCGGGCGGTGCGATCGTCAGGTTCGCCGAGGCTTTGCGGATGATGTCGTCGTCGCCGACGTAGACCTCGACCTGGGCCTCCTGGATCGCTTCGGTGAGGACGCTCTTGGCCGCCTTCAGTTCGTCGATCGGCAGGGCGCTGCCGGCGGCTTCGAACTGGGCGCTGCAGGCCGGGTCTTCGGCCAGCTGGACGATCGCGTCGATCGCGCCGCCGACGTTGAGGTCGCCGCCGACCTGGGTGGTGCTGGTCCCCTCGACGTCGACGCTGCCCTCGTCGGTGAGGTTGTCGACGAAGTCGCCGATCTCGATCCCGGTCGCCGCCTCCTGGCAGGCGGTGACGTCCGCCGAGCTCGATTCGCTTTCGCCTTTCTGCTGGGCGTCTTCGATCGCCGCCTTGACGAAGCCGAAGGTGGTCGCGTCGACTTCGTACTCGGTGCCTTCGTAGGCGACGTAGGCCTTGTCCGAAAGCAGCGTCAGGCCACCGTCGAAGTTGAGGCTTTCATCGCCGAAGGCGCCGTCCGCTTTGACCGCGAGGTCGAGCTGCGGCAGTTTGCCCTTGCCCTCCTGCTGGAACGGACCGGCGAGGCTGAGGTCGAGGTTGCCCCCTTCTTTGCCGTCGGCTTTGATCGAGATCGAGAGGTCGAGGTTGCCGCTTTCGACCCCTTCCACGGTGGCGTTGTCGATGACCTCCTGCGGATCGTCGCTGCTGCCGCCGCCACAGGCGGCGAAGGTGGTTGCGAGCGCCGCGAGGGCGGCGACCAGCAGGAATGCGCGGAATCGGCTCAAGAGATGAGTCCTCCTGGAAGTGGGAACTGGGTTCTGGAGCGGCAATCCTACCTGGGGAGCGGGTTCAACCCGTGTCGCCGCTGCGAGATTCCTCGATCGGGGGCGGCCGCTCGTCGGTGGTGAGGTTGGCGGCGAGCGGAAAGAGGAAGGCGCCGAGGAAGATCAGCAACACCCCGGCGGCGACCACCCAGCGGGCGCCGGCGAGGTGGCCGAGGATGCCGACCACGAAGCCGGCCAGCATCATCACCACGTAGGGCCCGGGGCCCTGGGGCAGGATGTCGGCGAGAGGGAGCACGAGGTCGGGCACGAGACGGTGATTATCATCGCCGCCATGGCCGATGGCTCTGTCACCGAGGTCAAGGACTCCCTGGCGCGGGCCGGCTACCTCGCCGACGAGCCGGCGGCGCTGGTCTCCTTCCTCGCCCAGCGGCTCGGCAAGCCGGTGCTGGTCGAGGGCCCGGCCGGAGTCGGCAAGACCGAGCTGGCGAAGGCGCTCTCCCGCGCCAGCGGACGCGAACTGGTGCGGCTGCAGTGCTACGAGGGGCTCGACGAGTCGAAGGCGCTCTACGAGTGGAACTACCGCAAGCAGCTGCTGCGGATCCAGGCCGGCGGCGAGGCTGGATGGGGTGACGTCCAGGAGGACATCTTCAGCGAGGAGTTCCTCCTCACGCGACCGCTGATGCAGGCGATCGCCAGCCCCGAGCCGGTGGTGCTGCTGATCGACGAGATCGACAAGACCGACCAGGAGTTCGAGGCGATGCTGCTCGAGCTGCTCTCCGACTTCCAGATCACGATTCCGGAGCTGGGCCGGGTCGAGGCGACGACGATGCCGATCGTGATCCTCACCTCGAACGACTCACGCGAGCTGACCGAGGCCCTGAAGCGCCGCTGCCTCTACCTCTGGCTCGACTATCCGGAGATCGAGCGGGAGATGGAGATCGTCCGCCTGCACGTGCCCGAGCTCTCCGAGACGCTGACCCAGCGGCTGGTCGAGGTGGTGCGGATGGTGCGGAGCCTCGACCTCAAAAAGCCGCCCTCGATCGCCGAGTCGATCGACTGGGCGCGGTCGCTGCTGCTGATGGGTGCCGAGGACATCGACCCCGAGACCTTCCGGCAGTCGATGTCGATCATCGTCAAGCACCGCACCGACATCGACCTGGTCGCCGAGCGGGTCGGGGTCAAACTCGCGAACCAGATCCAGCCCCAGAGCTGAGCCGGTGGCCGGCTCGCCCTACGGCCCCAAGGCGGATCCCGGGCCGCCGGGGCTGGCGCCGAAGCTGCTCGCCTTCTGCGAGGAACTGCGCGGCGAGGGGGTCGCGGTCGGGACCTCGGAGATCCTCGACGCCTTCGCGGCGCTGGAGCAGGTGACCTGGACCTCGCAGGAGGACTTCCGCGAGGCGCTCGCCTCGACGATCGCCAAGTCCCAGGAGGACCGCCGCGTCTTCGAGCTGCTGTTCGAGCGCTTCTTCTTCCGCGCCGCCGAGGCGGAGGCGGTGGCGCGCGAGATCTCCGAGGAGGAGGTCCGCCACGAGGGCGGCGAGCGGCTCGACATCGACGAGCTGCGCGAACAGATCCGCAAAGCGATCCTCGCCGGCGACGACGGCGAGATGCGCGACCTCGCCCGGCTGGCGATCGCCGCCTTCGGCCGCCGGGCCGAGGGCTCGGGCGTGGTCGGCGTCGACGTGCAGCGGATCCGCCGCACCCTCGGCCTCTCCGCCGGCCAGCAGCAGCCGCAGCCCGCGCAGGGCGAGGACCGGGCGGCGGAGCTGCCGCCGATCGACCGCGAGCAGCTGCACCGCTTCGAGCGCCACCTGCGCCGCGAGCTCGAACGCGACCTGATCGAGCGGACCGAGACCCTCCCCCCTTCGCGGCCGCTGGCCGAGCTGGACCGGGCGCTGCCGACCAGCCCGACCCAGGACCTCGCCGCCGTCCACCGCGCCGTCTCGCAGATGAAGCGGCGGCTGGCGACGCTCGGTCACGAGCAGCGCGGCCGGCGCCAGGCACAGACCGTCGACATCCGCCGCACGATGCGCGCCTCGCTGCAGACCGGCGGCGTGCCGCTCTACCTGCGCTACCGGCCGAAACGGCCACGGCGGCCGGAGATCTACGTCCTCTGCGACGTCTCCACCTCGGTCACCTCGGCCAGCGTCTTCTTCCTCTCCGTCCTCCACGCCCTGCACGACTCGTTCCGCAAGCTGCGCAGCTTCGTCTTCATCGAGCGGATCTCCGAGGTGACCGAGGTCTTCTCCCAGGAGCGCGACTTCGCCAAGGCCGCGCAGCGGATCTCCAGCGAGGGCGGCGTCGCCGACGTCTCCGGCTACACCGACTACGGCCGCGTCTGGCTCGAGTTCCTGACCGAGATCTCCGAAGACCTCAACCCGCGCTCGACCGTGATCGTGCTCGGCGACGCCCGCACCAACGGCCGCGAGCCCCACGCCGAGGTCTTCGCCCAGGTCGCCGAGCGGGCCGGTCGCCTGTTCTGGCTCAACCCGGAGCCAAAGCTCTACTGGAACTACGGCGACTCGGTGATGGCCGCCTACGAACGCCACTGCACCGGCACCTTCGAGTGCTGGACCACCCGCCACCTGGAGAACTTCGTCAACGTCGTCGCCGGCGGCGTCCCCGCTGGCGACTGAACGGCTGGTGCGAGCTCAACCCCATGGTCTCTGCGACAGCTGCGTCCACCAGCAGTTGGTTCCCAACACGCGGGGCTCGGTCTTCAGCCTCTGCAAGCGCTCACGCGAGGACCCGCGCTACCCGCGTTATCCCCGCTGTCCGGTGCTGGGCTGTCCGGGCCACGAGCCATCATCTGGCCAACTCGCGAAAGGGGAGCAGCGTGGA
>DATHUE010000110.1:0-6589 GCA_035462545.1 Solirubrobacterales bacterium
CTGCTCCCCGGGGGGCCACCTGCAGCAGATGTTGGCCCTGCGCCCAGCCTGGGAGGAAGCCGACCGCAGCTGGGTGACGCTGGCAGGCCCAGATGTCTCCTACCTGCTGCGCGAAGAGCGGGTGGTTCTGGGCCGCGGCCCGACCAACCGCAGCCTGCTCAACCTTGCCCGCAACCTCGGACTTGCCTGGCGCCTGCTGCGCCGCGAGCGGCCGGAGGCGATCCTCTCCACCGGGGCCGCCCTGGCGGTGCCCTTCTTCCTCGTCGGCAAGCTCCTGCGGATCCGCCTGGTCTACGTCGAGAGCGTCACTCGGACCTCCTCGCTGTCGCTCACCGGGCGGCTCGTCTACCGGCTCGCCGACCGCTTCTTCGTCCAGTGGCCGGAGCTGGCCGAGCAGCTTCGCCGCGCCGAGTTCGCGGGGGCGGTGCTTTGATCTTCGTCACCGTCGGCACCCACGCCGACCCCTTCCAGCGGCTGCTGGACGCGCTGGCAGTGCTCGACGGCTCCGAGCTGGTGGTCCAGCACGGCAACGGCACTCCACCCCCCGGAATCGACCAGGCCGAGGCGTTCATGCCGTTCGACCGCATGCTCGAGTGCTTCCGTGCCGCCGAGAAGGTGATCACCCACGCCGGCGTCGGCTCGATCCTCTGCGCCAGCCGCGAGGGCCACGTCCCACTGGTCGTCCCCCGCCGCCCCGAGCTCGGCGAGCACGTCGACGGCCACCAAGCCGAACTGACCCGCGCGCTGGGCGCCCGCGGCAGCGTGATCCCGGTCTGGGACACGGAAGAGCTGCCGGCGCTGCTGGCCGCAGTTCCGGCCCGCGGCGCCGCCCGCGCCCGGGCCGGCACCGAGCTGGGAGGGGAGGTCGGAGAGGCCCTGCGCGGTGCTCAGGCCCCCCGTCGTTCGTAGGCAGCCATCAGCCGATTGGAGACCCCCTCCGCGTCCAGCAGCTTGGCGCGGCGGCGGGCGGCGATCCCGGCGCTGCGCCGCCGCTGCGGATCGGCAACGATCCGGCCCAGGGCGACGGCCAGAGCCCTGGAATCCTCGCAGGCGACCAGCAGCCCCTCCTCCCCGTCTTCGAGCACGTCCGGGACGCCGCCGACCCGGGTCGCGACGACGGCCATCCCGTAGGCCATCGCCTCCAGCAACGCCATCGGCAAGCCCTCCGAGCGGGAGGGCATGACGAAGATCTCCGCCGCCCGGAGCAGCTCGTCCTTCGCCTCGGGGCCCAGCCAGCCAACCCAGCTCAGCCCCGGATGGCGCTCGCAAAGCTCGCAGGCTCGCGCCGGCAGCTCGCCGGGGCCGGCCAGCACCACTCGGACCCGCGGCTCCTCGGGCAGGAGCGCGGCCAGCGCCTCGAGCAGGACGTCGCCGCCCTTGGCCGGGTTGGCGAAGCCGCCCAGGTAGGCGATGGTCGCCCTCCCCTCAGGCGCCCGGGCCCGCTCGAACGGGGGCACCGCCGGCGCCGGGTTGGGGACCACGCCGACCTCGCCCCGCACCCCTGCCTGCTTCAGCGTCTCGGCGCTGGCGGCGGAGACGGCGACCACCTGGTCGGCCGCGGCAAGGCCCGCGCGCAGCAGGGCCAGCCGAATCCGGCCGAGGCTGCGCCTGAACTCGGCTATGTCCCCCGGGCCGGAATGCACCTGCAGCAGCACCCGGCGGCCCAGCGCCCGCGCCAGCAGGACGCAGACGGCCTTGCGGTAGGCGCTGCCGCGAACCGTGGCATGGACGTGTACGAGACGGCCCCGGCCGCGCAGGCTCCAGGAGGCGAGGCGCAGCAGCGCCAGGCCGAACACCGCCAGCCGCCGCAGCGGTTGCCGACTGCGATAGGTCGGCACGACCTCCAGCTCGTAGCGGTCCGCCAGGGGCGAGGCGAGGAGGGCGCGCAGCGCCGCGGCCATGCCGCCGCCGATCGAGGGGTCGGGACCCATCTGCAGGACGCGCGGCCGCTCAGGCATTTCCGACGTCCCCCATTCCGGGCAGGCCGGGCGGCGGCGGCCCCCATCGACCGCGGAGGAAGTCGATCGCCCCGCGGGCGGTGCCAACCGCCACCGCCCAGGGCTCGGCCGGGCCGCCGGGCCGGTGGCGGACCAGGCGCAGAGCGGCGCGGGCCACGCTCGAGAGAGTCAGCCACGCGGCCCGGAGCTCGATCGTCAGCGCCCCCCGGATGCCGGCGGCGCGCCAGGCGTAGGCGGCGCCGTTGCGGGTCAGCAGGTAAGCCCACGCACCGGGCCGGCGCGGGCCGCCCGGGTCCTGCTCGGCAACCGCGTCGACGGCCACGCCGACCGCGAATCCGGCGCGGCGGAACCGCAGGCAGAGGTCGGCCTCCTCGCAGTAGCCCCAGAAGCGCTCATCGAAGGCGCCAGCCCGCTCGACCGCCTCGGCCCGAACCACCATGGTGCCGCCGTCGACCCAGTCGCAGGGGGCGATGCCGCCCTCGACCGGGCGCGGCTCGGCGAGGTGGGCGTTGGTGCCGTTGGCCCGGGTGATGCCGCCGCAGGAGAAGCGAGCACCGTTGTCGGCCCGGTTCAGCAGCGGCCCGATCGCGCCGAATCGCGGCTGCCGCCGGGCGGCGGCGACCAGGGCGTTGAAGCCGCCCCGGCCCAGACGGGCGTCGTGGGTCAGCAGCAGGATCAGCTCGCAGCCGCTGCGACGCTGGCGCTCGAGGCCGAGGTTCATGCCGCCCGCGTAACCGAGGTTGCGGTCGGCCTGCAGCAGCTCGCATCCCGGCGGCGGCTGCGGCGGCGCTTCTCCCGGGCGAGCCGGGTTGTGGACGAGCAGGATCGAACCCGCGGGCACCCCCTCCCCCAGCAGCCCACGCAGCAGCTCCTCGTGACGCCCTCCGGCGCCGTAGGCGAGGACGACGACGCCAACTCCCTCAGCGCCGGACGGCACGCCTTGCCCCCCTCTCCAGCGTCGTCCGCAGGGCCGCCGCCACCGTCCGCGGGCTGCGGCGCCGGCCCAGCACCCAGGTCGCGGCCTCGCGGCGGCCGGTCTCGAAGCGTTGCTTGTAGGGCTCCTCGCCCCACATCAGGTCATAGACCGTCGCTCCCTCGGCGGCGGCCTGCTCGATCGTGTGGGCGAGTAGGACGGTGCCGATCGAGAGCTCCTCGTAGCGCTGCCGGAAGCCGGAGAGCGCGTAGCAGTAGCGGTTGCCGAGCCGCCAGCCGTACCAGGCAGCGGCCGGTTCGCCGTCGGCCTCGGCGATCCAGAGGCGCAGCCAGCCCCGCTCCAGGGCGGCGGCGGCGAAGCGGCGCTGGAAGCGCTGGGTCGCCTCCCCGCCGGAGGAGGAGCCGCCGCGTCCGCTCCAGCGCTCCTCGTGCAGCTCCCAGAAGAGGTCGAGGTCGGCTTCGAGCCGGTCCCGGTCCTCGGCGAGGCGAAAGCCGAGCCCGTGCTCGCGCTCGAGCTTGCGGCGGCGGCGGCCCAACTGGCTGCGGAAGTTGCGGCTGCGCCCGGCGAGGTAGCCGTCCCAGCCAGCGCCGAGATCGACGAACGGCAGGGTGTCCCTGCGCCTGGCCCGGGCCGGCGCCAGCGGCGAACCCGCAGCCCAGAGCGCCTGCGGCCAGGCGCCGGCGGTGTCGACCCGGTCGAGCCGCAGCAGCCGCCCGCCGCCCTCGCGACCGAGCAGCTGGGCGCAGTCGCGGGCCATCGCTTCCTCGTCGGCCGGCGCGCAGGCAGGGGTGAACCAGTCCCCGCGCCGGGCGCCGGCGAAGTGCAGCGGCCCGCGGCGAGGCCGGGCGAGAGGGAGCACGCCCCGCAGCTCCCCCTCCTGCGTCCAGAGCAGCGTGAACGGGCGCTCCTCGGCCTGCGACTCGTGCCAGGCAAGGGTCCACTCCGGCGTCAGGAAGGGGTTCTCCCGCGCCTCCGCGAGCTGGCGCCAGCGGTCGAGCAGCTCCGGCCCCAGGGACGCAGGGGTCTCGCAGAGCGTCGCGCTCACGCTGGCGCCCCCGTCTTCCGGAGGCGCCAGCGGTCGAACAGGAAGAGGCCCAGGCCGAGCGGCAGGGTCGCCAGCGCCCACCAGGCGGAGGCCCCTTCGAGGAGCCTCCCCCGAGGGCGCCCCGCCCAGAACCAGTAGCGCCCCCGGTTGGCGTGCGCCCTGAGCCGCGCGGAGCGTGGCATCCGCCTCGGCATCGCCGCGAACTCGGTCCAGTAGAGGAGCTGGGGCAGGGGGTGGGCGGTTCGCAGCTCGGTCGTCCTGGCGCTGAGGCCGCCCTCCTGGTAATCGGTGTAGGCCCAGTACTCGTTGACGAAACGCGTCGCGTAACGGGCTGCGATCCGATTCCAGACGAGGTCCGGGGAGACGTGCCAGCCGAGGTCCTCGGGGAAGGGGAACTCGAGCAGGACGTCGCGCCGGTACATCCCGACCGTGTCGCCTCCGAGACCGTGCACGGCGACGCGCTCGAAGGTGTCGGAGTCGAAGGGGTCGGCCGGATAGCGGTCGCCGATCCCATGGCCGTCCGCATCGAGGCGCAGGCCCTCGACGTTGGCGAACCCGTTGCGGGCGGCGACGGGTATCGAGTCCCAGCAGGCCAGCATCCGCTCCAGCGCCTCCGGCACGTACCAGTCGTCGGAGTCGATCAGGGCGCAGAAACGGCCCCGGGCAAGGCGAACGCAGTGGTTGAAGGCGCTGTGCTTGCCGGCGTTCGGCTGCCAGGCATAGCGAATCGGGACCCTTCCCTCCCGTTCCCAGCCGCGCACCAGCGCCACGGTGCCGTCGTCGGACCCGTCGTCGACCACCACCCACTCGAAGTCCACGCAGCTCTGGGCGACCAGGCTCTCGTAGAGGCGAGGGAGCGTCGCGGCCCGCTGGTAGCTGGGCGTCACGACGCTGATCGCGGGGCTCATCTGGCCCGTCGGAGCCATGAGCTCACGGTCATGCGGGCGGAGTCTACGGCCCGCTTCCGCCACCACTCCGGGGCGTGCCGAGAGGGGCAGGGGCGCCCAATCTGGACGTTCGTATGAGAGCCACGACCGATCTTTGCCGGGGCGCCATGGGCGACCGAGGGAGAACACATGACCCTCTTCGCCCGCAACTCCCTCCGCCTCGCGCTCGCCGCCCTTGCCGTTGCCGCCGTAGCGATCTTCGCGGCCACGGTCTACACCGCGCCCAGCCCCGCGGCGAGCCTCAACGCCACCCTCAACAGCGCCGAAGCCCGCCACTACCCGAACCTGGCAGGGCGAAAGCAGCTGCGGGCGAGCCGGTCACGCGCCAGCTCGGCCGACCTCCTCTTCAACGGCACCCGCCTCTCGGACTTCGTCAACCAGTCGGCGCCGGGAGCGGTGAGCGAAGTCGGCGACCCGACGGGCAGCGGGGCCTCCGTCTTCAGGATGACGGTCAAAGACGACGACGTGTATCCGCTGACGCCGACCGAGAACCCCCGCGCGCAGCTGTGCTCGACCGAATTCATCGAAGCCGGGGAAGAGTTCTGGTGGCACGCGCGGTTCTACCTCCCCAAGGACTTCCCCTCCTACCTGCCGAGCTGGCTGACGGTGATGGAGGGCCCCTACGGGCGCCCCTGGGACGGCTCGCCGCCGGTGAGCATCGACGTCAACGGCGACAACGTCCGCTGGCAGCGCAACGACACCTATGACTGGGACGTTCCCTGGAGCGCACCGATCCCGCGGGGGCAGTGGACCGACGTGCTCTACCACATGCGCTTCGGCACCGAGGGATTCGTGGAGATGTGGATCAACGGCGAGCAGGTGACCTTCTTTGAGAACGACTTCCACAACCCCAACGACGAAGCGCCCACGACGCGCCTGGAGATGGCGACGCTGGATCACTCCAACGCCGGTGGGCACGGCGCCGTGATCCTCCAGAACTACCGCAAGGTGAACATGTTCGAGACGGTCAGCCTCTACCACGGAGCGACCCAGGTCGGGACGACCCGCAGCTCGGTGGGGGGTTGAGCCCTCGGCGGGGCCAGACGCCGCAGCCACGTGCATGATCTGGCTGTGCTCGCACCCCCTTCAGCGCCTCGCCGAATCGCCATCGTCGGCCAGCTCGATCCCGCCGATCCCCGTGCCTGGTCGGGCACGCCCTCGGGGCTGCTGAAAGGACTGGGACAGGCCGGCGCGGAGGCGGTCGCGATCGACGCCCGCCCGCCCGGCTTCGGCCCCGCCGCCCGCGCCCTGCGCCGGTCCTGGACCTGGGAAGCGACGAACCCGGCATTTGCGGCCGCCTGCGGCGCCTGGGCGAACCGGCGGATCGCCGCCAGCGGCGCCGAGGCCGCGATCGCGATCGGCAGCGGCTTCGCGCTCGACGGGCGGGTGCCATTCACGACCTTCGAGGACGAAACCATCGCCCAGGCCGAGCGCCAACCGGCGACGCCGCTGGCGAACGTACCGGAGAGGGGTCTGCGGCGATGGCGGCAGCGCCAGCGGCTGACCTACGAGCGGGCCCGTGCCTGCTGCGTCGCCAGCACTTGGACCGGCGACTCGCTACGGGAGGACTATGGCGTCGATCCGGACAAGATCCACGTCGTCGGCTGCGGCCGGAACCTCGAACAGGAGGCGCCGGAGCGGGAGTGGTCGCCGCCGCGCTTCCTCTTCGCCGGGGTCAACTGGGAGCGCAAGCGCGGCGAGGGCG
>DATHUE010000111.1:0-3179 GCA_035462545.1 Solirubrobacterales bacterium
GACGAGGTCTTCCGCAGCGCCGGCTTCGAATGGCGTGAGGCTGGCTGCTCGATGTGCCTGGGGATGAACCCGGACACGCGGGAGGAAGGCGAGCGCTGCGCCTCGACCTCGAACCGCAACTTCGAGGGGCGCCAGGGCAAGGGTGGCCGCACCCACCTGGTCAGCCCGAAGATGGCCGCGGCGGCGGCCGTCGAGGGCCACTTCGTCGACATCAGGGACTGGAGCTGAAGATGCGACCGATAGACGTGATCGACGGCAAAGTGTCGGTCCTGGACCGCAGCGACGTCGACACCGACCAGATCATCCCCAAGCAGTTCCTCAAGCGGGTCGAGCGGACCGGCTTCGGCGAGTTCCTCTTCTACGACTGGATCCGCGACGGCGAGATCGAGCTGGAGCCGAACCCGATCCTCCTCGCCGGTCGCAACTTCGGCTGCGGCTCCTCCCGCGAGCACGCCCCCTGGGCGCTGGAGGACTTCGGGTTCGAGGCGATCGTCGCCCCGTCCTTCGCCGACATCTTCTACTCCAACTGCACGAAGATCGGGCTGCTGCCGGCGATCCTCGACGAGGAGCACTGCCACGCGGTCGCCGAGGCGGGGGAGGCGCGGATCGACGTCGACGACGAGACCGTCACCTGCGCCGCCGGGGTCTTCCAGTTCAGGATCGAGCCCGACGTCAAGAACCGGCTGCTGAACGGGCTCGACGACATCGGCATCACGCTCGAGAACGGGGCCGCGATCGATGCCTTCGAGGGCGCCGGCGGCGCCGCCCGGGGACCGGTCACGACCGCGCTCTGAGGCGTGGTGGCGGAGCCGATCGACAGCGGCCCGCGCGAGTGGGACGCGGGCACCTACCAGCGGGTTTCCGTGCCCCACGAGGAGTGGGCCGAGGCGGTTCTCGAGCGCCTGCCCCTGCGGGGCGACGAGACCGTCCTCGACGCCGGCTGCGGCACCGGACGCCTCACCCGGATGCTGGTCGAGCGGCTGCCGGAGGGCAGGGTCGTCGGGGTCGACGGGTCGCGGGCGATGATCGCCGCGGTGCGGGAGGTCCTGCGCGCGCAGGACGAAGCCTTCGTCGCGGACCTCACCCAGCTGGAGCTGGACGGGCCGGTCGACGCGGTCCTCTCCAGCGCCGTCTTCCACTGGATCGAGGACCACGAGACCCTCTTCGCCCGAATGCGCGCCGCGCTGAACCCAGGGGGTCGGTTCGTCGCGCAGTGCGGCGGGGCGGGGAACATCGACCAGCTGCGGGAGACGACGCGCCGCCTCGCCGCCCGCGAGCCCTATGCCGAGCACCTGCAGGGGGCCGGGGAGCCCTGGCACTACGCGACGCCGGAGGAGACCGAAGCGCGGCTGCGCGCGGCCGGCTTCGAGCAGGTCCGCTTCTGGCTGCAGCCCTGGGACGTCGTCCCGCCCGAGCCGTTCGAGTTCCTGCGGACGATCTGCCTGGGCCCGTATCTGGACCCCCTGCCCGAGGACCTTCGCCGCCCGTTCGTGGAGGACACGCTCGCCGCCGAAGCGGAGCCGCTGCGGTTGCGCTACGTGCGGCTCAACATCGACGCCGTCGCCGCCTGAGCCGAGCCCGTAGAGTGCCGGCCCGATGAGCGAGCGCCCCCGCATAGTCGTCCTCGCCGGCGACGGGATCGGCCCCGAGATCGTCGCCGCGGCGCGGCAGCTGCTCGACGCCCTCGGCGAGTTCGAGTACACCGAGCACCTGCTCGGCGGCTGCTCGATCGACGCCCACGGCACCGCTCTCACCGACGAGGTCCTCGAAGCCTGCAGGGCCGCCGACGCGGTCCTGCTCGGCGCCGTCGGCGGGCCGCAGTGGGACACCACCGACCCCGACGCGCCGCGCCCCGAGCAGGGCCTGCTCGGCCTGCGCAAGGGGATGGGCCTCTACGCCAACCTGCGGCCGGTGCGGCCGAGCCCGGCCCTGGTCGCCGCCAGCCCGCTGCGCCAGGAGCGGATCGCCGGCACCGACCTGCTGGTCGTCCGCGAGCTGACCGGCGGCATCTACTTCGGCGACAGCGGCCGCGACGGCGACGTCGCCCACGACACCTGCGAGTACTCGGTGGCCGAAGTCGACCGCATCGCCCGGGCCGCCTTCGAAGCCGCCCGCCGCCGCGGCGAGGGCACCGATCGCAAGCCGCGGGTCACCTCGGTCGACAAGGCCAACGTGCTCGAGACCTCGCGCCTGTGGCGCGAGGTGGTCACCGGGGTCGCGCCCGACTACCCCGACGTCGAGCTCGACCACCTGCTTGTCGACAACGCGGCGATGCAGCTCGTCTCGCGCCCGGCCGATTTCGACGTGATCGTCACCGAGAACCTGTTCGGCGACATTCTCAGCGACGAGGCGGCGATGCTGACCGGATCGCTGGGGATGCTGCCCTCGGCCAGCCTCGGCGCCGCCGGCGACCCGGGCCTGTTCGAGCCGGTCCACGGCTCCGCCCCCGACATCGCCGGGCAGGGCGTTGCCAACCCGCTCGCGACCTTCCTCTCGACGGCGATGATGCTGCGTCACGGCCTCGACCGGCCCGACGAGGCGGCGCGGATCGATGCGGCGGTCGACGCGGTGCTGGCCCGCGGCCTGCGCACGCCGGACCTCGCCGCGGGGACCGTCGCGGCAGCACCGCTGCCGGACGGCCCCCGGGAGGTCGAGGTGGGCACCGCCGAGATGACCGAGGCGGTGCTGGCGGAGCTCTCCGCCTAGGGCGCGGTCACCGCCCAGACGCCCTGGACCAGGTTGTCGTCTTCGGCTTTTTCGAATTCCGCCAGCAGGCCGAACCCGAGCCTGCTGGTCGTGCCGGCATCGCTCGTCAATTTGGCGCCCGGCGTGCTGGCGGTGACGTAAACGCAGAGCTGGCCGGCTGCGGCCTGCGGCGTCGTGTTGCCGCCGCCCAGGCCGGGGCATGCAGCGCTGGTCGTGCCGGAGGCGAGGATGTTGGCTGCGGGTGCGTTGAGCAGCGGGAACTGGAACGATTGGGAGTCGCGGAAGGTCGCTTTGCCAACGACGCCCGCCATGCTGCCCCCCAGATCGAAGGTCCCGCGCAGGGTCTGGCCGCTTTTCAGGTTGCCGATCAGCGGGCCGAATTCGTCGCTGAGCTTGGCCGGCGTCACCGCGCCGTTGTTGATGTTGCCGGTGTTGACGGCGTTGGGGCCGAGCTTGGCGTTGGTGACGGCGTT
>DATHUE010000112.1:0-33271 GCA_035462545.1 Solirubrobacterales bacterium
GGAGATGACGAAGACGAGCTGGGTCGAGGCAAACGTCCTCACCGCCGACCTGGCGACGATCTTCGCCGGGGCCGATGCCGTGATCCATCTCGCCTGGGCGATCCAGCCCTCGCGCGACGAACAGACCCTGGAGCGGATCAACGTCGGGGGCAGCCGGCGCGTCTTCCAGGCCGTGGCCGAGGCCGGGGTGCCGAAGCTGGTCCACGCCTCCTCGGTCGGGGCCTACTCGCGTGGCCCGAAGGACCGGGAGGTGGACGAGGGCTGGCCCACGGAGGGCACCGCGACCTCGTTCTACGCGCGCCACAAGGTGGTGGTGGAGCGCGAGCTGGACCGCTTCGAAGCCGACAATCCCGAGACGCGCGTGGTCCGCCTGCGGCCGGCTTTGATCTTCAAGGACGAGGCCGCGACCGGGATCCGCCGGCTGTTCGTCGGGCCGTTCCTGCCCAACTTCCTCCTGCGCCGCAACTTCCTCCCGGCGCTGCCGCGGATCGAGCGCCTGCGTTTCCAGGCCGTCCACTCCGCGGACGTCGGCCAGGCGTACCTGCGCGCCGTCCTGGCTGACGTCGAGGGCGCCTTCAACATCGCCGCCGAGCCGCCGCTGAGCGGCGGCGAGCTGGCCGAGCGGCTCGGGGTGCGGAGCTTCCCGGTGCCGGCCCGGGTCGTGCGCGGGCTCGCCGATCTCAGCTGGCGGCTGCGGCTGCAGCCGACCCCGCCGGGCTGGCTGGACATGGCGCTGAACGTGCCGATGATGTCGAGCGACCGGGCCCGGTCGCAGCTCGGATGGGAGCCCCGGCACAGCAGCCTCGAAGCGCTGGAAGAGCTGCTGGAGGGAATGCGCGAAGGCCACGGTGAGAGGACGCCGCCGCTGGAGCCCGACAGCTCCGCCGCCCGGCTCGAAGACCTGAAGACCGGCGTCGGCGGCCGCCAGTGGGCCCGCGACCGCGACGAGCAGATCGTCAAGTACCTGACCGACGCCCACTCGATCGAGCTGCAGGCGCTGGAGCAGATGCGGGCGGCGCCGAAGATCGCCGGCGACGAGCGCCTCGCCGAGGTGTTCGAACGGCACCTGGTCGAGACCGAAGACCACGAGCGCCGCGTGCGCGAGCGCCTCGAGGCGCTCGGCGCCGAGCCCTCGAAGCTGAAGGACGCGGCCGGCCGGGCGGGCGCCTGGCCGATGGTCGCCTTCGCGGCCTCCCAGCCCGACACGCCGGGGAAGCTGGCGATGCACGCCTACTCCTATGAGCACATGGAGCTGGCCGCCTACGAGCTGCTGCAGCGGCTCGCCGAGCGCGCCGGCGACGAGGAGACGGCGCGGATGGCGGCCGGCATCGCCGCGGAGGAGAAACGGATGGGCGAGCGGCTGGAGCAGAACTTCGACGTCGCGGTCGAGGCGGCCCTGGCGGACGTCGCCGAGGACCGGCTCGAGGAGACCCTGCTCGCCTACCTGCGCGACGTCCATGCCCTCGAGGGGCAGGCGATCAAGTTGCTGGAGGCGGGCGCGGAACGGGTCGAGGACGAGCAGCTGGAGGCAACCTTGCGCGAGCACCTGGAGGAGACCCGAGGCCATCGGGACCGGATCGAGGACCTGCTCCAGGAGCGCGGCGCCCGGCCTTCGACCCTCAAGGACGCGGCGCTCAAAGCGGGCGGACTCAACCTCTCCGCGTTCTTCGGCGCCCAG
This sequence comes from Solirubrobacterales bacterium, assembly GCA_035462545.1. Lineage (GTDB taxonomy): Bacteria > Actinomycetota > Thermoleophilia > Solirubrobacterales > 70-9 > VAYN01. Next base: position 1,679 of record DATHUE010000112.1, read on the forward strand.
CCGGATTCGACGACCAAGCTCGCCGGCTTCGCCTTCGCCTTCGAGAACCTGGAGGTCGCCGCCTACGAGCTGATCGGACGGGTCGCGGCCCGGGCCGGCGACGAGGGCGTGGTCACCGCGGCCGAGGAGATCCTCGCCGAGGAGCGCCGGGCCGCCGAGCGCGTCGCCGAGAGCTGGGACCGTCCCGACGTGCCGCTCGGGATGGCGTCGTGAAGGCGCTCACCTTTCACGGCAAACGCGACGTCAGGGTCGACGAGGTTCCCGACCCGCGAATCGAGCAGCCGACCGACGCGATCGTCCGCATCACCTCGACCGCGATCTGCGGCTCGGACCTCCATCTCTACGAGGTGCTGGGGATGTTCATCGAAGAGGGCGACATCCTCGGCCACGAGCCGATGGGGATCGTCGAAGAGGTCGGCTCCGAGGTCAGCCACGTCAAGCCCGGCGACCGGGTGGTGATTCCCTTCAACATCTCCTGCGGGCACTGCTGGATGTGCGAGCGGCAGCTGTTCGCGCAGTGCGAGACGACCCAGAACCGCGAGGAGGAAAAAGGCGCCTCCCTGTTCGGCTACACGAAGCTCTACGGCGCGGTGCCGGGTGGGCAGGCCGAGTACCTGCGGGTGCCGCAGGCGCAGTTCGGGCCGATCAAGGTGCCGGACAACGGCGCGCCCGACGAGCGCTACCTGTTCCTCTCCGACGTGCTGCAGACCGAATGGCAGGCGGTCGCCTACGCCGACCCTCCGAAAGGCGGCAGCGTCGCGGTCTTCGGGCTGGGGCCGATCGGCCAGATGAGCGCCCGGATCGCCCTGCACCAGGGGGCCGGTCGCGTGTTCGGAATCGACCGGGTGCCGGAGCGCCTGGCGATGGCGAGCCGCCACGGGGTCGAGCCGATCGACTTCGAACAGCACGACGACGTCTCCGCGGCGCTGCGCGAGCTGACCGACGGGCGCGGCCCCGACAGCGTGATCGAGGCGGTCGGGATGGAGGCGCACGGCGCCCCCGCCGGCAAGATGGCGCAGACGATGGCCGGCCTGCTGCCCGACGGTCTCGCCGCGAAGCTGACCGAAAAAGCCGGCATCGACCGGATGGCCGCCCTGCTCGCCTCGATCGACAGCGTCCGCCGCGGCGGCACCCTCTCGATCTCCGGCGTCTATGGGGGCGTGGTCGACCCGATGCCGATGTTCCAGCTGTTCGACAAGGGCATCCAGGTCCGCATGGGCCAGGCCCACGTGCGGCGCTGGACCGACGAGATCCTGCCGCTGCTGGAAGGCGACGAGGACCCACTCGGCGTCGACGACCTCACCACCCACCAGCTGCCGCTGGCCGAGGCGCCCGGCGCTTACGAGATGTTCCAGAAGAAGGAAGACGGGGCGATCAAGGTCGTCCTCATGCCCTGACGATGAGGGCGGTGGTGGTCAACTGCACGCTGAAACCGGGGCCGGAGAAGTCCAACACCGAGGCCTTGGCGGAGGTCGTCGCCGAGGCGCTGCGCGGCGAGGGCGTCGAGGTGGGTGCGGTGCGGGCGGTCGACCACTCGATTCCGCCCGGCGTCGAAACGAGGATGGGGGAGGGGGACGAGTGGCCCGGGATCCGCGCCCAGATCCTCGACGCGCAGATCCTCGTCTTCGCCACCCCAACCTGGCTCGGCCGGCCCTCGAGCATCGCTCAGCGCGTGCTGGAGCGGATGGACGCGATGCTCTCCGAGACGGACGAGGAGGGCCGACCCGTCGCCTACAACCACGTCGCCGGCGTCGTCGTCACCGGCAACGAGGACGGTGCCCACCACGTGATCTCCGAGGTCTCCGGCGCATTGGGGGACATCGGCTTCACGATCCCCGGCCAGGCCTGGACCTACTGGAACAAGGGCCCCGGGCCAGGGGAGGACTATTCGGAAACCGAAGAGGGTCACGAGTGGTCGCACGCGACCGGCCGGGCAGCGGCGGCGAACCTGCTGGCCGTCGCCCGGGCGCTCGAGAGCAACCCGATCCCGCCCCCGTCGTCTGGATGAGGCGACGTTGAGCAGGGGGTCCCGTCCGCGCGGCCGGTTGCGGCGCTCGGACTGCTCCGGCCCCGGCATCGAGCGCCGGCGTCACGGCCGCGGCTTCTCCTACCTCGACCCCGAAGGCGGCCGGGTGCGCGACGAGGACACGCTCGAGCGGATCCGGTTGCTGGCGATCCCACCGGCCTGGCGCGAGGTCTGGATCTGCAGCGACCCCCTCGGTCACATCCAGGCGACCGGGCTCGACGAAGCCGGTCGCAAGCAGTACCTCTACCACGAGCGCTGGCAGCTGCGGGCGGCCCAGCGCAAGTTCGAGTCGATGCGGGAGTTCGCCACCGTCCTGCCGCGCCTGCGGCGGGCGGTGAAGAAGGACCTCGACCGCGAGGGGGTGCCGCGCGAGCGCGCCCTGGCGTGTGCCGTCCGCCTCCTCGACCTCGGCTTCTTCCGGATCGGCGGCGAGGAGTACGCCGAGACGAACGAGAGCTACGGGGTGGCGACGGTGCTGCGTGAGCACGTCTCGGTCGAGGGCGAAGAGGTCGTCTTCGACTTCCCGGCGAAGAGCGGCCAGCGCCGCGTGCAGTCGATTCGCGACCCGGCGGTGAAGGCGGCGATCGAGGCGATGCGCCGCCGTCGCAGCGGCCCCGACGACCTGCTCGTCTTCCGCGACCCCGACGGCGCCTGGCGCGACGTCCGCTCCGAGGACGTCAACGCCTATCTGCGGGAGCAGGCCGGCGAGAAGTTCTCCGCCAAGGACTTCCGCACCTGGCATGGGACCGTCCTCGCTGCGGTCGAGCTGGCCCGCGAGGGGGCGCCGGGCACGAAGGGGGGAGGGGAGCGGGCGATCCGGGCGGCGATCAAACGGGTCGCCGAGCGGCTCGGCAACACTCCGGCGGTCTGTCGCAGCTCCTACGTCGACCCGCGCGTCCTCGACCGCTTCCGCGAGGGCAAGACGATCGCCCTGCCGCGCCTTCCCCCGGGGCGCTCCGTCACCCCCCGTCAGCAGGGCCGGATCGAGCGAGAGGTTTTGCAGCTGATCGGGTAGGGAGTGGGCGCGCGAGTGAGTTTCCAGAGTCCAAGCCGGTCGCCGCCGCTCACTCGGAGACCGGGGTGGAGGGCTGAGCAGGCCGCTTTTAGTCCGCTTGCGGACGAATACTTGAAGGAGGCCCGGCCAGCCACCGATGGCTTCTCAGGCGGGGGCAACTGCCCGCGCTGAGAAGCACCGCTCCAGCAAAGCGGCTAGCCAAAGGAGCGGTACCGATGATCAAACGCGCAGCCAGAAGTCCTGGACAGCGACAGCGGCGATGGTGGCCGACCCCCTCGATCGTCCTCTCCGCGGTGGCCCTGTTCGTCGTCCTCGGCGGGTCGGCGGTTGCCGCCTCGGGCCTGATCCGAGCCGGCGACATCGCACCGGGCGCGGTGACCGGCAAGGCGATCCGGAGCGGCGCGGTCAAGCCGCAGGACCTGAGCATGGGCACGCGAGCGCTGCTTGCGGGAGCCCCGGGCGCGAATGGCGCCCAGGGCGACGCCGGCTCGCCCGGAAGCGCGGGAAGTAACGGCGCCAACGGCGCCGATGGCCGTCACGGAGCCAATGGGGCAAACGGCCCGAACGGCGCGAACGGGACCAACGGAATCGACGGCATCGATGGCACGGATGGAGTCGACGGAATCGACGGGGTAAAAGGCACGGACGGGACCGACGGGACGATCGCGCCGCTCTCGGCGAAACAGGGGCTGACCGCCCTCCCGACCACCAGCCCGCCGACCATCGTCGTCGAGCTGGCGGTCCCTGCCGGCAGCTACGTCGTCCTGGCCAAGACCCAGCTCTCCCACACCGGTGCCGGCGACAGCATCGAGTGCCTGCTCAAAGCTGGCACGACGACCCTCGACCAGGTGGCGATGAAGACGCTGCCTGCGCTCGCCGCGATCCCGGCGTCGCTGCAGGCGGTGACCACGATCACCACGTCGCCGACCCAGCTCAGCGTCCAGTGCGACGTCGCCGTGGCGAACGGCTCGGCGGACTTCAGCAGCCTGATCGCGATTCCAACCGCCTAGCTCGCTATTCTTTACCTATGAACGTAAACGTAAAGAAAAGTGCTGGCGTGTCTGTACGTAATCAGACGAAAGTCTCCAGCAAGCATCAGGTGACGATCCCGGCTGGGGCCTTCCGCGTCGCCGGGCTCGAGCCAGGGGACACGCTGAGGGTTGAGGCTGACGGGGCGGGGCGCATTGTCTTGACCAGAATCGATGAGCTGCTCGATCGCTACTCCGGTTGCCTCGATACCGGCGGGGGTTTGCGCAAGCAGGTCGAGGGGTTACGCGAGGAGTGGCGGTAGCGCTCGACTCAAATGTCGTCGTCGGCTTTCTCGACCGCTCCGACAAGCTGCACGAGGCCGCCGATGCGGCGATTCGTGAGCTTCTTCGCGGTGACCAGCTCGTCGTTTCGGTCATCACCTACGCCGAGGTGATGACCGGCGCCCGCCTGGGACACCATGACCAGGACAGCGTCAAGGGTTTCTTCAAGGACTTGATCTCACGAATTCTTCCCGTGGACGTGCCGGTGGGAGATCGCGCCGCGGCTCTGCGCGCCGAGAGCAAGGCAGTGTCGATGCCGGATGCGCTGATCGTCGCCAGTGCTGAGATTGACCCGGCGGTGGATCTCCTGGTCAGCGGAGATCGTGGAGTCGGCAAGCTGAAAGGGCTTGACTGCAAGCTGCGCCTTCTGACGGCCCCGAGGTAGTGGTTCCGCAACGAGGCCGAGAAGCCGGCCGGGCGCAGGAAGTAGTTCTCGGGCCACCGCTCAAGGGGCCTTCGAAGGGCCCGATTTGGCTCCACAACAGAAAACGCCCCGCCGGGGAGGCGGGGCGCTTCTGGGGTTACTACAGGGAGGAGAGACGTAGAATTCGCGGTTTGTGAAGCGAGATTTCGCATGGGAATGCGGAATCCAGTCCGGTTGTGACCGGTTGTTTCCGGTCGATTTGGTGGCTGACTGTCGCGCAACTGGCGCGCAGCGGCACCTAAATTGCTTCCGGAGTGCGCCCTGCTTCCCGAAGCTGACGGAGCGCAGCCCAAAGAGCGTAATGGCCGTGAAGGGAAGGCGGCAAGGGTCAATGCGCTTGCGACGTACGCTGGGTCCTGTGTCATCATTTCGCTCATGGAGTCCCACGCGCACGTCAGGCTCATCGGCGACCGAGCCGGCGAGTACGTCATCACCGATGAGCGCCCAGATGGGTCGCTCACCCTCGTGCCTGATACGTCCTTCGAGGCAATTCGCAAGCGTCTCGGCACCGAGCCGGCGACCCTGGCCGATTTTGAGGCCGAGTTCGGGCCGGTTCAGCCTCCCGACGGCGAGGGGTAGGCCATGGGCGACAAGCCGAAGGGACGCGCCCTCGCGCTGTTCGACGACGCGGCCTTCGCTGAAGACTTGAACCGTGCGAGCGAGCTGGGACGCGGTGTCGCCTTGGCAGCCCGAACGGACTACGAGCAAAATGGAGTGCCGACCGCCCATCTACTCGCCTGCGAAGACGAGGGATCGGAAGGTACGGCGCTTGCGAACTGCGTGAAGATCCGCCTTCCCCGTCCAGACGGCAAGTTCGGCATGGTCTTCCGCATCGAGCGCAAGGCCGGAAAATTGCTGCTTGCCTATGTCGCCTTCGGAGTTCGCCACCACCCCCGCGAGTCGAACGCCGAAACGGTCTACGAGATTGCCCATCGACGGCTTCACGAATAACGGCTCCAGCCAGTAGTCGCGGCAGGCCCGGCCGTCTCGTGGTGGCACGGATGGTGGCACGGGAACATCTCAACGGCTGCCGGAGATCGAGCGAGGTCCAGCACGCATCCCGCATTTCGCTCTACAAAGCCCCCCCACAACAGAAAACGCCCCGCCGGGGAGGCGGGGCGCTTCTGGGGTTACTACAGGGAGGAGAGATATGTATCTCTATATATGTGGATCCGTGGGAGGTAGGTGAGCCCCGGTGTGCCGCGGGCGCCCGATGTGGGAAGCATCGGGGGCCATAATGGCGGCGCAGGACCCGACCAAGAAGTTTTTGTTGGTGCTCTGCATCGACAGCCTCACTTGAATCCTTGAACAGCGTACGAACATATGTGCGCTTTGTGTGTGAGACGGGTCACAGAGACCGCGATTATCCAGGGATTTCCGCGGTTCAGAGCCCGATTGAGCTGCGATACCCGGCATCCGACCAGATCGAACATCGTGATCGGTTAAAGAATGACGGAGGCCGCCCTTCCTCCCCTGACAGCCGGCCGGGAAGCGGGCCTCGCTGTACCGTGGAGCCGTGAAAAAGGCCCGGATAGACGCTGTATTGGCGGAGCGGGGCCTGTTCCCCTCGCGCTCGGCGGCGGCGGGCGCCGTCCGGGCCGGCGAGGTCCGGGTCGGCGCCGACGGACCGGTGGCCCTGCGCCCGAGCCAGCTGGTCGAGCCCGAGGCCGAGTTCATCCTCGATTCCGGTCCCCGCTACGTCTCCCGTGGCGGCGTCAAGCTCGAGAACGCGCTCGAGGCGCTGGGGATCGACGTCGCCGGGCGCGACTGCCTCGACGTCGGTGCTTCCACGGGCGGCTTCAGCGACTGCCTGCTGCAGCGGGGCGCCGCCCGCGTGATCGCGGCCGACGTCGCCTACGGGCAGATCGACCTGCGGCTGCGCGAGGATCCCCGCGTGACCGTGATCGAGCGCCTCAACGCCCGCGCGATGGAGCCGGCCGGCCTGCCCTTCGCCGCTTCGCTGGCCACCGTCGACGTCTCCTTCATCTCCCTGACCAAGATCCTGCCGGCGGTTGCCCGCTGCCTGGCCTCGGGCGGCGAGCTGCTGGCGATGGTGAAGCCGCAGTTCGAGCTCGGGCGCGAGCGGGTCGGGCGCGGCGTCGTCCGCGATCCCGCCGACCGCCGCGAGGCGATCCTCGCGGTCGCCGTCGCCGCCCGTGAGCTGGGCCTGCCGGTACGGGGCTTCGCCTCCTCGGGGCTGCCGGGGCCGAAGGGCAACCGCGAGACCTTCGTCTGGTGCGGGGGCGAAGGGGCGGCCGAGGTCGACGATCTCGAGGCGGCGATCCTGGAAGCGGAGCCGGAAACGTGAAGAGCGCGGCCCTGATCACCCACTCGCACCCGCCGGCGGCGACCGAGGCGGTGGCGATCGCGGCCGAGCTCGCCCACGAGGCGGGCTGGCGCCTGCTGGCTACAGAGGACGAGCTGGCCAAGCACGGCGGCGCCGCTGAGGGGGTCGAGCTCGCCCCGGTCGGCGATCCGCCGCCCGATCTCTGCCTGGTGCTCGGCGGCGACGGCACGATCCTCCACGGCCTGCGCCGCTTCGCCCGCACGGGGGTGCCGGTCTTCGCCGTCAACTTCGGCACCGTCGGCTTCCTTGCCGCGGTCGGGCGCGCGGAGGCCAAAGACGGGGTTCGTCGCGCCTTTGCCGGCGAAATCGAGCGGGTCGAGCTGCCGGCGCTGGAAGTCGAGATCGGCGGCAGCCGCCGGGTCGGGCTCAACGACGTCACCCTCTCCCGCCGTCCGCACGACCGGGTGGCGGAGCTGAGCTACGAGATCGGCGGCCGCGAGGTCGGCCACGTCCGCTGCGACGGCCTCGTCGCCGCCACCCCGGTCGGCTCGACCGGCTACAACCTCGCCAACCAGGGCCCGATCCTCGCCTGGGGGGTGGAGGGCTACGCGGTCAGCTACATCTCGCCGCACTCGCTGACGGCGCGGGCGCTGGTCGTCGCCCCCGGCGACGTGCTGCACGTCGGCAACGCCGAGGGCCGCGAGCCGGTCGACGTCGCCGTCGACGGTGTGTTCGCTGCCGAGCTGGCGCCCGGGGCGGCGCTTGACGTCTCCTTCACCGACGGGGTCAGTTGCCTCGCCCAGTTGCCGGGCACGAGCTTCTACCAGCGCATCCGCGAGAAGTTCGGCCACTTGGCAGTTTGAGCGCTTTTCCGGCCTCAGACATCCGTTCCTGCTGCTAGACAGAATGCGTGCTGCGTGAGCTGCGGATCGAGAACCTGCTGCTGATCGAGCGGGCTGAGCTGCGGCTGGGGCCGGGGCTGAACGCGATCACCGGCGAGACGGGGGCGGGGAAGACGGTGCTCGCGCACTCGCTCGACCTGCTGATGGGCGGCAAGGCGAAAGCCAACGTCGTCCGGCCGGGGGCGGAGGAGGCCTGGGTCGAGGGCGTCTTCGACCTGCCGGCGGGACTGCTGGAGGAGCCGGAGCTGACCGATCTGGCGGAGCGGCTGCCGGCCGAGGCCGAGGAGATCGTCCTGGGCCGGCGGGTCTCGGCCGGGGGGCGGACCAGCGCCTTCGTCGCCGGCCGGGCGGCGACGGCGGCGGATCTGAAGCTGCTCGGCTCGCGCCTGCTCGCCTTCTACGGCCAGCACGAGCACCGCAAGCTGACGATCGGCTCGGCTCAGCTGGAGATCCTCGACGGCTTCGCCGGCGCCGGGCAGTTGGCGCTGCGCGAGCGCTACCGCGAGGCCCATCGCGAGCGCGGCCGGCTGGCCGCCGAGCTGGCGGAGCTGCACGAGCGCGAGGGCTCCCGGGAGCGCGATCTCGACCTCTATCGCTACGAGCTGGCGGAGATCGAGGAGGCGGCGCCCGACCCCGCCGAGGAAGACGGGCTCGGTGCCGAGCGCGAGCGGTTGCGCCACGCCGAGGGGCTGCGCGAAGCGGCCGGCGGCGCCCACGCCGGCTTGGCCGGGGACGCGGAGGACGGCGGCGGCGCCAGCGCCGCGGTCGCCGGGGCGGAAGCGCTGTTGCAGGGGGCGGTCGGACTCGACCCGAAGCTCGACGCCCTGGCCGAGCGGGTCGCCGCCCTCGGGGTCGAGCTGACCGACGTCGCCGCCGAGCTGCGCGACTACGCCGAGGGGATCGAGGCCGACCCCGGCGCCCTCCTGGCGGTCGAGGAGCGGCTGGAAGCGCTCGACCGGCTGAAGCGCAAGCACGGCGGCAGCCTCGAGTCGGTGCTGGCCCACGCCGAGCGCTGCCGGACGGAAGTCGAGCGGCTGGAGGGTGCCGAGCAGCGCGGGGCGGAGGCCGAGGCGGCGCTGGCGGCGGCGGAGGCGCGCCGGGCCGAGCTCGGCGAGGAGCTGAGCGCCGGGCGCGCGGCGGCGGCCGAGCCGCTGGAGCGGCGCGTCGCCGAGGAGCTGGCGAAGCTGGCGATGGACGGCGCCAGCCTCGAGGTGGCGCTGGAGCCGCACCCGGACGGGTTCGGGGCCGCTGGCCGCGAGACGGTCGAGCTGCGGCTCGCCCCCAACCCCGGGATCGAGGCGGCGCCGCTGCGCGAGGCCGCTTCCGGCGGCGAGCTCTCGCGGGTGATGCTGGCTCTCAGCGGGCTCGGCGAGGCGGGCGGCGCCGGGACGATGGTCTTCGACGAGATCGACGCCGGGATCGGCGGCAACACCGCCGGCGCCGTCGGCGAGCGGCTGCGCGCCCTCGCCGCCAGCCGCCAGGTGCTCTGCATCACCCACCTGCCCCAGGTGGCCTCGCTGGCCGAGACCCACTTCCGAATCGAGAAGGACACCGGCGGCGAGCAGGCAGTGGCGCGAGTCGAGCGGCTGGACGGGGAGGCGGTCGCGGAGGAGCTGCGCCGCATGCTCGGCGGCGATCGGGCCTTGATCGCCGCCGGGGTCGTGTCCTAACCTGGGCTGGTGGCAGCCACCACCAGTCGGCGGCGCCTCCCGGTACTGCTGGGGCGGCGCAACGGGTCCCGCGCGAGCGGTCCGGTCGAAGGCACGGCCCGGCTGGGCACCCGCACCAAGCACCTGGTCAAACGACTGCGTCCCGGCGACGTCGCCGTCATCGACCACCTCAACATCGACCGGATCGCCGCCGAGGAGCTGATCGAAGCCGGGGTGGTGGCGGTGCTGAACGCCTCGCCTTCCTCCGACGGCCATTACCCGAACGCGGGGCCGCTGATGCTGGCCCGGGCCGGGATCCGGCTCCTCGACGCCCCCGAGGCCGGCCTCTTCGAGCTGCTGACCGACGGCGAGGCGGTGCGGGTCGAGGCGAACGGCGCGATCCGGCTCGACGGCGGCGAGGTCGGCCACGGCCGGGTGCTGCTGGTGTCGGAGCTCGAACGCCAGCTGGAGGAGCAGCGGGAGCGGATCGACGAGGCGCTGGCGGAATTCGCCGAGAACACGGTCGCCCACGTGCGCCAGGAGACCGATCTCTTGACCGGCGACGTCGAGTACCCGCCGACCCGCGCCTCGTTCCGCGACCGCCACGTCCTGATCGTCGTCCGCGGCGACCGCCACCGCCGCGACCTGAAGACGCTGCGCGCCTACATCCGCGACGTGCGGCCGCTGATCGTCGCCGTCGACGGCGGCGCCGACGGGCTGCTGGAAGCGGGTCTGAAGCCGGACATGATCCTCGGCGACATGGACTCGGCCAGCGACGCCGCCCTGCGCTGCGGCGCCGAGCTGGTCGTCCACGCCTACCCCGACGGCCGCGCCCCCGGCTGCGAGCGGCTGCTGGGAATGGGCCTGGAGCACCGGATCCTGCCCGCTGCCGGCACCAGCGAGGACGTCGCGATGCTGATGGCCTACGAGAAGGGAGCGGCGCTGATCGTCAGCGTCGGCGCCCACTTCAACCTGGTCGAGTTCCTCGATCGCAAGCGGGCCGGGATGTCCTCGACCTTCCTCACCAGGTTGCGGATCGGCGAGAAGCTGGTCGACGCCAAGGGGGTGAGCCGGCTCTACCACCCGAGCTCCAGCCTCGCCCCTGTCGGCTTCTTCGTTCTCGCCTTCGCGGTCCTGCTGGCGGTGGTCGTGATCGCCTCGCCGGCCCTCGGCGACATCTTCGAGCTGTTCTGGCTGAAGGTGCGGATCTGGCTCGGTCTCTAAGGGGGGCCACTGGCCGCGGCCGGGCCGACCATCTAGCCTTCGGCCGCTGATGGGTTACAGCGCCCGCTACCACGCCTCCTCGCTGATCGCGGTCTTTCTCGCCCTCGCGATCGGGATCCTGATCGGCGCCGAGTTCGGCGGCGACGCCTTGACGAGCACCCGCAAGGACCTCGAGCGGAGCCTCGCCGACAGCGTCCAGGACGCCCGCGAGCGCGCCGAGGAGCTGAACTCCGAGCTGGCCGATTCGAACGAGTTCGCCGATCGCGTCTATCCGGTCCTGGTCCGCGACCGGCTGGCCGGGCAGCGGATCGCGGTCGTCGCCCTCGGCGAGCTGCCGAACGGGGTGACCGACGCGGTCGAGGAGGCGCTGGCGCCGACCGGCGGGCGGCTGGTCGGGATCGGCGTCGTCCGTGAGCCGGTCGACCTCGCCGGCCTAGCCGAAGATCTCTCCCAGACCCGGTTCGCCGACCTGCGCGAAAGCGAGGACACCCAGACGGAACTCGGTACCGGTCTCGGCCGCCAGCTGGTGGTGGGAGGGACCCTGCTGGAAGCCGCCCGCGGCCACCTCTTCTCGCGCGCCAGCGGCAACTTCGGCGGCATCGACGCGGTGATCGTCGTCCGCAACCCGCCCCAGGACATGGGCCCGGTTCAGCAAGCCAACGCCGGACGGCTGGAGTCTGCCCTGATGCAGGGGATGACGGCCACCCGGGCGCCGGTGGTCGGGGTCGAGACGAGCGGCGCCGACCCTTCTTCGATCTCGTTCTTCACCGGCAACGACCTCGCCAGCGTCGACTCGGTCGACGCTTCGGCCGGCAAGGTGGCGCTGGTCTTCGCGCTGCTCGGCGCCGAGGGCAGCTTCGGGGTCAAGAGCAGCGCCGACCGGCTGCTGCCGGACATCCTGGCGCCGGCGGAGCCCGAGCTGGGCGAGGGCACCGCCGCCGAGCCGGCCGGCTGAGATGGAGTGGGTCGGCTTCCCGCTCGCGATCGCGCTGGCGATCCCGCTCGTCCCGGCCGGGACGCGAGGGCTGCGCGACGCCGGCCTGGTCCGCGAGAACTACCGCGGCGCCGCGCTCGCCTTCCCGCTCGGGGCGGTGCTGGCGACGGTGGCACTGGTGGCGCTGGCGCCGCTCGCCGTCCTCGACGACCGCGCCGACCTCGACCTGCTCGACCCCGAGCTGCGCCGCTGGCTGCCCTACCTGCTGGGGATCGCCTTCCTCGGCTTTCTCGACGACGCGCTGGGCCAAGGGGCGGCGGCGGGGACGCCTCGCGGCTGGCGCGGGCACGCGCGGGCCTTGCGCGAGGGGCGGCTCTCGACCGGGGCGATCAAGGCGCTCGGCGCGCTGGCGTTGGCCGCCTACGTCGTCTCCGGGCGGGGCCTGGAGTCGTGGCGCTACGTCGCCGACGTGGCGCTGCTGCTGCTCGCCACCAACGCCTTCAACCTGCTCGATCTGCGGCCGGGGCGGGCCGAGAAGGGCCTGGCCTTGCTCGGGGTCGGGCTCTGCCTCGGCGCCTGGACCCTGGCGCCGCTGGAGCTGGCGGGGATCTTCGCCGGGCCGGTTCTGGTCGGCGCCTGGCTGACGCTGCGCGAGCGGGCGATGCTGGGCGACACCGGCTCCAACCTGATCGGCGCCGTCGCCGGGATCTGGCTGCTGACGGTTCTCGGCGGCGACGGGCGGCTGATCGCCCTCGCGCTGCTCGCGGCCCTGACGATTTACGGCGAGTTGCGGTCTATTTCGGCGGTGGTCGAACGGGTTCCGCCCCTGCGCTGGCTAGACTCGCTCGGCAGAGCATGAGTCCGGCGAGCAAAGGCGACACGAAGTTCATTTTCGTCACTGGCGGCGTCGTCTCGGCCCTCGGCAAGGGCATCGCCGCCGCTTCGATCGGCCGCCTCCTCGTCTCCCGCGGCTTCCGGGTGCAGCTGCAGAAGTTCGACCCCTACATCAACGTCGACCCGGGGACGATGAGCCCGTTCCAGCACGGCGAGGTGTTCGTCACCGAGGACGGCGCGGAGACCGACCTCGACCTCGGCCATTACGAGCGCTTCACCGACGAGAACACCTCGCGCTCGTCCAACGTCACCGCCGGCTCGGTCTACAACTCGGTGATCCGGCGCGAGCGCCGCGGCGACTACCTCGGCGCCACCGTTCAGGTGATTCCGCACATCACCAACGAGATCAAGCAGAAAATCCTGATCGTGGCCGAGTCGCAGTCGGTCGACTTCGTCCTCACCGAGATCGGCGGCACGGTCGGCGACATCGAGTCGCTGCCGTTCCTCGAGTCGATCCGCCAGCTCTACACGGATCTTGGCCCGAAGCGGGCGATGTTCATGCACCTCACCCTGGTGCCCTACGTCGGCCACGCCGGCGAACTGAAGACGAAGCCGACCCAGCACTCGGTCAACGAGCTGCGCCGGATCGGGATCCAGCCGCATGCCCTGGTCTGCCGCTCCGAGGGGCGCCTCGATCGCGACATCCGCAGCAAGATCGCGCTCTTCGCCAGCCTTCCAGTCGAGGCGGTGATCTCCGCCAACGACGTCGACAACATCTACAAGGTGCCGCTCGTGTTCCGCGCCGAGGGCGTCGACGACCTCGTCCTCGATCACTTCGGGATGGAGGCGCCGACCCCGGACCTGGCTGAGTGGGAGGCGATGGTGCGCCGCGCCGACGCCGCTGAGGGAAAGGTGCGGATCGCCGTCGTCGGCAAGTACGTCCAGCTCGCCGACGCCTACAAGTCGGTGATCGAGGCCTTGGAGCACGGCGGCTTCCACCACGGCGTCGAGGTCGAGGTCGAGCTGGTCGACTCCGAGCACCTCGACCCGGACAAGCTCGAGGGCTGCGACGGAATCCTGATCCCCGGCGGCTTCGGCGAGCGCGGGATCGAGGGCAAGGTGCAGGCCGCCCGGATCGCCCGCGAACGCTCGATCCCGTACCTGGGGATCTGCCTCGGGATGCAGATCGCGGTCGTCGAGTTCGCCCGCGCGGTGGCCGGGATGGAGGGCGCCAACTCGGCCGAGTTCGACCCCGAGACGCCGTTCCCGGTGGTCGATCTGCTGCCGGAGCAGAAGGAGGTCTCCGACATGGGCGGGACGATGCGTCTCGGTGCCGACCCGGTGAAGCTGCACGAGGGCACCAAAGCGCGCGAGATCTTCGGCGAGGCCGTGATCTACAAGCGCCACCGCCATCGCTACGAGGTCAACAACCAGCTGCGGCGCCGGCTCGAGGACGAGGGCCTGGTCTGCGGCGGCACCTCGCCCGACGAGCGCCTGGTTGAGATGGTCGAGCTGCCCGATCACCCGTTCTACGTCGCCTCCCAGTTCCACCCCGAGTTCAACTCGCGTCCGAACCGGCCCGAGCCGCTGTTCCGCGAGTTCGTCGGCGCCGCCACCCGTCACGCCGGCAGCCAGCCGGCGAACGGGGCGGAGCTGCCTGCCGAGGTAGAGGCCGAGGGCACAGACCTCGGCGTGCGCAACTCCGGCTGAGCGCCTAGCCTGTCCGCGTGAGCGCGGCACTGCACGAGCGGTTCGTCCGCCTTTGCGAGATTCGTAGTCCGACCGGCGAGGAGCGGGAGATCGCCGACTCGGTGGCGGCCGAGCTGCGGGCGCTCGGGCTCGAGGTGAGCGAGGACGATGCCGCCGGGGCGGCGGAAGCCGGAGCCGGCAACCTCCTGGCGCGGCTGCCGGGACAGCGCGAGGAGTGGGTGATGTTCTGCGCCCACCTCGACACCGTGCCGCACTTCGGGCGGGTCGAGGTGATCGAGGACGAAGGCGTCTTCCGCAGCCGCGACGAGACGATTCTCGGCGCCGACAACAAGGCGGCGGTTGCGGTCTTCATGGAACTGGCGGCACGCGCCGCCGGGGCGGGCGAGCCGCCGCCGGTCGGGATCGAGCTGCTGTTGACCGTGGCCGAGGAGCAGGGGCTGCGGGGCGCCAAAGCCTTTGACGTATCGCAGCTGCACTCCGAGGTCGGGTTCGTGCTGGACCACGCCGGTCCGGTCGGCGAGGTGATCGTCGCAACCCCGACCCAGCAGAAGGTGCGGGCCGACTTCGCCGGCGTCGAGGCCCATGCCGGCATCCGGCCCGAGGACGGCAGCAGCGCGATTGCCGCCGCCGCGGCCGCGATCGACCGGATGGAGCTGGGCCGGCTCGACGAGCGCACCACCGCCAACGTCGGCCTGATCCAGGGCGGCACCTCGGGCAACGTCGTCCCCGGTCACTGCTGGCTGCACGCCGAGGCGCGCAGCCTCGACGCCGGGCGGGCGGCGGAGGTCGCGGGCTCGATCGCCGACGCCTGCACCTGGGGCGCCAGCGAGCACGGCTGCGACGTCGACGTGCGGATCGAAGAGCTGTTCCGTGGCTACGAGGTGCCGCCGTCTTCGCCAGCCCTGGCCCTGGCCGAGGGGGCGCTGCGCGGCATCGGGGTGGAGCCGGTGCGGACCGCGATCGGCGGCGGCAGCGACGCCAACGCACTGCGGCTCAGTGGCTACGAGTGCCTGCTGCTCGCCAACGGCACCGAGGCGGTCCACACCTCCGAGGAGCGCGTCTCCGCCCACAGCCTCGAGCAGATGCTGGCGGTCTGCGAGGGGCTCGTCGCCGCGGTGGCGGCGGGTTGACGGTGCCGCGGACGCGGGCGATGCCTCGGTGAGCGGCCGGCTGCAACTGCGGCGCGGCCTGGTCGTCGTGGTGGAGCCGTTGACGGTCGAGGTCGACGGGAAGCGGCGCCGCGCCTGGGCGGACGAACGGCTGTTGGGCCCGATGCGCGAGGGCGACGAGGTCGTCGTCAACGTCGCCGCCCTCGACCTCGGGCTCGGCTCCGGGGGCTTCGACCTCGTCCACGTCAACCTCAGCCGCGGCCTCGAAGGCGGCGGCGCGCCGGGCGACGAGCACGTGATCAAGCTGAACTACACCTCGCTCCAGCACCCGGTCGCGCCAGTGGAGGCGGAGTCCAACAAGTCGCGGTTCCTTAGTCCCGATATACGTGACAAAGGAACCACGCGACGGGCGCCGGTCCTGGTGCTGCCGCTGCACGGGCACCTGGCACCGGCCGCATGGGCGGCGGCGCAGGCGGCGCCCGGCCTGAAGGTCGGCTTCGTGCAGACGGCCGGAGGCGCGTTGCCGGGCTCGCTTTCACGAGACGTCGCCGTCTTGCGGAAGCACGGGTTGCTCTGCGGCCACATCACTGCGGCGCCCGCTTACGGCGGCGAACGCGAGGCGCTGAGCACCGTCGGTGCGCTCGACGCCGCCGCCGGCGCCCTCGACTGGGATGCGATCCTAGTTGCCCCCGGCCCCGGCATCATCGGCTCCGACACCGAGTACGGCCACGGCGGCATGGCGGCGCTCGACAGCGCCCACGCCGCCCTCGCGCTGCAACTGCCGACCCTGATCTCCCCCCGCCTCTCTTCAGGCGATCCCCGCGACCGCCACCGCGGCCTCAGCCACCACACGTGCACCGTTTTGGAACTGCTGCTGGGTGGGGTGAAGGTAGCAATGCCGGAGCAGGGGGGCGAGGAGATCGCCGGCGCTTCCAGCGCCCTCGCGGAACTGAAAGACGCCTGCGGCAGCCGCCACCGCCTGGTGCCCTCACAAGTTGACCTCAGCGCCTACGCCGCGAGCGGCCTTCCGTCCCGCACGATGGGCCGCGACCTGCAGGACGACCCTCTGTTCTTCGCCGCTCCGCTTGCAGCAGGCAAGGCGCTATCCGCTGCTTCTGCGGGTGGCGTCGGGGGCGAGCTCCCTCGCGAGTGAGCGAGGGAGTCGTCCCCGGCGACAGGACCCGCAGACCGCAGCGCATGGTCCCTTGCGCCCCAAGGGTTGCGCCGCCCTGAGCAGAACGTCCCCCTCATGGCAGTCGCAGTCAAGCCCCCCGAGCCCGGAGTCAAGGCCGCCCCCGGCGCCAGCGCCCGGTTCGAGGGCATCGTCCTCGACTTCCTCTCCTACCTGGAGCTGGAGCGGGGCCTGTCCCGCAACACCCTCAACGCCTACCGCACGGATCTCTTCCAGTACGGCGAGTTCCTCGCTGCCCACGACCGCGACGCGCTGAAGGCGCGGCCTGCCGACGTCGCCGAGTTCCTCGCCGAGCTGGCGACCGGGGAGGGGGGCCGGCCGGCCTGCTCGGCCGCGACGATCCATCGCAAGGCCGCCTGCCTGCGCTCCTTCTACAAGCACCTGCGCCGTGACGAGCTGATCGGCGACGACCCGACCGCCGCTCTCAGCGCGCCGCGGCGGGCGAAGAAGCTGCCCCAGGTCCTCAACTACGCCGAGGTGCAGAAGCTGCTGGCGGCGCCGCGCGGCGACGAGCCGACGACCCTGCGCGACCGGGCGCTGCTGGAGGTGATGTACGCCTGCGGGCTGCGGGCCTCGGAGACGATCGGCTTGGAGCTCGGCGACGTCGACCTGCACGAGGGTCTGCTGCGAGCCCGCGGCAAGGGCTCGAAGGAACGGCTGGTGCCACTCGGCCGCCAGGCGATCGCGGCGATCTCCGGCTATCTGCGCGGTGGCCGCCCGAAGCTGGTCGGCGAGCGCCACGAGCCGAAGCTGTTCGTCAACTTCCGCGGTGGGCCACTGACCCGTCAGGGGCTCTACAAAATCGTCCAGCGCCACGCCCGCGAGGCAGGCCTGTCGGGCCGGATGAGCCCGCACACGCTGCGCCACAGCTTCGCCACCCACCTCCTGGCGGGGGGCTGCGACCTGCGTGCCGTGCAGGAGATGCTCGGCCACGCCGACATCGCCACCACCCAGATGTACACCCACCTCTCGGGCGAGCAGTTGAAGGACGTCTACTTCAGCGCCCATCCCCGCGCCCACGAAGACTGATCCGGTAGAACGGGGCGGATGCCCGAGCTGCCGGAGGTGGAGACGGTTGCGCGCCAGCTCGATCCGGAGCTGCGCGGCCGGCGGATCGAGGCGTTGGAGGTGCTCGACGAGCGCTGGTCGCGGCCGGTGCCGGCGGCGAAGCTGGGCCGGGCGGCGTCCGGGGCGACGATCGGCGGCCTCGGTCGCCGCGGCAAGTACCTGCTGCTGGCCCTCGACGGCGAGCGGACGCTGGTGATGCACCTGCGGATGACCGGCAACCTCGTCCTGGTCGAGGGCGAGGACGTGATCGACCCCTCGGAGAGGCGGCGGCTCTACGAGGGCGAGCGCTCGACCTCGGCCCGCCATCTGCGCGCCCGCTTCCGCCTCGACGATGGCCGCGAGCTCTGGTTCACCGATCCGCGCCGCTTCGGCGAGGCGCAACTGGTCGCCGACGCCGGCCTCGGCGACCGCTTCGCCAAGCTCGGCGTCGAGCCGTTTTCCGAGGAGTTCACCGTCCAGGCGCTGGGGGAGATGGCGGGCGGCCGAACGGCGCCGCTGAAGTCGTTCCTGCTCGACCAGGGGCATATCGCCGGGGTCGGCAACATCTACGCCGACGAGGCGCTGTTCCGGGCCCGGCTGCACCCGCTCTCGCCGGCCGGCTCGATGAAGCCCGAGCACCACGAGGCGCTGCACGACGCCGTCGTCGCGGCGCTGCAGGCCGGGATCGACCACGGCGGCTCCTCGATCGACGACTACCGCGACGGTCGCGGCGAGAAGGGGACGATGCAGGACGAGTTCCTCGTTCACACCCGCGAGGACGAGCCCTGTCTGAGTTGCGGCACGGCGATCGTCCGGATCGTCGTCGGCGGCCGCTCGACCTACTACTGCCCCAGCTGCCAGGTGCGGCTGCGCAAACGGCCGCGTCCCCGTCCGGCTCGGCGTTCACAGTGAAGGTGGATGAGTAGGCGCTTGCATTCGGGTCCGGCCTGATGGCCGGCAAGGCGGTCAGGACCGAGGCCGTGGTTCTGCGCAGCATCCGCTACGGCGAGGCCGACCGCATCCTCCATCTCTACTCGCGGACGCGGGGGCGGATCGGGGCGATCGCGAAGGGTGTGAGGAAGCCGAAGTCCCGCTTCGGCGGTCGCCTGGAGCCGTTCTTCCGGCTCGACCTGATGCTGCACGAAGGCCGCAGCGACCTGCTGACGGTGACCGGTGTCTCCACTCTCGACGGCTACCCGCGCCTGCGCGCCTCCGGTCCGGCGCTGAACGCCGGCGCCCGCGCCTGCGATGCCGCTCTGCGGCTGCTCGACGCCGCCGAGCCGAATCTGCCCGCCTACAACCTGCTCTGCCGCTACCTGGCCCTGCTCGACGATCCCGCTGAGGCCGAGGGGAGTCGTCTCGCGGTGGCGCTCTCCTTCCGCCTCAAGCTGGCCCTGGCCGCGGGCTTCGCCCCGGAGCTGGCCTCCTGCGCGCGCTGCGGCGAGGCCGAGCACCTCTCGGGCTTCTCCGGCGCCGCCGGCGGAGTCACCTGCCCTTCGTGCGAAGCCGGCTCGTTCGGTCTAGACGCTGATGCCCACGCGTTCATGGTCGAGGCATTGGCAAAGCCATTGGCTGAGGCACCCGCGGCCCCGGAGCTGGCCTTGCGCCAGGTCGAGCGAGCTGTCACGGAGACCCTGGAGCACCACGCGCACGTGCAGCTCAGGGCTGCCGCTTAAGATCGGTTGGTGCCTGCTACCGCCACCTTCGAGGACCGGATCAGAGCCTGGGAGGACCAGTTCCTCGCAGAGGGCGCGGCCCGCTCCTATCCGGCCCGACGTGCGACGCCGGAGGCCGACAGCCCGTTGCGCACCCCGTTCCAGCGCGACCGGGACCGGATCGTCCACTCGAAGTCGTTCCGGCGGCTGAAGCACAAGACCCAGGTCTTCGTCGCCCCCGAGGGCGACCACTACCGGACCCGGCTGACCCACACGCTCGAGGCCTGCGGGATCGCCCGCACGGTGGCGCGGGCGCTGGGCCTGAACGAGGACCTGACCGAGGCGATCGGGCTCGGTCACGACCTCGGCCACCCGCCCTTCGGCCATGCCGGGGAGGACGCTCTCGACGCCGCCGTGCGCGGCCGGGGCGGCGACGGCTTCCGCCACAACGAGCACTCGCTGCGAGTGGTGGAGGCGCTGGAGCGGGAGGGCCGCGGACTGAACCTGACCGAGCAGGTTCGCGACGGGATCCTCAACCACACCGGCGGCGCCAAGCCGGCGACGCTGGAGGGGCGGATCGTGAAGCTGGTCGACCGCGTCGCCTACATCAACCACGACATCGACGACGCCCTGCGCGCCGGGGTCCTCCAAGCGGAGGACCTGCCGGAAGCGGAGATCGAGCTGCTCGGCCCGACCGGCTCGGCCCGGATCGACACCCTCGTCCGCGACATCGTCGAGCACTCCGAGGCCGCGGGGGACATCGTCCAGGGCGAGGAGATCGGCGGGGCGATGCTGCGGCTGCGCAAGTTCATGTTCCAGAGCGTCTACATGGGCCCGGCGGCCCGCCGCGAGCACGACCGCGTCCAGCGCACGCTGACCGGCCTCTTCGAGCACTACCTGGCGCACCCCGAGCAGGTGCCGGAGTGGGACCCGGGGGCGAGCGACGAGCAGCGCGTGGTCGACTACCTGGCGGGGATGACCGATCGCTTCTGCATCGCCAAGTTCGTCGAGTTGAACGTGCCGGAGGAGACGCGGTTCTAGTGGCGCTGATCTCCAACGAGAGCCTGGAGCGGCTGAAGCAGACCGCCGACATCGTCGAGGTCGTCTCCGCCCACACCGACCTGCGCCGCCAGGGCGCCCGCTGGGTCGGGCTCTGCCCGTTCCACGAGGAGCGCACGCCCTCGTTCTCCGTCGATGCCCAGGAGAAGCTCTACCACTGCTTCGGCTGCGGGGTCGGCGGCGACGTGATCAAGTTCGTCGAAGAAAAGGAGGGGCTGGGGTTCGCCGAGGCGGTCGAGCAGCTCGCCGATCGCTACGGGGTCGAGCTCGAGCGCGAGCGCGAGGACCCGCGGGCGGAGGCGCGCCGCAAACAGCGGCGGCGGCTGGAGGAGCTGCTCGACCGCACCGCCTCCTTCTACGCCAGCTACCTCTGGGAGTCGGAGGAGGGCGGCAAAGCGCGCGATTACCTGGCCGAGCGCGGGCTGGGGGAGGAGGCGCTGAAGGGGTTCGGCGTCGGCTTCGCCCCCAGCGCCTGGGACTCGGTCCTGGTCCGCGGTCAGCGGGCGGGGTTCAAGGTCGAGGAGCTGCGCGGCGTCGGCCTCGCGCAGCGGGGCCGTGGCGGCGGCGAGTACGACCGCTTCCGCTCGCGGATCATGTTCCCGATCCGCGACCGCCGCGGCCGCACGCTCGGCTTCGGCGGCCGGGCTATGCGCTCCGACCAGGGCGCCAAGTACGTCAACACGGCCGAGACCGACTTCTTCCACAAGAGCAAGATGCTCTACGGCATCGACATGGCCAAAGCGGCGATCGCCAAGGCCGGCCGGGCGGTCGTGGTCGAGGGCTACACCGACGTCCTCGCCCTCCACCAGGCCGGGGTCGAGGAGGCGATCGGGGTGATGGGAACGGCGATCACCGGCGACCAGGTGGCGGCGCTCTCGGGGATGGTCGAGGAGGTGGTGCTGGCGCTCGACGCCGACTCGGCCGGCCAGGAGGCGATGCTGCGGGCGCAGCGGGTCGCCGCCGGCCGCCGGATGCGGCTGCGGGTGGCGGCAATGCCGGCCGGTGAGGATCCGGCCGAGATGATCGCGACGGAGGGCGGAGCGGAGCGCTTCCGCGCTCTCGTCGAGTCGGCGGTCGACCTGCCGGTCTTCCAGGTCGGGCTGGTGCTGGACGGAGCCGACGTCTCCTCGCCCGCCGAGCGAGACCGGGCGCTCTCCGAGGTGGCGCCGGTGCTGGCCGGGATGGGGGAGTCGGTCAGTCAGTCCGACCTGGTGGCGAAGGTGGCGGACCGGCTCGACCTGGAGCCGGCGATGGTGATGGGCCGGGTGGTGGCGGCGCAGCCGACCAGCGGCGGCGAGGAAGCGGCGCGAGGCGGTGAGCGGCAGCGGCGCGGTCCGGCACCCGAGGCGCCCCAGCGCCGAGCGGTCGAGCTGACCTCACGCGAGCGCCGCGAGCGGGCGCTGCTGGCGATGTGCATCGCTCTGCCCGAGGAGGGGGGGAGGGACTATTTGGGCCGCCTGCGCGAGGAGCACCTCTCCACTAGCGGCCGCAGGGCCCTGGCCTGGCTGCGCGAGCACCCCGGCGACCCGGCCTCCGACCTGCCCCGCGACGACGACGAGCTCGCCGGCCTGATCACCGAGCTGGTGATCCTCTCCCGCGACCAGCCCGCCTCGGCCGAGGCGATGGAGCTCAACTACTCGCTGCTGGAGCAGCGCCGGCTCGAGGACGAGATCGCCGCCGCCGGCGAGAGCGGCGACTACGAGCGCCGCGCCAGCCTCAGTCGCGAGCGCGCCGCTCTGGTCGAACGGATAGCTCACGCCGAGCGTCGCTGAGCCTGTCCGCGGCACCCTTTTCGCTGCATCTTTCTGTCTGAGGTAGTTGCAATCATCTCTCCCCATGGAGAAGCGGTTCCTCGAAGAGTGCTTGGCGCAGGGGATGTCCCTCGACAAGATCGGCGAGCGAGTCGGCAAGCACCCGTCGACGGTCGGCTACTGGCTGAAGAAGCACGGGCTAAACGCGTGCAGGAAGGCGGTGCACGTGCCAAAGGGACCGATCTCCGAGCAGGATCTCCATGCGCTGATAGCCGAGAATCTCTCGCTGCGAGAGATGTCCGAACGACTCGATCGCAGTGTGACCGTGGTCCGCTATTGGATTGATCGTTACGGAATCAAGCGAGAGCGTTGTCGCCGAAGGGTCGTCCCGGGCGGTTCGAAGAAGGAGACGATGGTTTGCCGGCGGCACGGCTCGACCTTGTTCATCCTCGAGGGCCGAGGTTCGTATCGCTGTACGAGGTGCCGGGCGGAAGCGGTAGGTCGCCGCCGTCGAGTCGTCAAGCGGACGCTCGTAGAGGAAGCCGGCGGCAAATGCGTGATCTGCGGCTACTCTCGCTGCCAGCGCGCTCTTCAATTTCACCATCTCGATCCAACCACGAAGAAATTCCACCTAGGTCACGCGGGCCACTGCCGATCCCTCGCCAGATCTAGGGCAGAGGCGCGCAAGTGCGTGTTGCTCTGCGCAAACTGCCACGCGGAGGTCGAGGCAGGAATCGTTGAGATGCCGCTAAATTCTCCTGTGCACGCTGATCCGGGGTAGCGCAACTGGATTAGCACGGTCCGGGGTAGCTCAATGGAAGAGCTCTCGACTGTTAATCGAGCGGTTGTGGGTTCGAGTCCCACCCCCGGAGCTTCTTCTAGCGGCGACTATGCCGCTGCCACGGAGCGCCGGCGCGCTAGTCCCTCGACCAGCTCCGCCCCTCGCGCCGCCCCGTCGTGCTCGCGTCCCCAGGCGGCGATTTCGCCGGCACGAGCCGCGAATGAAGGCTCCTCCAGCAGCCGCCGAACCGCCCAGCGCAGCGGCGCCGGCTTGCAGAGTCGCCAGGGCAATGAGAGGCCGGCGCCCGCCCAGGCGACACGCATCGCCGTCTCGCTCATGTCGCCGACGATCGGGCTGATCAGCAGCGGCGTGCCGGCGCCGAGGGCGCGGGCGACGGTGCCGTGACCGCCGTGGGAGACGACCAGCGAGGCGGCCGGCATCAGCTGGCTGTAGCTGAGCCAGTCGACGAGGACGGCATTGGCGGGGACCTCGATCGGGCGCTGAGGGGCGACGTGGTTGGTCGTCGCCACCACCCGCACCGGCTCGGCCGCCAGCGCCGCCAGCGCCGTTCGCACCAGCTGGTTGCCGGAGTCGTGGGCGGTGCTGGGAGCGACCAGGACCAGCGGCTCCTCCCCCGGCGGCAGCTCGATCTCCGGGTGCGGCATCTCGTAGGTCATCGGCCCGGTCACCTCGACCCCTGCCGGCCAGCGACGCGGATACTCGAGCTGGGGATAGGTGGAGACCAGCGCCAGGTCGGGGCTGATGCCGCCATGGAAGCGCTGCAGTGGCGGCAGACCGAGTCGCTCGCGCTGCTGGTTGAGGTCGCGCCGGCCGTGCTCGAGGCCGATGTCGAGGGCGCGGTGGCCGGCGCGCCAGGCGCGGCGCCCGAGCGGCGTCCGCGGCGCCCGCAGCCCGATCGCGAAGAACGGCAGCCCGGGCTCGACCACCGGATAGATGTGGGGGATCAGGGTCGCCAGCGGCACCCCGGCCTTCTCCGCGGCCAGCGCCGGGGCGAGCGTGAGGATGTCGGAGACCGCGACATGCGGCTGCATCTCCTCCAGCAGCGGCAGCAGCGCCCGGGCAGCCTCGGCGGCGTGGCGGCCGTCGTCGGAGTCCGGTTCCGGCGGCGGGAACATCCGGTATTCCTCGGCGGCGGCGAAGCCGAGGCCGGCGCCTTCGACCGCGGCCCGGCGCTCCTCCCAGGTCTCGACCGTGACGTCGTGCCCGCGCGCCGCCAGCGCCCGCCCCAGCGCGATCGCCGGGAAGGCGTGCCCGGCGTCGCCGAAGGCGGCGACGAGGACGCGCAGACGCTCGTCGCCACTCACGGGTTGCTCAGGGCGTATCCACGCCCTCGCTGGGGCGCTGGAAGACCAGCTCGGGCACGTGGCAGTAGCGCGAAGTGCGGAGCAGGAAGCGGACCGCCTCGCCGAGGTCCTCGGGCTGGATCATCTCCTCGGCCGGTACCTGGCCCTTGACGAACTCGGTCATCGGCGTGTCGACGAAGCCCGGCGCCAGCGCCGTGCACTGGATCCCGGCGGCGCCCGCCTCGCGGTGGGTCGACTGGGTGAAGTTGATCACCGCCGCCTTCGTCGCGGCGTAGACGGAGAGCCAGGCCTGGCCGAGTTTGCCGGCGATCGAGGCGGTGTTGACGATCAGCGCCTTGCCGTGCTCGGCACCGGCCTCGCGCAGCAGCGGTAGCCCCTCGCGGGTGCCGAGGATCAGCGCCCGCAGGTTGACGGCGAGCTGCATGTCGAGGTGCTTGGTCTGGATCTGCTCCATCGGCGCCCCGATCCCGACGCCGGCGTTGTTGACCAGCACGTCGAGGCGGCCGTAGGCGGCACGGTGCGCCTCGAAGACGGAGACGACGTCGGCCTCCTCGCTCATGTTGGCGGCGACGCTCTCGATCGGCAGGCCGTCGGCGCGCAGACCGGCCACGGCTTCCTCCAGCTTCTCGGGTCGTCGGGCCGAAAGGGTGAGGCCGTAGCCCTCCTCGCCCAGCGCCCGGGCGATCGCCAGGCCGATCCCGCTCGAGGCCCCGGTCACCAGTGCAGCTCGCTCCGCCATCGTCTCCTCCTTCGCTCGGTCTCCGCGCCGGGGACCCTATCGCCGTTCCCTGGCGGCCTTCGGCCCTGCTGCGCACGGGCGCGGCTCAATAAGATGTGGTTGATGCGCTCCTCCCGGGCTGTCTGTGCCCTCGCTTGCCTGTTTGCCCTCGCCCTGCTCGCTACCGGCTGCGGCGGCGACTCGTCGACCTCGGAGACCGGCTCGGGCTCCGGCGAGGTTGAAAGCCGCCCGGCTCCGCCGAAAGGCGAGTTCCCCCGCGCTGATGGCAAAACGTTGCGCGAGGTGATCAACTCCGCCCCCGACGGTCCCTCGCCGCTGGTCGTCTCACCGGCGGGCTTGGTCTACTACACCGGCGAGAATCGCTTCGCGTTCGGGGTCTTCGAGCTCGATCGCAGCCCGGTCTCCGACGCCGAAGTCGCGCTCTACTTCTCGCGGGTCCCGAAAAAGACCGACGCCCAGTCGAAGTCGGGCAACAAGGGGGCGATCGCGAAGGCTCAGGCGGAGGCGCTGGAAATGCCGGCGGTGGGGCCCTTCCCGGCTGCGATCGAAAGCATCGAGACCCAGCCTGCCTTTCGGGCGCTGACCACGAGCGATGACGCCAACGCGGCCCACGTCGCCTACACCGCGGAGATCGACTTTCCGAGCGACGGCGAGTGGCGGATCGGCGCGATCGTCAAGCACGACGGCAAGACCACGGGGACGTTGCTGCCGAGCGCGATGGTCGGCGAATTCACCGGCATCCCGCGGCCCGGTGAGAAGGCGCCGATGATCAGCACTCCGACGGCGGAGGACGCCGGGGGGGACCTGTCGAAGATCACCACCCGCGTCCCGCCAGACACCCAGAACAAGGTCGACTACGCCGACGTCTACGGGAAGGAGCCGATCGTCCTCTTGTTCGCGACGCCGCAGTTCTGCGAAAGCCGCGTCTGCGGGCCGGTGGTCGACGTCGCCGAGCAGGTCAAAGAGACCTACGGGGACGATGCCGCCTTCATCCACATGGAGATCTGGGAAGAAAACGATCCCGGCACCAAGAAGACGCGCCCGCAGGTGCGCGCCTTCAACCTGCCGACCGAGCCCTGGCTGTTCACGATCGACCGCGACGGCACCGTGGTTGAATCGATCCAAGGCCCCTTCGGCGTCGAAAAGCTGACCGAAGCGGTACAAAAGGTGCTCTCAGCATGAGCGACAAAGCCAAATCCGGGAAGTCGGAGAAGAAATCCGAGGAGAAGATCGACCCGCAGCTGCTGGTCTCCTTCGCCGAGGAGGCGCGCCGCCGCTGCGACGTGATCGCCGCCGGCCTCGCCACCGAGACGACCGACTTCGAGACGATGCGGGCCGAAGCCCACGCCCTGCGCGGCACCGCCGCGGTCGTCGGCCTGCGCCGCCTCGCCGAGCTGGCCGGCCTGATGGAGTCCGACCTCGCCGAAGCGAAGAAGACCGGCGTGATCCGCGGCGGCCGCTCCCATCAGATCGCCGACGCCGCCAAGGCCCTCGCCGAGGGCGCCGTCGCCGCCTCCCAAGGCCAGGAAGAGCCGCCCGACGTCGGCCGCTCCCTCGCCCAGCTCTTCAGCGCCTAGCCTGGCCGTCCGAAGGCCCCGCCGCGCCGATCCCGCGCTAGTCTCGCCCCTCTGGGGCGGTAGCTCAGTTGGTTAGAGCACGGGACTCATAATCCCTTGGTCGCTGGTTCGAGTCCAGCCCGCCCCATTCAGTTCCCTGCCCAGCGCTAGTCGCCGAGACCCCGCGGGTTGAGCCCTACCTGCTTGTCGCACTGCCCGTCGAGACAGACGCCTCTTGCGTGGCGCCGAAGCCGACGTCTAGATGACGTTGGATCCGAACTGATCGCCAATCCCGTGAACTTGACCCGACCGTTCGTAGCAATTATCATCAATAGAATCATTTCAATGTCTAGACCCCTGACTCAACTCCTTGCTATTGCTGCTATCGCAGCACTGGCGCTTACGAGTCCGATCATCGCTTCCGCTACCTGTTGGGGCGGCGGGGGCGGGGGGAACTGGGAATGGGAATTCGACTGGGAATGGGAAGCCGAATGGCCTGAATGGCCTGAAGAAGAATGGGAAGAAGAAAAAGAAAGCCTAGAACGCGATCCCATCTTGTTTGTGCATGGGTGGAATGGGAGCAGCGCTACCTGGAGCACGATGCTCAACTGGTTTCACGGGAGCGGCTGGCCGTACTTGCGACTTCATGTGTTGGAATACGATAGCTCGCAGTCCAATGTAATTACGGCCGCTGAGGTGGAAGAACGTGTCTGGGGCATTCTCGGTACTACGGGGGCGAAAAAGGTCGACTTGGTAACCCACTCGATGGGCGCTCTTTCAACGCGTTATTTCTTGAAGAATTTTGGAGGTACCTCTCAAGTAGACGATTGGGTTTCGCTAGGCGGCCCCAATCACGGGACCAACACTGCTGAATTCTGTTTTAGCGCAGCTTGCCAGCAGATGTGGATCGGCTCGACCTTCCTCAGCGAATTGAATGCCGGGGATGAGACGCCAGGGGCAGTGAACTATCGAACTTGGTGGTCAGAGTGTGATTTCACCGTCAACCCGGACAGCAGTGTCTGGCTCAGTGGGGCCTCTGCGAACACGAAAGCGGCTAGCTGTCCTTCGCATTCAGGACTGCACGAGGATTATGCCGTGTACCAACAGGTTAAGGATTTCGTAAAATAGGGACGCGATGAACAGGTTCGCCATTTCACCCCTGCTGTTGTAAATCCATGGATGGTCTTGCTTGTTGTTGAAGCGCAATCTAGTGGGTGGGCTGGCTCTTGCACTGCTCCTTTTGGGTTGCGATAGCACGAGGACGGAAGGTCTAGGAACTTCGCAAAGGCCTGAACTGACTGTCGAGAGTTCGGCAGTGAAGGCTGGGGAGTGGATTCCGCCGCGGTACCAGTGTGTCAATGAAGCGGTCTGGTTGCCTCTCGAATGGAGCGAAGTACCTCCCGGCACCCAAGAAATTCTCATCGTTAAGTCGGTCAGCCGCTTTCAGCGATCCAAGGGTGGTAGGCCGGTAGTTGTGAACGCTGAACTGCTGGGGGGGTTAAATCCCTTACAGCGAAGACTCCTACGAGGGGAAGCGTTGATAGGCAAACAGGTCAGGCGCCATGGAAAGCTATTTTGTCCCTCTCCTAGGAGGGTGAGCGGAATGGTTTTTGTGGTCTATGCCATGCCCGTTAAGCTGGGCCTGCAATCGCGCAGCTTGAGGCAGATCGAAGCATCCGCTCTTGCGGCTGGGTCGCTGAAAGTTCTGTATGGCGGATGGCGGGGCTGAGGGGCGGCGATGTAGAGAGAGGAAGCGATCTGCGACTAAAAGCACTGTCGAGGAACCCGTCAGCAGCACCAACGACCCGCCGATCTCGGGCGACGATCAGGATGATGATGAATGGGGCATGGCTCGGTTGGGATCGCGGAGCGGTCGTCGGTGTCGCGCTTCCCAGCCGTGCAGCATGTGACCCGAGACGGCGAAGGATAAGTAGGCGGCGAGGGCACCGGCGGCGATGTCCATGTATGGGTCCGCGAGGCCCTGCTCGAAGTGGGATCTGCTCGTGCGTCCAGACGCCGAGCAGCAGCGCCTAGAGGAACATCAGCCGGCGGCGAGGAGGGCTGCGTTGGTATTGAGACCGAGGTCCACGGTGGAAGTCCCCAGTCCCGGCGCCGACAGGCGAGCTCACCCCAGCCGCACCGGCAGCCTCTTCAGCTGATTCAGAAACGCGGACTCGGTGTGCACCGGCCGCCCGTTCAGCTCCATCGCGGGATAGCGCTTCAGGGTCTCCTCGAAGAGGATCCGCAGCTCGAGGCGGGCGAGGGCGGTGCCGAGGCAGAAGTGGCGGCCGCCGGCGCCGAAGGCCTGGTGCTCGGGATTGCGGGTGACGTCGAAGCGGTCAGGGTCCTCGTAGCGCGTCTCGTCGCGGTTGGAGGAGGCGTACCACATCACCACCTTCTCGCCCTCCTTGATCTCCTGGCCGTTCAGGACCGTGTCCCGGGTGGCGGTGCGGCGGAAGTGGGCGAAGGCGGGGAACATCCGCAACGACTCCTCGACCGCGCTGGGAATCAGCGAGGGGTCGTCGAGCAGGAGTTGTCGCTGCTCTGGGTTTTCGATCAGCGCTCGCATGCCGCTGGCATAGGTGGCACGGGTGCTGTCGTTGCCGGCGGCGACGAGCAGGAAGAAGCCCATCACGATCTCGTGCTCGGCCAGCCGCTCGCCTTCGACCTCGGCGTGGACGAGGACGCTGGTCAGGTCGTCGGTCGGGTTCTCGCGTCGCTCGGCGATCATCCGGCCGCAGCGCTCGAAGATCTCCGGCACGGTTTTCGCCACCGCGCCCTCGATCCCGTCCGGGTTGAGCTCCGGGTCGCTGGCGCCGAGGGTCGAGTTCATCAGCTCGGCCCAGATTCGGTCGTCCTCTGCGGGGATGCCCATGAAGCTGCCGATCACCCGCGCCACCGCCGGCTGGGCGACGTCGGTAACGAGGTCGCAGGTCTCTTTACCCTCGAGCCGGTCGAGGACGCCGACGACGATGCGGCGGATCTCCTCCTCGTGGGCGGCGATCCGCTTCGGGGTGAAGCCGGCCTGGAACAGGGCCTTGATCCGGTCGTGCTTGGGCGGGTCCATGCCGATGAACATCGCCCGCATCAGCTCCAGCGGGAAAATCGCGGTGACGGCGGTGATGCCGCCCTTTTCCGAGGAGTAGGTCTGCCAGTCGCGGCTGACGGCGTGGATGTCGTCGGCGGTGGTGACCGACCAGAACCCGGCTGACTCGGGGAATTCGGTGACTCCCGAGGTCCAGTGAACGGGGCACTCACCCCGTAGGCGCTTGAACAGCTCGTGGGGAGGGCCTTCCGGCCAGTGCTCCTCATCGAGGATAAGAAGGTCTTGCAGATCCTGGTCCGTCGTCGCCATCGGCTCCCTCCTGTCCAGGTCGGTAGGAGGCCGATGCTACTGGCTGGCTAGCCAGTTTGCGAGCGCTCGACCTTCTCGTTGACCTCTCCCTGGGCATAGGCTGTGTCGCCGATGGAGCCAATCGACTCGAGAACCGTCTTTCGCGGTCGCGTCGTCGAGATGACCCTGAAGCGCTTCCGCGCGCCCGACGACGAGGAGTACGAGCGCGATGTGGTCGAGCACCCCGGTGCGGTCGGCATCCTCGCCCACGACGAGCAGCACGTGTACTTGGTCGCGCAGCCGCGCGAGGCGATCGGGTCGGAGCGCTCGCTGGAGATCCCGGCGGGCACGATCGACCCCGATGACAAGACCCCGCTCGACTGCGCCCGGCGCGAGCTGGCGGAGGAGGTCGGGCTGGCCGCAGCCGAATGGCAGCAGCTGCACACGGTCGAGATGACCCCCGGCTACAGCGACGAGCGCCTGTTCCTGTTCGAGGCGACCGGCCTCTCCCCGGCGGAGGCCGAGCCCGACGAGGACGAGCGGATCGAGATCGTTCGCTGGCCGCTGGCGGGGCTGGAGCGGGCAATCGCCGAGGTCGGCGACGCCAAGACCCTGATCGCCCTGCTGGTGCTCAGGGCGAAGCTGGCGACTTAGGCCGCTTCGTCCGCCGCCGTTTCTCTTTCAGCTCCTGGCTTTTCTCTTTCGCCTCGTCGTAGCTGGTCCGGACCAGCTGTTTGCCGCCGGCCCAGCCGAAGACCCAGGAGACGAGGATCACGGCGAGGATCACGTCCCAGGCGGAGATGATCAGCTGCTGGCCGATCGAGTAGGCGGTCGCGTCGGCGGCGCTGGTTTCGTCGGCAAGCGCGGCCGAGTTCATCGCCTGGGTGACGCCGACCCCGCCGGGCGTGGCGGAGACGCTGTTGGAGATCGAGTTGGAGGCGGTGACGGTGGCGACGTTGTGGAAGCTGACCGGGATCCCGTAGGCACCGAGGAAGACGGCGACGATCGCCAGCCGGGCGGCGTAGCTGCCGAGCTCGGGCAGGAAGACGTCGGTGAAGAAGCGGCGCGGCGTGCGCAGCACGGCGCCGCCGACGAGCAGCTCGCGGCGCAGCTTCTCCAGCCGCCCCCAGAACACCCGCAGCGACAGGGCGACGAGGACGACGATCCCGATGGCCAGGATCACCAGGAGACCCGTGTCGTCGGCGAGGAAGCCGAGCTTGATCGAGAACGAGCCGCTGACGGTGAGGAACAGATAGAGGTAGAGCGCCACGTTGAAGATCGTGAACGGGATCTTCTGCACCACCATCCCGGAGAGCACCGCGGTCAGGGTCGCCCCAGCGATCAGGGTCGAGAACATCAACAGCATCACCCAGGTGCCGATGTTGGCCGGCAGGAACCCATTGAGTGCGACCGCCACCGCGTAGCAGGCGAGCACCAGCCGGAAGCTGACGCCGGCACGGGGCAGGGCGGCGCGCAGGATCCCGAACCAGGCCAGCGCCGCGAGGCTGGTCTGCGCCGTCTCCAGCGCCACCCCGGCGACGATCGCCCAGGGCGGTACGTCGCCGACCTTGCGGAGCAGGTCGCGGATCCACTCCGATGCCGGGACGCCGAGCAGGTCCAGGGCACCGATCAGCAGGGCGACGCCGCCGACCCAGATCGCGATCCGCAGCAGCCGGACGGGCACGGACAGAGCGTTTCGATCTGACTGGGGCGGGGATAGGGGCTGCATG
>DATHUE010000113.1:0-1863 GCA_035462545.1 Solirubrobacterales bacterium
GGCCTCGTGGCGATCGCCGGCAGCGCCGCCAGGCAGGACACGCTGATGGCCGCGGGGGTGCGCGAGGCCTGCGCGCTGATAGTCGCCACCGATCGCGACGACACCGCGGTGCTGGTCGCCCTGACCGCACGCGAGCTCAACCCGGAGGCGACGATCGTCGCCTCGGTCCGCGAGGAGGAGAACGTCCATCTCCTGCACCAGAGCGGCGCCGACGCGGTGATCACCTCCTCCGGCGCGGCGGGACGGCTGCTCGGGCTCTCGACCGAAACCCCGCAAGTGACCGAGGTGATGGAGGACCTGCTCACCGTCGGCGAGGGGCTGGACATCGCCGAGCGGCGAATCGGACCCGGGGAGGAGGGGCCGGCTCCTGCCCGCAGCCGCGAGGCGATCATGCTGGCGATCGTCCGCGGCGGCGAGGTGATCCGCTTCGACGACGAGCGCGCCGCTGAGCTCCGCGACGGCGACCGCGTCCTGGAGCTGTTCAGCCACCGCACCTGAGTGCGCCTTCCCCAGGACTGGCTGCTCAGCCAGTTAGGATCGGGTCGATGGCCGCTCCCGAGACCATGGCGCCGGTCGCGAAGCCGCCGCAGACGTCGACGAACCCGGTTCGCCGGGTGGCCAGCGACGCCCTCGCCGAGTGGCGCCACCGCGGCAAGTTCCCGCCCGGGCCGAACGACTTCAGCTTCCGCCGCACCCACGAAATCGCCCACGACCCGCTGCCGCTGCTGCTCTCGGCCTACGAAGAGCACGGCCCGATCTTCAGCATGCGGCTGCTCCACATCCGCAGCATCTGGATGATCGGGCCGGAGGCGAATCACTTCGTCACCGTCGGCGCCCCGGAGAACTTCCACTGGCGCGAGTCGAGCTTCGGCGACCTGATCCCGCTGCTCGGCGACGGTCTGCTGACGGTCGACGACGACTATCACGACCGCGCCCGGGCGATCATGATGCCCGCCTTCCACCGCGAGCAGATCGTCGCTGCGGTGGGGGCGATGGTGACCGAGGCGGAGGTCTCGATCGCCGGCCTGCGGGAGGGCGAGGTGTTCGACCTCTACGACTGGATGCGGAACCTTGCGATGCGGATCGCGATGCGGGCGCTGCTCGGGCTCGACCCCGACGAGGCCGGCAAGGGCGCCGCCGCGGCCGAGCACTTCGAGCGCGCCCTCGCCTATTACGGGATCGACTACGGCTACCGGCTGCTGCGCGGGCCCGGCTCGCCCTGGCGCAAGCTGCTCTCCTCGCGGGCGGTGCTGGACGAGATCGTCTTCGGCGAGATCGCCCGGCGGCGCGCCAGCCCCGACGCCAACCGCCAGGACATCCTCAGCCTGCTGATCGGCGCCCGCGGCGAGGGGGGAGAGGCGTTCAGCGACCGCGAGGTCCGCGATCAGGTGATGACGCTGATGTTCGCCGGCCACGACACCTCGACCTCGACCCTGAGCTTCATGATGCACGAGCTGGCCAGGCACCCCGACGCGGTCGCGAAGCTCTGCGAGGAGCAGGACCGGGTGCTCGGCGGCCGCACCCCGACCGTCGAGCAGCTCGAACGCGAGATGCCCTACCTCGAGATGGTCCTCGACGAGGTGCTGCGTCTCTACCCGCCGGCCTGGATCGGGCCGCGGCGGGCGGTGCGCGAGTTCGAGTTCGGCGGCTACACGGTGCCGCGCGAGTCCTACGTCAACTACTGCTCCTGGGCCAGCCACCGCCTGCCCGAGGTCTTCCCCGACCCGGAGGCGTTCATCCCCGAGCGCTTCACCCGCGAGCGCAAGGCGGCGCTGCCGCGCGGCGCCTACGCGCCGTTCGGCGGCGGCTCGCGGATCTGCATCGGCAAGCGCTTCGGCCAGACCGAGGTGAAGCTGGTGGCGA
>DATHUE010000114.1:0-10212 GCA_035462545.1 Solirubrobacterales bacterium
CCATCGGCCCGCGAGGAGCGGGCCGCCCACGGCGCCGCCGTCCACGCGCTGCTCGAGTGGAGCCAGACGCACGGTTGGGCCGAGCCGTCGCCGGAGCTGGCGCGCCGCCATGCCGTCGCCGCCGGGCTCTGCGGCAGCCGGGGCGGCACCGGTTCCAGCGGTTCGGCCGAGGGGAAGATCGACGCCGAAGCCCTGCTGACGCCGGTCCGCGGCTGGCTCGGCTCGCGGCTGCGGCGCGAGCGGATCGACGCCGACGGCGCCCGGGTCCGGGCCGAGGCGCCGCTGCTGCTCGGCATCGGCGACACCGTGCTGCGCGGCTCGATCGACCTGCTGGTCGAGCGCGGGGGCGAGCCGCCGCTGGTCGTCGACTACAAGACCGACCGGCTCGGCGCCGACGACCCTGCCGGCCGCGCCGCTGATTACGAGGTGCAGCGCACGATCTACGCCCTCGCCGTCGCCGAGGCGAGCGGGGCCGAGGAGGTCGAGGTCGCCTACGTCTTCCTCGAGCGCCCCGACGAACCGGTCCTCACCAGGCTCGGCCCGGAGGAGATGACTGCCGGCCGCGAACGCCTCGCCGCCTCGATCGCCCGGATCGGCGTCGGCGAGTTCCCGGCCGCCCCGCCCGAGGACCGCAGCTGGGACCTCTGCGGCGGCTGCCCGGCGCTAGGAAGGCTCTGCGCCGGACCCCGGCGCCTCGAGACGGGCGGCGAGGTCGTCTAGCTTCAACTCCTTCAGCCCCTCGCCCACCGCGTCGAGCTCGCCGGCGCAGTAAGTGACCAGCTCGCGGCCCTCGCGGCAGAGGTCGAGGGTCTCGCGCAGGCCGGCCTGACCGGAATCGAGCCGGTCGATGATCTCCTCCAGCCGCGCGACCGCGACCTCGTAGCTAGCCGGCGCCTCGCCCATCTCCGGCCCCCCGTCCAGCTCCATCGTCTCGCTCAACTCCGCCCCCGATCTCGGCATCGACGCGTCCATCGCTGAACCGCAGTCTGACCTTCGCGGCGGCGACGGCGGCGACAGCGCTGGTCACCGGCTCCCCACCGGGCCCCTCGGCGAGCGCGTAGCCGCGCTCCAGGGTGCGATCGGGGTCGTGCGCCCGCAGCGTCACCGCGGCCTGTCGCAGCGCCTCCCGGCGCGCTCGCAGTCCCGCCTCGACACCGCGCTCGATCCCCGCGTTGCGCCGGCGGTTGGCCTCCGCTCCGGCGGCCGCCCGCTCGGCACCGCGGCGACGCGCCCGGTCCAGCACCACGGCGGCGATCCGGCGCTGGAAGCCGGTCCGCTCCGTCAGCCCACGTTCGGCAGCGGCACGGATCTCGCGGATCTTCTGGTTCAAGATGACGCGCTGGCGCTGCAGGGCTCGGGCCGGACCGCGCGCCAGCGCCGCCAGGTGCCGTCCCCGGCCGCCGATCGCGCTCTCCCCCGCTCGCCGCAACGAGATCGCGCAGCGGGCCAGGCTCTGCCGGGCCGCGGCGCAGTCGAGCGGCACCGCCGCCTCGGCGGCATGGGTCGGCGTCGAGCAGGCGACGGCGGCGACGTCGTCGATCAGGGTCGAGTCGCGCTCGTGGCCGATCGCGCTCACCACCGGCACCCGCAGCATCGCCACCGTGCGGCAGAGCGTCTCGTCGCAGAAGGCCCAGAGATCGGCCAGGCTGCCGCCGCCGCGGGTGACGACGATCGCCTCGACCTCCGGCCGCGCCGCCAAATCCCGAATCGCCGTCGCGATCGCCGGCGCCGCGTGGCGGTCCTGAACGGGGGCGAAGGCCCAGACCACGGTCCCGCCCCAGCCGCGCCGGTGCAGACCGGCGAGCAGGTCGCGCCGCGCCGCGCCGGCCTCGGCGGTGACCACCCCGATCGTCTTCGGCAGCCGCGGTCGCGCCAGCTGCTTCTGCAGCTCGAACAGCCCCTCGGCACGCAGCTGCTTGCGCAGCGCCTCCAGCCGCGCCAGCAGGTCGCCTTCGCCGGCCAGCCGCACGTGGGTGGCGCGGAAGCTGAAGCTGGGCGAGGCCTGGGCTCCGCCCGGGTAATAGTCGGGGCCGCCGCCGATCACCACCTCGGCGCCGTCGCGCAGCGCCCCCTCCGGGAGCCCGGCCCGCTCGAGGTCGTTGAGCCAGATCGTGCAGGGCACCGCGCCGTCGCCGTCGCGCAGCTCGAAATAGGCCTGGACCTTGCTGCGGCTGACGCCGGTCACCTCGCCGAGCAGCTGCACCTTCGCGCGTTCGCGCATCCAGCCCTGCAGCTTGCGCGCATAGCTGCCCACCGCGTAGGGACCGGGCAACGTGCTGCCCGAGGCACCGCCTTGGACCTTGGCTTGCTCCACGCGGTCAGGCTACTTCCAGGACCGGGCCCAAGCCTGGATTGCTTGAATCGCCGGCCCCAGGGCGGTCCCCTTCGCGGTCAGCGAGTAGACGACCCGGGTCGGGGTGCCGGCTTCGACCGCGCGCTCGACCAGGCCTTCTTCCTCGAGCTCGCGCAGCCGTCGCGAGAGCAGCCGGTCGGAGAGGCCGGGCACCGCTTTGCCGAGCTCGGCGAAGCGCATCGGCTGCTCGCTGAGGACGCAGACGATCGCCCCCGTCCAGCGCTTGCCGATCAGCTCGATCGCAGCGTGGAAATGCGGGCAGACGGCGCCGGACTGGCCGGCGGGCATCTCGGTCGTGGACGGTTCCACGATCAGCCGAGCTTACTGAACGTAAGTGACGGGCTCGCGGGGCTCAGCGCGAGCAGGGACCGGTGCCGACCTCGCCGCCGGCCCCGTCGAGAGCGCGGTAGACCGCCTCGTTCGGGATCGCGAAGCCGCCCTTGGGGCCACTGGTGGTGGCGGCGAAGACGGTGCCGAGCACGCGACCGGCGCCGTCGACCATCGGCCCGCCGGAGTTGCCGCTGCGGACCTCGCCGCGCAGCGCGGCGATCGAACGCTCCAGCGGACCGTTGCCGTAGGCGTCCTCGCTGATCACCGAACGGGTCTCCCCCAGCCGGGCCGGCGAGAGTGCGTAGGGCCCGTTCTCCGGATAGCCGAGGACGGCACCGGAGGCGCCCGGGCGGGTCTCCAGGACGAGCGACAGGGGCTCCAGCTCGGTCTCCACGCGCAGCAGGGCGAGGTCGTCATTCGGGCCGAAATAGACCGGTGTCGCCTCCTGCTCGATCCCTTCCCGGTTGGTCACGGTCGTGTCGTCGGAGCCGGCGATCACGTGGGCGTTGGTGACGACCAGGTCGGGCCGGACCGCCCAGCCGGAGCCCTCGACCCCGAGCCCGCAGGCAGTGCCGAGCACCCGCACCACCGAGTCCCCCGCCGCATCGACGTCGGGGTCGGAGACGACCGCCGGGTCGGGCGGCGTCGCGGGCGGCGGCGGCCCGCCGATCGTCGGCGCCGGGTCGACCCGGTTGAGAGCGCCGAGCACCGGCCCCGAGGGCGGCATCATCCGGTTGAGGCTGCGGAGGATCAACGACCCCTGGACGTCGGCGCGCAGCTCGGCGGTGGCCGGCGCGTGCAGGGCGACGGCGCCGAAGACCCAGGCGAGGCCGAGCGCGACCGAGGCGATCAGGGCGGCACCGCCGGCCCCGTCGGCGCGGTGCAGGAGGCCGCGGCGACGCCGAATCAGCCGCTGCCGCAAGCCGAGCGCGAAGCTCTCGAAGGCGACCGCCGCCAGGGCGCCGATCAGGAGCGCTCCCAGCGCGCCGCAAAGCGGCGCGTAGGCGGAGTCGGGCCCCTGGGCCAGGAGCATCGGCCCGACCCGGCTGCCGGTGAAGGCACCGACCGCGAAGCCTGCAAGGGTGAGGGCGCCGACGATCAAGCCCTGTCGATAACCCCAGAGCGCCAGGGCGAGCGTGAAGGCGACGATCGCCCAGTCGAGGAAGGTCACCCCTGAATACAAGCACGGAAGCGACCGCTCTATTACCTTTTCCCAGTGAACAATTTGTCGCCTGAGGTGGAGCGGCGTCGTCGTCTCGTCACCCGCACGCTTCCCCTCGCGCTGATCGCGCTGGTTGCCTTCATCTGGGGGGCCAGCTCCGGCGCCTCCGACTCGCCTCAGCAGGATGCCGCCGATCGCTTCGCCGAAGCCTGGGCGGAAGACCGCTTCGCGGCGATGTACGAGGAGCTGAACGACGCCTCGCGGCAGGCGATCTCGGTCAACGACTTCGCGATCGCCTACCGCGAAGCGGAGGAGATATCGACCCTGCGCTCGCTCGTTCCCGATTCCGCCGGCGAGCCCGAGGACGAAGGCGAGCGCACCGTCGTCCGCGTCCCGGTCGCGACCGGGACCGTCGCCTTCGGCGAACGTGAGGACGAGCTGGTGCTGCCGTTCGCCGACGGCGGCATCGCCTGGGACCTGAGCCTGGTCTATCCCGGTCTGCATGCCGGCGAGCACCTGGAGAGCGAGACCGAACTGGCGCCCAGGGCGGCGATTCTCGCCGGCGACGGGACGCCGCTGGCCGAAGGCCCGGCGGAAGCACGCGAACACCCGCTGGGCAGCGCCGCGATCGACATCACCGGCGAAGTCGGGATCGCCTCCGAAGAAGAAACCGAGACGCTGGCGCAGCAGGGATTCACGCCGGAAACCCCGGTCGGGGTCAGTGGCCTCGAGCTCGCCTTCAACGCCCGCCTCGCCGGCCGCCCCGGCGGCGAGCTGCTGGCGGTCGACGCCGACGGCACCGAGCGGGTGCTGGCCAGGGCCAAACCCCGCCCGGGCGCCCCGGTGAAGACCACGATCGACCCCGACCTGCAGGAAGCGGCCGTCGCCGGCCTCGCCGGGCGCTCCGGCGGCGTCGCCGTGCTCGACGCCCGCACCGGCGACGTCCGCGCCCTCGCCGGCCAGGCCTTCTCCGCCCCCCAGCCGCCGGGCTCGACCTTCAAGATCATCACCACCGCGGCGGCCTTCGAGGAGGGCGAGGTCTCGCTCGACGACGAATTCCCGATCACCGACGGGATCACGGTCGGCCGTTTCATCGAGAACGCCAACGGCGAGTACTGCGGCGGCACCTTCAGCCACTCTTTCGCCGAGTCCTGCAACGCCGTCTTCGTCCCGCTCGGCCCCGCCGTCGGCAACGACAAGCTGGTCGCAACCGCCGAACGGTTCGGCTTCAACTCGCCGCCGACCCTCTACGCACCGGAGATCGTCCGCGCCGTCGAACCGGCGGAGTCGACGATCCCGACCGAGATCGGCGAAGAAGTCGACCTCGCGGTGACCGCGATCGGCCAGGGCAAAGTGCTGGCGACGCCGCTGCAGATGGCGAGCATCGCTCAGACGGTCGCCAACGGCGGCGTGCGGATGCCGACCTCGATCGTCGCCAACAGGAAGCTGCGACCCGACGCTGAGCCGGTGCGGGTCCTCTCGAAGAAGCTGGCGCACACGATCCGCGACCTGATGGTCGGCGTCGTCACCGAAGGCACGGGCACCGCCGGCGCGATCGCCGAGGCCCAGGTGGCGGGCAAGACCGGCACCGCCGAGCTCGGTCCCGCCCCCGGCCAGGAGAACGAGGAGGACCCGATCCAGATCAAAGACGCATGGTTCGCCGCCTTCGCCCCCGCCGAGAAGGCGCGGCTGGCGGTCGGGGTGATGCTGATCGACGCGGGCGCCTCGGGTGGAGAAGTGGCGGCCCCGATCGCGTCCGAAGTGCTTTCCACCGGGCTGTAGGCGGATTCGCGGAACCACGAAAGGGTGGGCGGGATCTGTCCCCCTACCGCTGCGCTGGGCTACCTCGCCTGGTTCGGCTGCGACTGCCGCTGTAGCTGGCGATGCGAGTAGCAGGACGCCGCTTGCGGCAGGGGGACAGATCCCGCTTCACGCTTCCATGGTCGGCTCAACCACGAAAAACCACACGCGTACAAGCCACTAAGCATCTGGCCTCGGATTCGGAGGGTCCCGGAGAGAGCAGTCGGTGCCCCTGCCGCAAGCGGCGTCCTGCTACTCGCACCGGCGCTCTAGCGCGGCAGTCGTTGTTGGAATCTGGCGAGGTAGCCCAGCGCAGCGGTAGGGGCACCGACTGCTCCCGCGGCCCGTCCGAAAGACGAGCCCAGCAACCCTTAAAGGTCTAGCGTGACCTCGCCCGCCCCGTCGGGGTGCGGGATTTCCAGCGTCAGCGGCCGGTTCTCGGAAGCCGAGGCGGGGAGCAGGAAGATCGCGACGGAGCCTTCGAGCGCACCCAGCTGCGCGGTCGAGTCCAGGATCGGGATCTGTTCCTGCGATTCGACTTCGCCGCCCAGCGGCAGCGCATAGATGCTTTCGCTCGGCAGCACCTCGAACTTCTGGCCGTCGGCGTCGTGCGCGTGCAGGGTCTCGGCGAGGAACTGGGGCTCTTCGCTTTCGTTCTGGACTTCGAAGAAGACGCCGAAGTAGGCGGATCCCTCCGGGGCCGGCGGCTGGCCGACCAGGTAGGCCGAGTCCTCGTTGTCGTTGGGGTTGAGGAAGCGGGAGAAGATCACGTTGTAGCTGAGCTCGCCCAGCTCGACCGGCTCGCCCTCCTCGACGTGCTTCTCATGGTGCTCGTAGCCGCAGGCGGTGACGCCGAGCGTCAGCGCGGAGAGCGCCAGGGCGGCGAGCAGCGGCAGAGCGAGTCGGCGGAGGCGGTGCATCGGCGGCGAGAGTCTATTGAAGGAAGATCAGGGAACGCCGGTCGCGTGGCGGTTGCCGCCGGCGATCCCGATCCGCTCGGCAATGGCAGCTTCGTCCTCGAGCAGATCGCGCAGCCGCCGCAGCGCCTCGCGCCAGCCTCGCTCCTGCCAGATCGAGCCGGCGCTGAGCTTCTCCAGCACCCGGTCGACGATGCTCGTCGGCTCGGTCCAGTGGGCAACGCGCACCGTGGTCAGCGACCCCGGCCCCTCGACCAACTCCCAGACGGTGCGGGTGCGGATCCGGTTGACGCGGCCGCCGAGCCCCTCCTCGACGATCTTGTGGGGCGGCTCCAGCTCGGTGATCGTGGTGTCCATCCAGACCTTGCGCAGCGGCGCGTCGACCCGGAAGCGGGCGCCCGCCCCGACCCCGCGCGGCTCGATCCGGGTGAGATGGAAGCCGGAGAGGAAATGGTCGGTGAACGAAGGGCGCAGGGAGAGGTCGCCGAGAAACTCGAAGACGCGCTCGCGGGGGACGTCGATCTCGATCTCGGCGGCGGTCGGACCCATCGCGGCGCGATTCTAGAGGGGTTGCCCGGCGCCGGCGGCACAGACAAAGAACCGTTGTGATCATCAACACGACAACGCTAGGATCGAGTCGGACGCAGCGAAAGGAGGCCACCGATCTTCGACAGCGTCGGAAGCGACTACAGGAAGACCACCGACCGTGCCGGCACAGTCCCCGGCGCCGGCACCTTCTTCTGCCTCGACTGCGGCGCCCAGCTCGCGACCCGGGCAGCCGAGCCGCTGCCGCCCTGTGCCGAGTGCGGCGGCGCCCGCTTTCGCCGCGACTCGATCTTCGCCGCCCGCCAGGACCATCGCGACCTCACCGCCAGGACCAGCGAACTCACCCTCCCCCACGCCCCTTCGCCGCCCGACTGGCTGGACGAGGCACGGGCAGCGCTGAGCCGGCCCGGGCGCTTCCTCGTCTGCCGCACAGAGGGCGAGGAGATCCGCGACTTCAGAATCGAACGCGGCTGGACCAGGATCGGCCGCAGCGCCAACGCCGACCTTCAACTCGACCATCCCAGCGTCTCCCGCCGCCACGCCCTGATCGTCTCCGAGCCTGACCGGCCGCTGCGCGTACTGGACGACCGCAGCCTCAACGGGCTGCTGCTCAACGGCGAGCCGGTCGAGTGGGCGACGCTGCGCGACGGCGACGAGCTGGTCGTCGGCCGCTTCCACGTTTACGTGCTCGAGCGCTGAGCCCGGATTTCCGGCCACCGCCATCCCTAGGATGCGGTCCCAGTGAGCGCTCTGCCGCATCCGGTCGACCCGCCCCAAGCGTCCCCGCAGCCCGCCGGCATGCCGGCGA
Organism: Solirubrobacterales bacterium; assembly: GCA_035462545.1. Classification (GTDB taxonomy): domain Bacteria; phylum Actinomycetota; class Thermoleophilia; order Solirubrobacterales; family 70-9; genus VAYN01. The sequence continues at coordinate 7,917 of DATHUE010000114.1, forward strand.
TCTCCGCTGCCGCCGATCGCGCCCGCGCCCAGCTGCACGAGGAGATCGAGCGCGTCCGGGTCGGGGTCGAAGAGATGATGGCCGAGGAAGGCGGGCTTGAGGATGCCGACCTGCGCCGCGAGCTCGATGACCTTCGCGAGGAGACCCGCCTCTACGTCAAGAAGCGGCTGCGCAAGAGCGAGCGCAAGATCGAGGCCTCGGTCCGCCGCATCGACGACCGCACCCGCCGCCTCGAGAAGCGGATCGACCAGGTCGAGGAGGAGCGCGAGCAGGCCGAGTGGCGGATCCACACCGACACCGAGTCGATGCTCGACCACCTCCTGGCCGAGATCCGCGAAATCGCCGACCGGCTCGATCGGGGCGCGGGAACGCGCTGACCCCAGGGTGACGCGCTAGGCGTTGCCCCGCTGCCTGAGCGCAAGCAAAAACTTGCTCCAACCAGACTCGGGGCGTGGTGGAACCCGGGTGCCCACCGCCGAGTCCCTGAACGGCCGCGGATCGGTGTAAGTGGGGCTGAACTGCGAGTCCGGCTGCACGCTCCTGAACAGCCCACGGCGGGGAGAGACGATCATCGCGCCCAGGTAGCACGAGCGCTCGCCACTGGTCATCAGGCCCTGCAGCACCTCGGCGTTCTCCAGCGAGTGGATGCGCGATACGGAGGTGGAGATGAACCGCGTGACCGACCCCTCCGGGATCGTCATCGAGGACTCGAACCCGGGCTCCTCTCCAGGTCGGTCGGAGCCGATCGCCATCTCGATCTCTTCGTTCGCGGGGTGCAGCTTCAGGGTCCGCTTGTCCGAGGAAGAGGAGTACCCGGCCAGAGCAACGAACAGACAGCCGTCGGTAGTGACGGTAACGGGCGAACCACCTCGATTCGCGATGTTCCCTTTGACGACTATTCGGTCATACAGCCTGAGCTCATTTTCGAGCTGTGCCCGAAAGGCTTCCAGCGGAACTCGGTTCTGCCGCTCGACTTTGAGCAGATAGTTCGTCAGCTCCTGGAGGTCCTCTTTGTGGAACGAGGCGAAGGCAATGGCGGTCCTCATCGAGAAGGCGAACGCTTTCGGCCGTTGGGAAACAGTGACCAGGCTCCAGGGGAGGTACAGGTTGCGCGACCCCGGCAACGGGATCAGGAAATCGCCCTCGCTGTCGTAGACGATCTGTTTGGTCCAAGCGGGATGACGGATGACACTCGTACCGATGTCACGGTTGTACTCAGAGGTGGTTCCTGGGTAGGCCGTGAGCCGGGGGGTCTCCCTTGTTCCCCCCTCTCTCTCCTCGCTCATCTCTGAAAGAGGAGCGGGAGGGGTGCCGCTGTATTCGAATTCGCCTTTTCGGTGAGCTCCCAGCAGCAACTTCCAAAGGGTGTTTATCTCCACGCTGAACAGGGCCTCGAACTCCGCGTGCTCGCCTCTCTGCAGAAAGCCATCCAATCCCTCTGCGCTCTTGGTGATCGCCGGCAGGCCCTCGATGACTCCTTCCACTCCGCTGAGGATCGCTTTGAGCTGAGACACATATGCGACCTCGGAGAGGGTGGGCTTGTCAGCCTCCAGCGGTTTGACCCCGAAGTCCAACCAGCTTTCTCCGGCGGCGGCCAAATCCTGATTCACCGGAGCGATGGTTTCACCCGGGGTTACGTCAGGCGAGCGGGAGATCTCGTCGATGATTACCACGGGCCTCGCCCGCCGGTAGTACTGCGCCAAAGCCGCGGAGAGAACAGCACCAACCACCGCGGTCAGCAGCGGTATCAACACCGGCAGCATGTGTGGTACCCCACCCGCCCGATCGACATAGCGGGGTACTGTCGCAAATTACGCTGAGTTATACAAGCACTTCTGGCTGCACCAGTCCCGGGCGGGCCCTCACTCGGTCGAGATGCTCGGGTCCGCCTGGACCTTGTGCGGCAGCACCATCAGGAAGTTGCTCGGCGCGTCGGCGGCCAGCTCCAGCATCCGCTCGGCCTCCTCGTCCTGGCCGGTCGCGCGCAGTTCCTTGGCGTAGCCGTTGAGCAGGTCGTCGAGGTCGAGCAGGCCCTCGGAGTCGAGGTCCTTGAGTTCGACTTTGGCGCCCTCGCCGAGGCGGCGCTGGATCGCCTCGCGGTCGATTCCGAAGGCGTTGTGGCGGACGTAGACGCGGCCGCCGGTCATCCCGGCGCAGGCCCAGGGGCCGAGGTCGCCGAGCACGACGGCGCGGCCGCTCGTCATGTACTCGAAGGCGAAGCCCTTGGCGTTGGCGCGGTCGACGACGCAGCCGCGGCTGTCGTCGATGTCCTGCTCGGGCTCGCCGCCCAGCACCA
>DATHUE010000115.1:0-6871 GCA_035462545.1 Solirubrobacterales bacterium
GTGGGTGCGTTGGCGGTGGGGTTGACCCTTGTCGCCTCGGCGTCTGCTGCGACCAAACCGGGCTACGAGCGATTCGAAGGATGCCCAACTCCGGCCGAAGCGCCGACGGTGACGAGCTGTCAGCTGTCGACGATCACCGGCGGTCATTTCAAAATGGGCAGCAAGACCGTTCCGATCACCAACCCGATCACCCTCAGCGGGGGGACGAACGGAGCTGGGGAAGAATTCGCCTCCAGCCCGAGCGGTGGTCTCTCTGAAAGTCCCCAGCCCGTCCCGGGTGGGCTGATCGGGATTACCGGCCTGGATTGGCTGGTCAATTTCCTCAACGCCGAGCAGCTGAAACTGTATGCGGTCACCGAGTTGGCGGGCTCGCCGAAATTGACCCCGTTCGCGTACGAACTGCCGATCAAGGTCCGTCTCGTGAACCCGGCCCTCGGCAGCAAATGCTACGTCGGGTCCAACGCGGAACCGATCCTGCTCAAACTGAGCGTCGGCACGACCAACCCGCCGCCGCCCAACGAACCGATCACCGGTGTCCAGCCAACGTTCAAAGTCGGCACCCCGAAAGGCGTCGGCGTGTACAGCAACGGCACCTTCGTCGACAACGCGTTCGCGGCCCCGGGGGCTAACGGCTGCACGTTGAACGTGCTCGGTTTGCTGCCGATCCCGCTCAACGGCTTGGTCAACGCGCAGGCTGGCCTGCCGTCTCCGGCCGGCACCAACGAGACCGTGCAGAATTTCAATCTCGAAATCGTTGCGCGGAAAAACGTCTACGAACCCCTTTAGGGATAGCCTGACGAAAGGAGAAGGGCCGGGACGTTCGTCCCGGCCCTTCTTCGTCGTTGCTATCGGTCGTCGGCTGGGACTAGCTGACCTTCTTCACCTCGAACCGCCGTTTGTCGGGGTTCCAGGCCAGCCCTTCGCAGAGCTCCTGCGGGGTGGTCCCGAGGGAGCCGGCCAGCTTGGTCAGCGTCGCCAGGCGCGGTTCGCGTCCGGCTCGCTCCAGCAGGGAGATCTCGGTTCGGTGCAGCTCGCAGCGGAAGCCGAGCTCCTCCTGCGAGATCCCTGCGCGTTTACGGGCTTTTCTGAGGTTGGCTGCGAAGCGCTCCTGGGGGGTCATGGGCCGATTCTTTGCTTCCGACGACAGGAACTCTACAGACAGAACATTTCCTTATCGTCTCGCCGCCCCCAACGTCCGCTACCGTCCTGTGGGACGATTTGGTGCGGGCGGCATTCCGGCCTGAGGGCTGGCTGCCGCCGATCACCGAAAATTTACGCAGAAAGCATTGAGCGCTGCGACCCTATGTGTTATACCCAGCCGACTAATTGTCAGAGCGCCAGTGAAGACGGGAAGGGCCCGGCGGCCCTCTTCGCGGCGGTAAAGGAGGAGTCATGAGCGAGGCGGTCGAGCCGCATCTGGAGGGGCCTTACGGGTCGCGAACCGGGTCGTGCGCCACCGAACTCGTCTGCCGCGACTGCGGTTACCGGACGCCCCTGCTCGATACCGCCTTCAAGTGCCCCGCCTGCGGCGAGGGACTGGACATCGACTACGACTACGAGCTGGCGAAGGCGCGGATCGCCGAGCACGACCTCGGCTCGCGGCCGCACAACATCTGGCGCTTCGAGGAGCTGCTGCCGATCCTCTCCCGGGCGGCGCAGTCCCGAGTCGGCCAGTTTGCCGGCCAAACTCCGCTGATTCCGGCCGACCGGCTCGGCGCCGAGCTCGGCCTGCGCAAGCTCTACCTCAAGGACGACGCGACCAACCGGCCGACGCTCTCCTACAAGGACCGTGTCGTCGGGATGGCCGTCGCCCGGCTGCTGGAGCTGGGCAAAGACGAGATCGGCTGCGTCTCCACCGGCAACGTCGGAACTGCGGTGGCGGCGCTGGCGGCGAAGGCCGGGGCAGCCGCTTTCATCTTCTATCCGGGCAACATGGAGAAGGGCAAGGCGAAGGCCTGTCGCGCGCTCGGCGCCAAGGTCTGCCAGCTGGACGGCAACTACGACCAGGCCAACCGTGCCTGTCGCGAGCTGGCGCTGACCACCGGGATGGAGTTCGCCAACATCACCCTGCGCCCGTTCTACGCCGAGGGGGCGAAGACGATGGCTTTCGAGGTCGTCGAGGAGCTGGGCTGGGTCGCGCCCGACCACTTCGTGATCCCGGCTGCCGGCGGCACCCTCTCCTCGCGGGTCCACAAGGGCCTCAAGGAGCTGGAGACCGTGGGGCTCGCCGAGACCTCCGGCACCAAGATCAACATCGCCCAGGCGTCCGGCTGCAGCCCGATCGCCACCGCGATCGTCGACGGCGGCGAGATCGAGTCCCAAAGCCCTCGCACGGCTGCTCACTCCCTGGCGATCGGCGCGCCCGGGGACGGCGGACTCGTGGTCGAGGCGGTGCGCTCCCGAGGTGGCACGGCAGCGACTGCCTCCGACCACGAGATCTTCGAGGCGATCGATCTGCTGGCGGCGACCGAGGGTCTGCTCACCGAGCCCGCTGGCGGTACCACGATCGCCTCGACCGCCCGGCTGGCGCAGGAAGGAAAGCTCGATCCCGACGAGACCGTCGTCGCGGTGATCAGCGGCAACGGCCTCAAGACCCTGCAGGACCACCCGGAGAAGAGCTGGCCGGAAATGGTTGCCTGCGAGGTGGAGACGATGGAGTCGGTGCTGAATGAGTTTCGCCGCGAAGCCGCGGCTGTGCATCACTGAGCCGCCGTCGCGCCGTGCTCAAGCCCTGATCCGGGCCTCGTCCAGGTCCAAATCCCTTTCTATTTGTTGAAGGGTCTGTTGGGGGAGTCGGCCGGCGCCGTGCAGGTCCTGCAGCGTCTCGCGCTCGACGCCGAGCAGATCGCGGCGCAGGTCGCCGTAGTCGACCAGGGTCTGCTCGCGGGCGGCGGCATCGGGGTTCTCGCCGCCGAGCACCGCCGCGCACATCCGGAAGCGGGCGCGGTAGAGGTCGCGGAGGCGGCGCAGGTGCGGCTCCGCGGCGCGGCCCTCCTCCTCGATCTCGTCGATCCGGTCGAGCGCTGCCTGTGCCGCCTCCATCCGCGCCACCGCCTCTTCGTCGCTCCAGCGCCGGGCTTTCTCCAGCCGCAGGGCGCGGACGATGTAGGGGAGGGAGAGGCCCTGGCCGACGAGGGTGATCAGGATCAGGGCGAAGGCGAGGAAGACGACCTGCGGCCGGCCCGAGACCTCGAGCGGGATCGCCAGCGCCGCCGCCAGCGAGACGGCGCCGCGCATCCCGCTCCAGCCGACCGCGAAGCGCTGGCCGCGGGTCTCGCCGGCGTCGGCGCCGAGGGCGAAGACGAAAGCGAGGCGCAGGCCGATCGAGGCGGCGGCGATCGCCAGCGCCGGCACGATCAGCTCGCCGACCCCGGAGGAGCTCGCTTCCAGGGCCTCGACGATCGCCGGCAGCTGCAGGCCGAGCAGCACGAACAGGGTCATCTCCACCGCCAGCAGCGAGACGCCCCAGAAGGCGACGCCGCTGAGCCGGGTGTCGGCGTCGAAGCTGCGCGAGGAGCGGTAGCCCGCGTAGAGGCCGGCGACGACGGCGGCGAGGATGCCGGAGACGTGCAGCTCCTCGGCGCCGACGTAGGAGCCGTAGGCGGCGAGGACGCTGAGGACGATCACCAGCCCGGAGTCGTTGAGGCGGCGGGCGGCGAGGTCGAAGAGGACGCCGACTGCGAGCCCGGCGGCGATTCCGCCGGCGGCGACGCCGATGAACTCGAGGGTGGCGCCGCCGAGGCTGAAGGCGCCGCCGGTCGCGACGCCGACCGCGATCCGGTAGATGACCAGGGCGGTGCCGTCGTTGATCATCGACTCGCCTTCGACCAGGAGCCGGACCCTTTCCGGCGCTCCGAGGCGGCGGAAGATCGTGGTCGAGGCGGCGGCGTCGGTGGGGGCGAGGACGGCGCCGAGGATCGCCGCGGCGGCCCAGCTCAGTTCCGGGACCAGGGCGTGGGCGACGACGGCGACGACCGCGGCGGTGAGGAAGACGAGGCCGATCGAGAGCAGGGCCAGCGGCTTCACCACCGCTTTCAGCTCGTGCGGCGAGGTGCGCCAACCGGCGGCGTAGACGAGCGGCGGCAGGAAGACGAGGAAAACCAGGTCGGGGTCGAGCTCGACCGTTTTGACCCCCGGGATCAGGGCGATCCCGAGGCCGCCGATCACCAGCATGATCGGCGCCGGCACCTTGACGAAGTCGGCGAGGCGGACCAGCAACGCCGCCGCAAGCAGCAGGATCAGTACGTACTCGACGTCGCCCACGGAGCACATAACATCGTGCGGCGTGGACGACAGGCTGACCCCAGGGCTGGAAGCGGGCGACCACCTGCGCGGCGAGCTCGGACGGCCGCTGCAGCTGGTGATGTTCGGGGACTTCCAGTGCCCCTACTGCCTCGGCGCCCAGTCGGTGCTGCGGCGGGTGCGGGAGCGGCTCGGCGACCGCCTCGTCTTCGGCTTCCGCCACCTGCCGATCGCCGAGCGCCACCCGCTGGCGCCACTGGCCGCGGAGGCGAGCGAGGCGGCGGCGGCCCAGGGGAGCTTCTGGGAGTACCACGACGCCCTGTTCGCGGCGCAGCCGAAGCTCTCGCGGGAGACGATGCTCGCGGTCGGGCGGGAGCTGGGCCTGGACGCCGAGCGGATGGCTGCCGAGCTCGACTCAGGCGCGCACCGGCCGCGGGTCGAGCGCGACGCCGCCTCGGCCGAGGCCAGCGGCGCCACCGGCACCCCGACCTTCTTCGTCAACGGCCGCCGTCACTTCGGCGCCTACGACGCCGGCTCCCTGGTCGAGGAGCTGGAAGCGGGCGACGGCTGAGGGCGGCGGCGATGAGGGCACTGGTCCAGCGCGTCAGCGAGGCTGCTGTGGAGGTCGACGCCGAGCGAATGGCGGCGATCGGGCCGGGGCTGCTGGTCCTCCTGGGAGTGAGCGCCGACGACACCGAGGCGGAGGCCGACCGGCTCGCCGACAAGCTGCGATCGCTGCGGATCTTCGCCGACGCCGAGGGCCGGATGAATGCGCCGCTCGGCGAGCGCGAGATCCTCTGCGTAAGCCAGTTCACCCTCTACGGCGACACCCGCAAGGGCAACCGGCCCAGCTTCGTCGCCGCCGCGCCGGGCGACGTCGCCGAGCCCCTCTACGACCGCTTCTGCGAGCGCCTCGGCGCCGCCAAGGGCGTCTTCGGCGCCGACATGAAGGTGAGCCTGGTCAACGACGGCCCGGTGACGCTGATGCTGGAGGTTTGAAGCACCGTTCCCGGTGCTTACCGTGCCCCGGTCTCTGTTACCACCACCACTCCCTCTCGCGGCGAGATACGATCGGCTCAGCGAAACCCACGGCGCACGTCAGCGTGATCCCAGCGAACGAGAGCGCCGTCAAGTAGTTGCCGTTCCCAATTGCTTCAACGCAAGCGAGTCCACCGGCAATGACAGCGAAGAACAAGAGCAGCGATGCTGCCCAAAGGGACGGCATGGAGGTCAGGGTAACGTTGCTGTGCCGCGTCATAAACGCGCTGCGCCAAGCATGCCGGAGGAGGGACTCGAACCCCCGACACGCGGATTATGATTCCGCTGCTCTAACCAGCTGAGCTACTCCGGCGGGGAGACGGGGATGCTAGCGAGCGGGGATTGCAGGGGAAACGCCGCGCCGTTCGGCGGCTCGGGTTAGGGTTGGCGGCGTGAACGCGGAGCTGGACAGGGCGGTGCGGAAGGTGATCCGCGAGTGCATGGGGATCGAGCCCGCCGAGGAGGTGCTGGTGGTCTGCAACCCGGTCACGGAAGAGATCGGGGCGCTGATGCGGATCGAGGCCCAGGGGGACGGCGCTGACGCGACCCTGGCGGTGATCTCCGAGCGCGATTCGGCCGCCGCCGAGCCTCCCGACCCGGTCGCCGCGGCGATGGCCGCCGCCGACGTGGTCCTGGCGCCGACGATCCAGTCGCTCTCCCACACCGCGGCCCGCAAAGCGGCGAGCGAGGCGGGGGTGCGGATCGGCACCCTGCCGGGCGTCACCGAGGACATGCTGGCGCGGCTGATGAACGCCGACCTGGCGGAGATGCGCCGCCGCAGCTGGGCCGTCGCCGAGGAACTCAACCGCGGCTCCGAGGCTCACATCGTCTGCCCCAACGGCACCGACCTGCGGCTCGGGCTGGAGGGACGGCTGGCGATCGCCGACGGCGGCGAACTCAGCACCCGCGGCGCCTTCGGCAACCTGCCCTGCGGCGAGGGTTTCATCGCCCCGCTCGAGGGGACCGGCGAGGGCACGCTGGTGATCGACGGGTCGATCGCCGGCATCGGTCTGCTCGACACCCCGGTGGCGCTGACGATTCGGGAGGGCCACCTGGTCGAGGCGACCGGCGCCGACGGGGCCCGCCTGCTGGAGATGCTGACCGAGCATGGCGAGGACGGGACCAACGTCGCCGAGCTTGGGATCGGCACCAACGAGGAAGCGACGCTGACCGGCAACATCCTCGAGGACGAGAAGATCCTCGGCACCGCCCACGTCGCCTTCGGCGCCTCGGCCGCGATCGGCGGCACCGTCCAGGTCCCGGTCCACCTCGATTGCGTGATCCTCGAGCCACGGATCGAGATCGGCGGCGAGCGGATCGCGGACGGCGGCGAGCTGCTGCTCTGACGATGACGCTGCTCGCCGTCCCCAATGTCTCCGAGGGGCGCGACGCGACCCGGATCGATTCTCTGGCCGCCGCCTTCGGCACCGGCGCGATGCTGCTCGATCGCCACTCCGACGCCGATCACGACCGCTCCGTCTTCACCCTCGCGGGGGAGAGGGAGGGGTTGCTGGGCGCACTTCGCGCTGGCGCCCGCGCGGCGATGGAGACGATCGACAGGTCGGTGTAGGGGGGCGCGCACCCCGCCGTC